>CAZPON010000001.1:0-46681 GCA_964588045.1 uncultured Gemmatimonas sp.
GCCACCAACTGCCCCGAGTACAAGGTCACGGCAGTGCAGGTGTCGCGCACGGCGGGCATCACCGAATGGCAGCAGGAAGACCTGCGGCGCGCCGCGTTCCTGCGACGCATCGAGCGCGCACCGTCCAACGGCGCCAAGGTCACCGCCAATGCCGCGCGCTGAATGGCCGTCCAGCGCATCGCTGGCCGCGCGCGCCTTCTGGTTCGACGGGCGCGAAGCGTCCGACTCCACGCGCGACGTGCCGGTGGAGACGCCCGTCAACGTCGTCTATGACGGCACGCCGTTCGCCGTCATGATGACCACGCCGCAGGACCTCGAGGACTTCGCGTTCGGCTTCAGCTTCACCGAGCGCGTCATCGAGCAGGCGTCGGATATCCGGCGTGTCGAGATACATGAAGCGGAGCGTGGTATCGAACTGCGCGTGTCGTTTGCACCGTGGGCGACGCCGCGCATCGGCGACCGTGCGCGCAACACGGCCGGCCGCACCGGCTGCGGCCTGTGCGGTATCGATCAGCTCGACGCGCTGCCCATGGCAGCGGTGCGTACGCGACGGCGGGCCACCGTGCACCTGGCGTCGGTGCATCGCGCACTGGCCGCACTGGAACACGGTCAGGCCTTGAACCAGCAAACGCATGCAGTCCACGCTGCCGCCTGGTGTACCGCCGACGGCGACATCGTGGCCATCCGCGAGGACGTGGGGCGCCACAACGCGCTCGACAAGCTGATCGGCGCACTGCTTCGCGCCGGACAGAAGGCCAGCGACGGCTTCCTCGTCATCACCAGCCGCTGCTCGTTCGAGATGGTCGAAAAGGCCGCCACATACGGAGCTTCCACCATCGTCGCGATTTCCGCCCCCACCTCCCTCGCCGTCGATCGCGCCAAGCTCCACGGCATGACCCTGATCGCGGTGGCCCGTCGCGACGGGGCCCTGGCCTTCCATGGCGCCGAGTTCGTGCAGGTCGCCGAACCCATCGGCGTCGGCGCACCATGACCGCCCAGAAGCTCGTCCGCATGGCCAACGAGATCGCCAGGAATCTTCGCACCCTCCCCGGCGATCAACCCGCCACCGCCACGGCCGACCACCTTCGCAGCTTCTGGACCCCCCGCATGTGCGCGGCCATCATCACCCACCTCGAGTCCGGCGGCGCAGGCTTGGACCCCCTCGCCCGCGACGCGGTGGTCCTCCTCCGAACGAAGTTGGCGCCCGCCTGAAGTAGTGTGGAGTCGGGAGGGAACAGCTGTTCACTCTCAGAACTCAGTACTCCAGTTGACGTTCTTCGCCTCCCCCACCTCGATCCTCACCACCTCCAACATCCCTTCCGGCGCCAGATCGTACAGACTCCGTATTCCAAACGCCAATCTCATGCCAAGCAACGACTGAACCTCCCGCCGATACAGCCCGATACACGGGTGCACCCCCTCAGCCTCCGCCAGCACCACCCACGCCTCCGAAGCCGCACTCGCGCCAGCCAGCACCGCGCGCACCGCCCCAGCCGTGATGTTCGGCAAGTCCCCCGCCAGTACGAACACATCGCCAGCCGAATTCTCGAGCGCGGCGAGAATCCCGCCGGCCGGCCCAGTCCCCGGATAGTGATCCGGCAACTGCCAGTCGAAGCGCGCCGCCACCTCCGGATCGCACGCCCCCACCGCCGCGACCCGGGCGCCGAACACCTCGCGCAACGCGCGAATGGGCCGGTCCACGAGCCATTCTGCACTCGCCTCGCCAAGCGGCTCTCGCAGCTTGTCCCGTCCAAAGCGCCGGCTGCGGCCGCCGACGAGGACAATGGGTTGGATGGACGCCAGTATGGAGTCGGACATGTTGGCACACGGTTACCCGGCAGCGTAGCGAACCGCAACCGTGCAGATTGATAGGCTCCCCGGCGTCGCTTGCCGGGATCAGCCCCGCACCGTCGATTGGTGCGACCCAGTCGCCCCGAACGGGGGCGTTTCCACCGGAATTTCCTGGAGTCACCTTGCTCGTTTCGTCACAGCCCAAGCGCGGTGCCGACCTTCTGCATGATCCCGTGCTCAACAAGGGCACCGCGTTCACGGACGTCGAACGCGACCTGCTGGGCCTTCGCGGACTTCTGCCGCCGCGCGTGATGGCGATCGAAGAGCAGCTCGCCCGTGTGCTCCCCGCCGTGCGCGAAAAGCGAACCCCGCTCGAGCAGTACACGTACCTGGTGTCACTGCACGATCGCAATGTCACGCTCTTCTACCGGCTCGTCATCGATCACCTCGCCGAGTTCATGCCCGTCCTGTACACGCCCACCGTGGGTGAAGCGTGCCAGCATTGGGGTCGCATCTTTCGTCGCAGCCGCGGCGTGTACATCACGCCCGACGATCGTGGACAGGTGGCCCGCATCCTGGCCAACTGGCCCCACGACGACGTGCGCATGATTGTCGCCACCGATGGCGAGCGCATCCTCGGACTCGGCGATCTCGGTGCCAACGGCATGGGCATCCCGATCGGCAAGCTGATTCTCTACACCGCCTGCGCCGGCGTGCCGCCTTCACAATGCCTGCCCATCACGCTCGACGTGGGCACCAACAACGCCACCCTGTTGTCCGACCCGACCTACGTGGGTCGCGCCACGCCGCGACTGCGCGGCCCGGAATACGACGCCCTCGTGGACGAGTTCGTGGAGGCCGTGCAGGAACGGTTTCCCAATGCGTGCCTGCAGTTCGAGGACTTCGGCAATCACAACGCCTTCACGTTGCTAGAGCGCTGGCGCGATCGCGTGTGCACGTTCAACGACGACATTCAGGGCACGGCGTCGGTGGCGCTTGCCGGACTCTACTCCGCCGCACGACTGAGCGGCGTGCCCATCACCGCCAAGCGCCTGCTGTTCCTTGGTGCCGGCGAGGCGGGCATCGGTATCGCCGACCTTGTCGTGGAAGCGCTCAAGGCTGAAGGGGTGCCGGAGGACATCGCGCGAAAGCAATGCTGGTTCGTCGACTCGAAGGGTCTCATCGTGCAGTCGCGCACCGACCTGGCCGAACACAAGAAGCGCTACGCCCACGATCATCCGCACACGCACGACCTGCTATCGGCCGTCGACATGCTCGAACCGCACGCCATCATCGGTGTGTCGGGCACGCCGGGCATGTTCACGACCGAAGTGCTCGAAGCCGTATCGCGGTACAACGAACGTCCCATCGTACTGGCGTTGTCGAATCCGACATCCCGGGCGGAGTGCACGGCCGAACAGGCGTACATCGCCTCCGGTGGACGCGCGATCTTTGCGAGCGGCAGTCCATTCGCACCGGTCACGCATGCCGGTCGCACGCATGTGCCGGGGCAAGGCAACAACGCCTACATCTTCCCCGGCGTGGGCCTGGGCGTGTACGTCGCCGGATCGTCACGCGTCACCGACGAGATGTTCTCGGCGGCCGCAAGGACGCTGGCGGGCATGGTGACGGACGACGACCTGGCGATGGGCCGCATCTACCCCGACCTGGGTCGCATTCGTGAAGTATCACACGCGATTGCCATCGAAGTGGCCGCCATCGCGTTTCGGCGCGGACTCGCGCGCAAGACGGAGCCGGCGGACCTGGCGGGAGCGGTCGCGGCGGCGATGTACCAGCCGGTGTACGACACCTGGGAGTGAGCCGTCAGCAACCCCGCGTCAGGGGACGTTCACGTCGAACACCCCGTTGGTGACCGTCACGCGTTGCTGTGCCGAGGATGCGTTGGAGGATACGGCCACGGCCACCATCTGGAAGGTACCGGCCAGTCGGGTGGCGGTCACGGTGGTGAACGTGATCGAGCCGGAGCCTGGACCTGTTGCGTCGCTCATGTTGGTATACCAGAGGTTGGGCGCGAGCGTCACCGTCCCGATGCCGGAGTATCCTGACTGCGGCGGCTGCAACTGGCTGGCCGCATCCAGTGGATAGGTTCCGGGCGTGATCGGTGTGAGACGGCCGATCGTGATGAGGAGCTGCCGGCCGGTCACGGCGCCAGCCACCGGGCAGGATACGCCGTTCACCTGAACGATATTGGGCCCGCTCGCCACGCTGTTCTGGATCGTGGCCTGGGCGTAGAAGGCGGCGGTGAAGGGCTCGCCGTTCACCGCAGCGGTCATCGTGCCGTTGGGCGGCGTGACGGCGCAGTTGTTGTTCGGCCCGGTGACGGCGTCATTGCCGCCGCAGGCGAGGAGCAGCGCACTGGCGGCGACGAGGGAGCAAGGCAGGAAGCGCATGGCACGCGGGGTGAAGAGAGGAAAGGGCGCCCGCAGTATTCTGCGTGCGGAGTCGCAATGAATCCAGCCGTCCGGCCTCAGCCTGGCCGGTACGGCCAATCCGCTGGCATAACCGCCGGACCGCGCGGCCGATCGTGAATACCGCGTCGTGTGCGTGACTGTCAGACCCCCCGTGCATCGTACCCGCTCACCTTCAAACCGGAGTCCATCATGTCCCTGCGTGCCATCGCCGCAGTCCGCCTGCTCGTGACCCTGTGTCTTGTCGCCGGGCTCGGCCGTCCGCTCGCGGCACAGAGTCCGACCTACCTCAGCACCAACCCCTACATCGGTACTCCCGTGCCGAAAACCGACTCGCGTATCAGCCCGTACTCGTCAATCGGTGCAACGAACCCGTACACGACCAGCGGCGGGCGCGTGATTGCACAGGACGGACAGTATCTTGGCCGCCTCAACGCCAATCGCTATGACCCTGAGTCCGTGTCCAATCCCTACGGAGCGTACGGTTCGAAATACTCGCCCACGTCGATCAACAATCCGTACTCGGCCTACGGATCTCCGTACTCCAACACATCGGCGCGAAACCCATACGCCAGCCAGCCGCCGGTGGTGGTGTACGATCGCAGCAGTGCGCTTCCGCAGGCGCGAACGGTCGCGCCTCTGGAAAGCATCCGGCTTCCTGGAGCGCGCCCGTCGTTGTCGTGGCCCTGACGTGATCGCAGGCAGGTCGTGGCATCACGACCTGCCTGCGGCGGTCCATGAAGCCGAAGTAGTATCAGTTGAACGGTTCGGCTCCTGGAACTCGTCGAGTGACAGGTCGGTGACAGATATAGGCTAGATTGGCCGCACAGACAGCGCAGGAAAGAGGTTGAGGCTGCAATTCCACGGTATCGGGCGATGATGCAATCAACGAGTCAATCGTCGAACAGGCCGCTCTCGCATGGCTTGGGGCGACCAACGAGGATTTCGAGGGCGCGAAATGATTGCCGCTGAATTCCACACTGGTGGTGAGGTGATCGTCTATCAGGACCTTGGCGGACAGGTACAAGTAGATGTTCGTCTGGCACAAGACTCAGTCTGGCTGTCTCTGAGCCAGTTGGCAGAGTTGTTCGACCGCGACAAGTCCGTGATTTCCAGGCACTTGCGGGCTGTCTTCGCAACGGGAGAACTGGTGCGAGAGGCAGTTGTTGCAAAAATTGCAACAACTGCGGCCGACGGAAAAACCTACCAAGTGGAGTTCTTCAACCTCGACGCCATCCTTTCGGTGGGCTACCGGGTCAATTCCAAACGCGGCACCCAATTCCGCATCTGGGCTACCAACACCCTGCGCGAACACCTCCTGCGCGGCTACACGCTGAACGAGCGCCGCTTGGCCGAACGTGGCCTGGTCGAAGCGCGCCAGACGCTCGATCTCCTCGCCCGCACGCTGCAGAACCAGTCACTGGTAGACGACACCGGCCGCGCGGTGCTTGACCTGATCGTCGGCTACGCCGACACGTGGCGGCTCCTGCTCGAGTACGACGAAGGCCGGCTCGCTCCGCCGCCCGGCGCACGCCCCTCGTCGGGAGTACTGGACCTCGCGCAAGCCCAGCACGCGATCGCCGATTTCAAGCGCGAGCTGATGGCGCGGGGCGAAGCGACTGCATTGTTCGGCAATCCGCGTGGCGAAGCGCTGGACGGGATTCTTGGCAGCATCGAACAGACCATGTTCGGCGAGCCGTTGTATCACTCGCGCGAAGAGAAAGCGGCTCACCTGCTGTACTTCGTCATCAAGGACCATCCGTTCTCCGACGGGAACAAGCGCATCGGCTCCTTCCTGTTCATGCTTTACCTCAAACAGGAAGGCATGGGGCACCGAATCAACCCGTTGGCCCTGACGGCGCTGGCACTGCTCATTGCCGAAAGCGCCGCGTCGAACAAGGACCTGATGGTCCGTCTCATCATGAACCTGCTCGTGGATCCGGTCAGGAACCGATGATTCTCAAAACGCGAGCACCGTTTGCAGCATCGGCACCCAGCCCGTCATCCCGGCTGTATACGGCGTGAAGGCGCCGCTGTATGGCGCCTTGTGCACCTTGAACAACTCGGTGCTGATCCAGAGTCGCTCCGTTGGAAGGAAGTGCCACTTGACGCCGGCGCCGTACTCGTAGGAGTCACCGAACTGCCCGTTCACCCACCCGCCACGGCCATACAGCATCGTCTTTCTCGGGTCCACGAACACACTCGCCGAGAACTCGGCGCCGCGGTCCTTTGTTTCTGCCAGTGGCATCGGTCCGTCGGCGTCGAAATCGTAGATGCGACGCATGAAGTACTGCCCGTTGACCGCCACCCCGTTCCACTTGATGCCGGCGTCGGCCGCCCACATCTGGTACGTCGCCTGGTCCACCGTCACGCCCGGCGCAAACGCACCGGTCGAGAACGTCAGCACACCGTCGGAATTGTAGAGTGACGTGTTCTCGGGACTCGACTGATCGAGATTGGAGAAACGGTCTTCGCGGGATCGCGTGAACGCTGTCCCCAGGCGAATGCGAACGTCCTTGGACGCGAAGTAATCGTCATACATGTTGCGCGACTTGCCGGGTTCACCGAAGGCGCCCAGCGGTTCCCACCACACACTGCCGGACACGAGCAGGTGCGTATCGATCTTGTTGGCCGAGATGCTCAGCGTATTGAGACCATTGCCCACGAACGCCAGGTAGCTCAGGCCCTTGGCGATTTCTCCGTTCGCCCACGCACCCTGCGTGAACCCCGGACGGAAGAAGTTGTCGGCCATGCTGCGGTCGGTCGCCGTGAAGAACGGGAACGTGGCCACCAGTGACCGGCTGCCCGGAACACCCGTGTAGCCGCCCGTGATCGTAAGCGCCTTGTTGAACGACCAGCCGATATTGCCGGCGACAATGATCGACGCGGCACCGGCGGACGTCCACACCGTGAAGCTGTAGCGTGCCCGCGGATCAAACACATACCCGCCCAGGATGAACATCGCACGATTGACCGTGATGTCGTTGCGCACATGCACCGGGTGTTCGACGCCGAGATGATCGGTGAACGACTGGTCGCTGTCCATGGTATTGAGATAGCGGAGTTGCGTATTGACATTGAACTTCAGCAGGAATGGCACCTGGGCGCCCGCGGGCGTTTCCCAGATGATCATGCCATCGCGGTAGCGATCGCCGTTCGGCTGCGGTGCGACCGGCGGCGACGCGGCACTTTCTGTCGTGGCAGCCTGCGCAGCAGCCGTGGTTGCGAAGAACGGCACCGACGTCAAGGCCAGGGCGATGGACGTCGTCATGAACGCGCGGGGTATCGACAATGGACAGTCTCCTTCTGAAACGTTATTCGAATTGGGGAATGGAGTGCTCGCGCTACCTGGGAATCATCGCCGCGCACGACGCAGGCGGGGTCGGTTCCGCGGCGCCAAAATGTGACATCGTCAATGCGGCCGGTTGTCCATCGCGCGCCGGCACGAGCACGAAAAAGTAGCTGTAGGTCGCGTCGCAAATTTCCGGAAGCGCCGGGCCGCCGAGCGCCCTGATGATCCCCGGCACCGTGTTGCTGTGACCGACCACCAGCACGACACCCTTCGCCTGCTGCACCGCCCTGGCCACGGCCGCGATGTGCCCCGCCGTACCGCCCTCCATCGCGATCGCCTGCGGCGTCACGCCGGTTTGCCTGGCAACGACGGCCGCCGTCAACGCGGTGCGCTGCAACGCCGACACGACGATCGCAGACGGTTGCGATGCCACGAGTGCGCTGGCCAGTGCAGCGGCCCGCTCCGTCCCGATGTCGCTGAGCGGCGGATCATTCCCCGCCACAGCCGCCTTTTCCGCGTGACGCACGAGCACCACCATCGAAGGCTGTGCGGAAAGCCCGGTCGACGCCACCGTGATCAGCAGCCCGCACGCGCCGGAGGCGCAGCGGAACCAGGCAGGGAAGAGACGCGAAGGGATCATGGTGTGGTCACGAGCCGGAGAGAGTGATTGGGGCCGACATTCAGAGACGATCGAGTTGCCGACGCCTGATGATATCCCCATACTAGCCCCGTCGGCCACAATTCGTGCGCCGGAAGGAAACGCAATGAATCGGAGACCATGATGATGCTTGATCGCCGCACCCAACTCCTCGTGTCCGCGGCTTCACTGGTGGTGATCGTTGCCGGGCTGCGCTCGGCGGCCGGGGTGCTCAACCCGGTGCTCATGGCCGCCGTCTTCGTCGCCTGCGCCGTCCCGTTGCAGGACCACCTGCGGGCGCGCGGGCTGCCGCTGTGGCTCGCCCTCACGCTCACCGCCCTGTCCGTGGTTGGTGGCGCGCTCGCCTTCGGTGGCATCATCGGGTACGCCGCCACGGCACTCGTGCAGACCGTGCCGCAGTACCAGGACCGGCTCTCGCAACTGCTCGCCGACGGCATGGCCTGGCTCGACGCCCGCGGCATCGACGCGTCCACGTCGAAGCTCGCGGAACTCATCAGCCCCGCGCGACTCATCAGCCTGTCGACCAGCGTGCTGGCGAGCGTCGGCAGCGCACTCAGCGTCACGTTGCTCATCGTGATCCTCGCGATCTTCCTGCTGGTCGAGTCAAACACCTTCATGGGCCGCAGCGGTGTCACCGCCGGGGAGAAGGAATTCTCACCGGGCACGCAGCGCCTGCTCAAGGCCATGGCGCGTGACGTGCAGCAGTATGTGTGGATCACCCTCATCACCGGCGTGATCTACGCCGTCGGCGTCTGGATTCTGCTCGCCGCTCTCGGTGTTGACCTGGCATTCCTGTGGGCCATCGTCGCACTGGTGCTCAGTTTTGTGCCCGGCATCGGCTTCGTGCTGTCGATGGTCCCCCCGCTCGCCCTCGCGATGCTCGAATTCGGCGTGGTGCGCGCGCTCATCGTCGCCGGCGGGCTCACCGTGCTCAACAGCATCGTCGACAATATCATCAAGCCGCGCTTCATGGCCGAAGGGTTCGGACTCGGCCCCTTCGTGATGTTCACCGCCATCCTCGTCTGGGCCTATGTCCTGGGACCAACAGGCGCGCTGCTGGCCGTTCCGCTCACCGTCGCCGTGAAGCGCCTGGCGTTCATGGATGCGGCGAAGCTGGTGGTCGAAAGCCCCGAGGTCTGACGTCTTCCGTTCACGACGGCGGTACGAATCCCCTCTCGAGCATCATGGTCACCATGCGCTTGATCTCGGTGCCCTGATCGACTTCCACGTCATTGGCGAACTTGAACACCATTTCGTCCTGACCGGCACCAGGGTACTCGAACAGGGTGCGCACCATCGTGATCGCACCGCGGTGGTGCTGTATCATGTACGTGAGGAAGAGCCGGTCGAACTCCGGGCCGCGCGCGGCGTCGAGTTCCTTCATCTGCGCGTCGGTCAACATGCCGGGCATCATCGGCATCGCCATCCCCGGCATCGACGACATGTCGTGCCCGGCCATCGCGTGATGGCCAGCCATGGTGACATTGCCGGCCGTGTCCACTTGCGGCGCGGGCTGGCTGCGGTCCTTGAGCCAGGTTTGCATGAGCCGGATCTCGTCCGACTGCGCGTTGATGATGCGGGCCGTGAGACGCTGCACCGCGGCGTCGGCACCATGGGACGGCGCCCAGCGGGAGATGACGATGGCCTGCGCGTGATGATGGATCATCCCGCTCATGAAGTCGATGTCGCCCTTGGTGTACGGATAGCGCAGGCTGTCGGCGCGAGCCCGGGCCATGGCGCCGGCATCGCCCATCTGGAACTCAGGCCCCGCAGGAACCGGAGGCCCCGCAGGGCTCGCAGGCCGCGCGCTGGCGCAGCCGGTCAGCGCGAACGCCGCAGCCGTGCAAAGGAGTGGGAAACGAAGGTAAGTCATACGTGTCGCGTTGGTGGCATGAGCAATGCCGACGGCCCATCGAACTGGAAGAGGAAATCTATCGTGTCGCGCACCCGTGGTAGACTGGAAGTCTCCCGTCTCGCCTCTCCGTTCTCCCGTCTCGACTCATGAGTATCCTCGCCATCGACACGCTGGGCGCGTTCTGTCGACACACCCACGTCGCTGTGACTGGCGCCGAGGAAGGCCCGTTGGCCGGCCTCTCGTTCGGGCTCAAGGACATCTACGACATTGCGGGCCACAAGACCGGCTTCGGCAGCCCGGACTGGCTCGCGACGCACGATGTCGCTCGCGCGACGGCCTCGGTGGCCACCAAGCTGCTCGATGCCGGCGCCAACTTGCTCGGCAAGACGCACACGGAGGAAATGGCGTTCAGTCTCACCGGCGAAAACGCGCACTACGGCACGCCCGTGAACCCCGCTGCACCCGGTCGTATTCCCGGTGGCTCCTCCAGTGGCTCGGCGGCGGCGGTGGCCGGAGGACTCGTCGATTTCGCCATCGGCAGCGACACCGGCGGCTCGGTGCGCGCGCCGGCCAGTTTCTGCGGCATCTACGGCATTCGTCCCACCCACGGTCGCATCGCGCTCGATGGCGTATGTCCGCTGGCACCGGGCTTCGACACCTGCGGCTGGTTCACGCGCGATGCGTCGCTGCTCGCACAGGTTGGCCGCGTGCTGTTTGGTGACACGGACCGCGCGACGCCCCGCCCCGGGCAACTTCTGCTCGCACCAGACGCCTTCGCGTTCGCGATGCCCGACGCCGCTGCCGCGCTCGAACCCGCGGTACAGCGCGTCAGCGCACTCCTGGGCCGGGCGGATCCTGTCACCGTCAGCACTGAAGGCCTGTCCGCGTGGTTCGATGTCTTTCGCGTACTGCAGTTCAGTGAGATTCACGAGACGCACGGCGCGTGGGTGCGACGCGCCAATCCGTTGTTCGGTCCGCAGATCAAGCCGCGCTTCGAGGCCGTCGCGAAGAGTGATCCGGTTCAGGTCGCCCGCATGCGCGTCGTGCGCGACGACATTCGATCGCGGCTCGATGCGCTGCTGGCACACAACGCCGTGTTGATGTTGCCGACCATGCCCGACATCGCGCCGCTGCTGCAGTCACCGCCCGATACCACCGTCGCCTTTCGCGAACGCGCCCTGGGCCTGTTGTGCATCGCCGGGCTCGGCGGACTGCCGCAGGTCAGCCTGCCATTGGCGTCACTGCACGGATGCCCGCTGGGATTGTCACTGATCGCCGCCCGCGGCAACGACGAGATGCTGCTTGAGGTGGCGCGGCAGCTGGGTTGACGCTGCCAGCAATGTCATTACTGTTATTACATGACTCCGATTCACTTGACTGTCGCCCGTATTGGCAATTCCCGTGGCGTGCGTATTCCCGCCGTGACGCTCAAGCGTTTCCACATCGGCGACCGCGTCATCATGGAAGAACGCGAGGAGGGTATTCTCCTTCGCCCGATCCGCGCACCGGGCCCCAAGTTGTCGTGGGAGGACACCGCCCTCGCCATGGCGCTCGAGAGCGAAGACTGGAGTGATTGGGATGTGACGCTCAGCGATGGCCTGGAGCAGCTCGATTGGGAAGAGCGGGCTCCGAAACGGGTGGCTGAACACCCGGCGGAGTATGTCGCCAGGACGCCCAAGGCGCGACGGCCACCAACGTGAAGCGCTACGAGATTCGTTGGGCGAATCTCGATCCGACCACAGGCGCCGAGATGGCCAAGCGCCGACCTGTTGTCATCGTCAGCCTCGACGCGCTCAACCTGCGGTTGCAGACAGTGACAGTCTGCCCACTCACGTCGCACTTGCATCCGACGTGGCGCTCGCGACTGGCGGTGCGTGTCGCACGCAAGCGCGCCGAAATCGCGGCCGATCAGATCAGGACCATCAGCAAGTCGCGCCTCGGCGACAAACTCGGCGCACTCTCGGCAGGGGACGCCGCCAAATTGCGGCGTCTCCTTACCGAGATGTACGGCGAATAGGTGCGCAGTCCCAACGACGTCCTCAGCGCTCCTCCATCCATCTGTCTTCCAGCACCTCGATCGTCTTCACCAGACTGACGCCGTTCACCAGCAACGTCACCTTGTAGACGCCCGGCGGAACGCTCGGCGCACCGCCACCGCCGCCACGCCCGCCACCACCCACCGCGCCTGCCGGTTGATCGGGCGCAAGATTCCACAGCACGCGGTTGATGCCGGCGTCCTTCGTGCCAGTGAGGTTGGCGATCACCCGTCCCGTGACGTCGGAAATGGTGATCTTCACGTCGCCACCGGCCGCGGCGCGCAAATGGTAGCTGATGAACGCGCCACGCGGTGCGTTCTCACCGCGGAAGACCTGCTGTCCGGTGACTTGCTGGCCGAGCTTGCGGTCGTTGAGCCACGCGACCGCCGGACGCGGGTCGAACAGCGTGGCGTCCGCCGACAGCACGGCCGGCGTCAATTGCTGCAGCGGCGTGATGTCGTCGGCAATCCAGATGCCGCGTCCGTGGGTCCCGACGATCAGGTCACCATCGCGCGGATGCACCATGATGTCGTCCGTCCGCACCGTCGGGAAGTTGTTCATGAACTTCTGCCAACTGCCGCCGGCGTTGGTCGAGACGTACACGCCGAACTCCGTGCCGACGAACAACAGGTTGCGGTTCTTCGGGTCTTCCGTGACGACCTGCACGTTGCCGTACGACGGCAACCCGCTCGTGATGGACGTGAACGTGCGACCGAAATCCTTCGTGACGTAGAGGTACGGCTTGAGGTCGTTGCTGCGATGTCCGTCCACCGCCACGTACGCCGTCGCCGTGTCGAATTGCGAGGCCACGACGCGCGACACCCAGTGGAAATTCCCGGGCGGCAACCCGGGGAGATTTTTTCCGACATCCGTGAAGGTCGCCATGTTATCACGGGTGACCTGCAGGCTGCCGTCGTCGGTGCCGACCCACACGAGGCCCGGCTTGATCGGAGACTCCGACAGCGCGATGATCGTGCTGTACTGCGTCAGGCCGTCGTTCTTGGACAGCATGCGCTCACTGCCCTTCGCGCCCATGATGTCGACGGTGTTGCGGTCGAACTGCTTCGTGACATCGGCGCCCGCGATCCACGTCTCGCCACGGTCATAGGAGCGGAACAAGCGGTTGCCGCCGAGCCACAGGACGTTCGAGTTGTGCGACGAGAGCTGGAACGGCGTGTTCCAGTTGTAGCGGTACTGATCACCCGGCGCGGCGTTCACCACGTTGGGATTTCCGCCGCGGCCGCCACCGCCGCCACCGCCGCCGCGTCCACCGCCAGGCGCTCCTGCCGCAGCGGGCACATCGACCGGCGGAGGCGGAGGCGGCGCCGCGGGACGGATGCTTCCGCCACGGCCGGTGCGCAGGTCCAGCCGGTTCGTGTTGCCGTTCTGCGACTCGGCGTACACGATGTTGAAGTCGACGGGATCCTGGCCGGTGAAGAAGCCATCGCCGCCGCCGATGTTGAACCAGTCGGAGTTCAGGATGCCGTTGTTGTGGCGACGCGAACTCGGACCACACCAACTGCCGTTGTCCTGCAAGCCGCTGCACACCCAGTACGGCCGGCGCATGTCGGCCGACACATCGTAGTGGAGCGATGTCGCCATCGTCTTCACCGAGACCCAGTTGCGGCCCTGGTCGTAGCTGATATCGAGGCCGCCGTCATTGCCGTTCAGGATGTGATTCGGGTCTTTCGGATCGATCCAGATGGCGTGCACATCGACGTGACCCGCCGTGCCATGGCCGCCCGCCGCGTTCAGCGTGACGAACGTCTTGCCACCGTCCAGCGACTTCGCGATCGGCAGGCCGGCCACGTACACCGCGTTCGGATTCTGCGGATCGACGCGGATCTGGCTGAAGTACATGGGGCGCGCATTGCAGTTGCTGACGATGCGCCACGCGCCGCCGGCGTTGTCCGAGCGATAGATGCCGCTGGCGGCCGGATTGAGCGCCGGTGCCGTCTGCGGCTGCCCGGGCGCGCCACCACGACCACCACCACCGCCGCGTCCGGCAGCGAACCCGCCGCCAGGTCCGCCGTTGTTGCACCAGTCGAAGCCGCCGCCACCGCCGCCGCCACCGCGCGCGGGCTCGTCACCTTCGGCCTGGCCAACCGGTCCCGTTTCGATCTGCACGTAGACCACGCTCGGATTCGAGCGCGAGACATCGAGCGCGATGCGACCGTACGTGCCGGCCGGCAGGCCGTTGCCGGTCATCCGCGTCCACGTACCACCGCCGTTCGTCGTCTTCCAGATGCCGCTGCCCGGACCACCGCCGTTGAAGCAGCAGTGTGTGCGCCGCCGCTGATAGCTGGCCGCGTACAGTACGTTCGGATTCGACCGGTCGATGGCGATGTCGGTGAATCCGGTGTTCTCGTCGATGTACTTGATCTTCGTCCACGTCCCACCGCCATTGGTGGTCTTGTAGATGCCGCGCTCTTCGCTCGGGCCGAACAGCGGACCGAGGACGGCTGCGTACACCGTCTCCGGATTCTTCGGATCGATGACGACACGCGCAATCGTCTGTGTTTCGCGAAGGCCCTGCAACTGCCACGTCTTGCCACCGTCCGTGGTCTTGTACATGCCGCCGCCGAACGACGACGTCTGGCGGTTGTTCGCCTCGCCGGAGCCGGCGTAGACGATGTTCGGATTCGTGGGGTGAATCGCCAGGTCACCGAATGACGCCACTTCGTACGTGTCGAAGACCGGCGTGAACGTCGTGCCGTTGTTCTCGGACTTCCAGATGCCGCCGGTGGCATAGCCGAGATAGATGATGGACGGGTTGCTCTCCGAGACTTCGATGTCATGGATGCGTCCACCCATGCTCGCCGGTCCGATGCTGCGGAGCCGGAAACTCCTGAGCAACGGGTCGGTCGACTGGTTGATCATCGGGGTCGCGGACGTCGATGCGGCGCCTCCGCCCTGCGCCGCGAGCGGCGTCATGACAGGCGAGCACAGCAACGCGACGAGGGCGAACGGCGGGAACCTTCGCGTTCGATGAGGCATGGCGGGATCCGGTTGGTAGTGCTTGCGGGAAAGCAGGCCGACACAACGCTGCCGCGAGGTGCAGCACTCGATTATCCCGCCGGAATCGCCCCTGGTCAAGCAGGCAGCCCCTGACACTACCCCTCCCGCAACACCTCCATCGGATCGATCGCTGCCGCGCGGCGCGCCGGCAACCATCCCGACACCGCTGCCACCGACGCCAGCAGCAGCATCGCAGCGCCAATCGTCACCGGATCGGTTGGGGCCAGCCCGAACAGCAGCGTCGAAACGAACCGTGACGCCCACCAGCTCGCCAACGCGCCGATGACGATGCCGCCCAGCACCAGCGCGCCCACCCGCGCGAGCACCATGCGCACCACCGTGCGCGGTGTCGCACCAAGCGCCATGCGAATCCCCAGCTCGGCGCGGCGGCGTATCACCGAGTACGAGGTCACGCCGTAGAGCCCCAGCGCCGCCAGTAGCAGCGCGAGCACGCCAAAAAAGCCGGACAGCATCGCAATCAGTCGTTCCTGCGAAAGCGCGGCGTCGACGACATCGTCGAGCGTCCGAAAGCTCACCGTGAGGTCGGCATTCACCCCCGTCACGGCCGCTGTGAGGCTCCGCGCGAGTGACGCCTGCTGCGCGGCCGGCGAGCGGACCGTGAGGTAGACGCCCGACGGCGGCCCCGCATCGAGCTGCGCCATCGGTTGATACATCGTGGGGCTGAGCGGCTCGCGCAGTTCGTTATACACCGCGTCGGCGACTTCACCGATGATCTCGATGTCCTGTGCCGGCTCCCGGCGCGATGCGGGCTGTCGCACGATCTTGCCGATGGGATTCTCGCCGTCGAGGTACTTCACGGCGAATTGTCGGTTCACCACCGCCACGCGCGTGCTGCCAATCCGATCACGCGCGTCGAAGTCGCGTCCGGCGACGATCCGCGTCCCCATCGTCTTGAACCATCCTGGCGTGATGAAGTTCAAGTTGATGATCCGCTGCGCCTCCGGAAGTTCCGGGCGCCCCGGGAACTCGAAGTTGTTGTTCCAGACCATGCCGGTGGACGGCGTGATGGCGCTGATCGCCGCATCGGTCACCCCCGGCACGGCGGTCACGGCGTCGCGCACGCGCTCGTACAGCGACATGCGGGCGGCGGAATCCAGTCCGGTGCGCTGCGAACCGACCGTGACCACCAGCGCACGCTCCGGCACGAAGCCCAGTTCCACCTGCGCCAGCGACACGAACGTGCGCATGAAGAGCCCGGCCGCCACAAGCAGCAGCAATGACAGCGACACCTGCGCCAGCACCAGCGATCCGGCCAGACCCAGGCGCCGACCCGCGGAGTTGCCGCGCCCTTGCTCCTTCATCGCTTCCATCGGCGGCACGCGCGATGCCAGCAGCGTGGGGGCGATGCCGAACAGCAGCGTGGTCACGATGGCGATGAGCGACGTGAACCCCAGCATGCGCCAGTCGATGCCGACATCGAGAAACACCCGGTTCGTGGTCGTGGCAATCTGCGCCACGATCAGCCGGCTTCCCCACCATGCGAACAACACGCCAAGGGCCGCGCCGATGCCCGAAAGCACCAGGTTTTCCCCGAACAACTGCCGCGCCAGTCGCCACCGCGAAGCGCCCAATGCGGTGCGCACCGCGAACTCGTGTCGTCGCGCCGTAGTGCGAGCCAGCATGAGGTTGGCGATGTTGCCGCACGCGATGAGCAGCGTGAACGCCACCACGGCCGTGAGCGCGAACAGCGGACGCTCGTAGCGGGTGCGCAGGCCCGACGTTCCCGCCGATGCTGGGATCATCGAAAGCGGTCCGGTCAGGTATCGCTCGGCATCCTGCGGACGGTAGCCCGGCGGAATTGTCTCGTCGCGAATGCCCGGCTGCGCGGCACGCAGGGCAGCCGTGGCCTGCTCCGCCGACTGGCCCGGCTTGAGTCGCGCAAAAATATTCATCCACCAGTACGACCGCTGGTCGAGTGCGCTTTCGGCGCCGCGCACCAGCGGCTCGGTGCCCAGCGGCACGATCACGTCCACGCTGCGACCGACTTCATGGCCAAAGAAGGACCTCGGCGCGACGCCGATGATCGTGTAGTTCACCCGATCGAGCGTAACGGTCTTGCCGAGCACATCGGGTTGCCCGCCGTATCGCGCCTGCCAGAACTTGTGGCTGATGACGGCCACCGGACCGTCCGGGCCACCGCCGCGCGCATCGTCGGCAACGGTGAACATCCGCCCAACCGCCGGGCTGACGCCGAGCACGTTGAAGTAGTCGCCGCTGGCGAACATGCCTTCCACCGGATCGACCTCGCCCCCCTTGGCGGCGTTGAAGCGCATGCGGCCGGCGGCAAACGCACCATCGAAGAGCGTCGGTCGGGCGCGGATCGATTCCCAGATGGGATTCGTCCACGAGCCGCGCCGCTCTCCCTCCCGCACCACCACGAGTCGTTCAGCATGCGCCACGGGCAGCGAACGCAGGATCAGTGCATCGACGATCGAGAAGATCGCGGTGTTGGCGCCAATCCCGAGGGCGAGCGAAAGAATCGCCACGAGCGACACCAGCGGAGTCGCGCGCAGCGAACGGAGGGCGCTTTTGAGGTCCGTCATCCCGTGAGCATGTCGTGGGGAAAGGAAGGGTGGGGCTGATGCCCCAGCCCTTGGACAACGCGCACTTCCGAAGGGTTGTCCGAGGGTCAGCCCTTCACGACCCGGACCGTGACCGACAGTTGCCCGACATGCCGCATGGCATGCTCCGCCCCGTGCACCAGGCATCCAATCACGGTCGACGGCAATTGCGCGCGCCCGATACCGCGGAAGTCGCCCAGCGTGCTGGTGTCGATCGTCGTCAGTTCTGCCACCGCCGCCTCGACGCGGGCGTCGAGCTCGGCCAGCACCGCCGGCACCTCATTGAGCACCATGACCGGCTCGCGTTCTCGCTTCAGCGCGGCCCGCTGCGCGTCGGTCAGCGCATCACCACGCGCATAGGCAAACAGCCGGTCGATGACCCCCGTGATGTGCCGCACGTGGAACGCCGCCGAGGCCACGTCGGCCGGTCGCGCGTTCCACTGGGCTTCGGTGAGGCCCGGCACCATCTCGTGCACGCTTTCGCGAACCTGCAACAGGATGTGCGCCACGGGCTGCAAGACCGCCGGCACGCCGTCCACCGGTCCGCGTTGCCACCACTCTGTCTCGGCCATCGTCACCACTCCACTGCCGTTTGTTGAAGATCACCTGTTGCTCGCGAGAGATTCGCATCGAAGATCATAACGCGGCCGCGCGACAACCCGATATGTTCCCGTCGTGACCATCGAAGATGAATGGCTGTGGGGATGGGATCCCACACCCGGGATCGTCTCCGTCTGGGCGGAAGCGGACGGACACGCCACGATCTGGCGTCGAAGCGCCGAGACTGGCGCGCTGGTGCGCGAAGTGGCGCGTTTCCGGCCATGGCTGTTGCTCGATGCACTCACCGACCTCCAGCACCTGGGTGGCGACCTGCAGCGCGTCGATGACACGACGGCGGACACGGCATCCGGCATCACGTATCGCGAGCTGGACGGTCCCGGCGCGCTGCGATTCCTGGTGTCCGCCAATGACTGGACGACCTTGACCACGGCGATCCTCGGGGGCGCGTCGCATCGGGTCGGGCATCGCATTCGGCACCTGCGCGACCTGCCGCCATCCAGCCTGCACGTGATACCGCCCGAGGAGCAGTACCTGGTGGCAACGGGTCGCACGTACTTCCGCGACCTCGCCTTTGCGCAGTTGCGTCGCATGCAGGTCGACATCGAAACCACGGGACTGAACGCGGAGCGTCATCGCGTGTTCATGATCGCCGTGCGCGATCCATCGGGCGTGGTCGAAACGCTCGAGGCCCGCGACAACAGTGCGAAGGCCGAAGCCGATCTGCTGGCGCAACTCGTGGCGAAGGTGCAGGCGTGCGATCCGGATGTCATCGAGAATCACAACCTGCACGGATTCGACCTGCCGTTTCTCGAGACGCGCGCGCGCCTGCATGGCGTGACGCTGAACCTGGGCCGGCTCGGCGACACCGGCCTCCGCACGCGTGGTGCCCGACGCGGCACCCGCAGTCGCGCCGATGCCGCGCGGCGTGTGCGCTTTGTGGCGCCGGGGCGCGAACTCATCGACACGCTCGATGCCGTGCGCCGCTATGACTTCTCGGCGCGCGACCTGCCGGGTCATGGGTTGAAGGCCGTGGCGAAGCACCTGGGCATTGCCAGCGCCGATCGCGAGATGATTCGTGGCGACCAGATTCACGTCGTGTATCGCACCGATCCCGCGCGCGTCCGGCGCTATGCCGCGGCCGACGTCGAGGAAGTGGCCGCGCTGGCCGAGTTGCTGGGCGGCGCCGCATTTGCGTTGGCCCGCATGGCACCGCGTCGATACGAGCGGCTCGCCGACGCCGGTGCGGCCACGGGTGTGATCGACCCGCTCCTCGTACGTGCATACCTGCGAGCCGGTCACGCGCTGCCGGCGCATCAGGACGGTGACGGCACACCCCACAGCGGCGCCGCGCTGCACGTGTTTGCCACCGGTGTCGCGCATCGCGTGGTGAAGGCGGATGTCGCCAGCCTGTATCCGTCCCTCATGCGCGCGTTCCGCATCGGACCGGACCGCGATCATCTGGGCGCGTTCATTTCCCTCGTCGACCGCCTTGTCGAGCAGCGCCTGGTCGCCAAGGCCAGCGCACGGGCGGCGCCGGCACACTCGACCGAGCGCACCACGCACGAAGCCATGTCGGCCGCGATGAAGCTGGTCATCAACTCCGCCTACGGATATCTCGCGGCGGGTGGCGGCCTCACACGCTTTGCCGACGTGCATGCGGCCAACGAGGTCACCCGTCGGGGACGCGAAACGCTCGCGTTGATGTGCGGCGAACTGGCCGCGCGTGGCGTGACGCTGCTCGAGGCCGATACCGATGGCGTGTACTTCGCGGTCCCCGACGGATGGAGCGAGGCGGACGAACAGCGCGTGGTGACCGAGGTGGCGAACCTCCTTCCGGCGCTCGTACAACTCGAGTTCGAGGGACGCTACGCCGCCATGTTGTCGCACGAACCGAAGAACTACGCGCTCCTTTCGTACGACGGGTCGTTGGTGCTGCGCGGCGTCGCCTTCCGCTCCAGTCGCGCCGAGCCGTTTGGCGAGCAGTTCCTGCGGCGGGCCATCACCCGGCTGCTGAACGACGACGTGGCCGGCGTGCGCGACGTCTATCTGTCCACGCTTGCCGCGCTCCGAAGGCGGGAACTGCCGACGTTCGCAGTGTCGTCACGCGTCCGGCTCACCAAGTCGCCCGCGCGATATGCGCAGGTACGCGCGACGCGGCGTGAATTCACGTATGAAGCCATTCTCGCCGGCGGACACCCGACATGGAGCGTCGGTGAACGGGTTCGTGTGTACCGGCGGCACGGTGGTGTCGGTGGCGTGGTGCCCGAGTTCGGCGGCGAATCGCTGGTGAGTGACGCCGATGATCCGCGGGACTACGACGTCGAGTACTATGCGCGGTTGCTCCGGCGTATCTATGCGACACGACTGGCGCGGGCATTCACGGCCATCGACTTCGAGTCCGTTTTCGCCGACGAACTGCAGCTGCCGCTCTTCGAGTCGCACCACGGACACATTCGCACCGTGCTGGTTCGCCAGTCCGGCGGGCTCTGACCTCGCGCTACGTGGCCGCCGCTGCCCGTACCTTCATCGGTGCACGCGCAACGATGATCGTGATATTGTCGGAACCGCCGCGTTCCAGGGCCATGCCCAGCAGCGTGCGAGCCAGTTGCTCGGCCGGCATCGCCCGACCACACAGGGCGGCGAGCTCGTCGTCCGAGACGTGCTTGGTCAGGCCGTCGGTGCAAAACAGCAGGACGCACCCGCGCTCCGTCACGTCGACGCGCGTCACGACCGGTGTCGCATCCTCGGCGCCGATCGCGCTGCTCAGCACATGCTTGAGTGGCGAGTTGTTGGCGTCCTCGGGCTTGATGGCGCCCATGTCGAGCAACGCTTGCGCCATGGTCTGGTCGCGCGTGACCTGCCCCAGGCATCCCTTCGTGTAGATATACGCGCGACTGTCCCCGACCTGCACGACGTAGAGCCAGGGCCACACCGCGATGCCGAGCGTCAGTGTGGTGGCGAGGTTCGCCTTGCCGGGGCGCGTCGCGGCTTCGGCCCGCACGGCATCATGCGCGCGCAACGCGGCTTCGCGCAGCGCCGTGAGAAACTCCGGATTCTGCCCGGCGCCGATCTCGTGGTAACAGTTCAGGCTCGAGGACACGTACTGCATCACGCTTTCCGTCGCGACCTGCGCCGCCGCCCCACCGTCGCTCGAACCACCGACACCATCCGCCACGAGCATGATGGTCCCCAGACGACTGCCTCGCAGCGGAAGCGCGCTGGCGCCATCGAGGCTCGACCCGTGAATGACGATCTGCGGATGCACGGTGGCGAGCAGGAAATGATCCTGGTTCTCCTTGCGCTGCAGGCCCGTATGCGTGATGCCGAACATGTCGAGTTCGTCGTCCGACGGGCGGACGGCCACCATGGCCGGCTGGGACTCGGTTTGTCGTGACATGGTGAAGTGCACCTCGCGCGCGGGGATACCGGGAAGTAACCCCCGAGATCACACCGAGGCCAGTATGCGGCCGGCGCGTGTTCGCGGCCGCCTATCGGCGACCGCGCAGTGCTGCGACCTCGACCGTCAGCGCAAACGTGCGCGCATCCCCTGGCGGCATCGCACCGACCTCCACCAGGTGACGCGAAACTTCCTCGCCTTTGGCATCACGAATCACCACCAGGAGATTGTACTCCCAGGTGTCGCCCTGCGGCGCCCGAATGGTGCCTTCCACCCGAAACGGCGACGCCAATGGCGTCGCCGGATTGGCCGCGTCAGGATCGAACCGCAGGTGTTTCTGGCACTGCGGGCAACGGACCGCGCGCTCGAGGACCGTGGTGCGACAATGCGGACACGTGCGCGTGGCGCCAGGTGCAACCGTGCGCCCTACGCTCATGTGCCTCCGACGTGCTCCGCACCATTCGAGGCGCTGCCAGCCGTTGTGAACCTCGCCGCTGCCGGCGCACCGGCGCGCACGCCCGCGCCCGAGGGCGACGCCTCCGCCCACCCGCACTCGATGTGACCGCGCACACGCGATCCCGCGGCCAGCGTCAGCGTGTCGGCCTTGAGGTCGCCCACGATCAGGCCGGACGCATGCACGTCCACGCGTGACGCCTTCACCACGTTGCCTTCCAACTCGCCGGCAATGGCAACCGTCGACGCGCGCACGCTCCCGGCAAGCTTCGCGCCGGACTCGATCGTGACCGCACCATCCACGGTGACATCGCCCGTGAACCGGCCCGCAAGCCGCACACTCCCGACACCCGTGATGGATCCTTCGATCGAGAGGTCCGCACCGATCACCGATTCCGAGCCCTCCTGACGCTTCGTCGGTCGCGGTGCTTCAACGGGCGGCGTATGGTCACTCAGTGCCACCGGCACCTCGGGACGCGCCGCGACGTCGACCGGCTGCGGATCGGTTCCATCCTTGCGTGTGTTCGGCTGTTCCTTCCAAAGGGCCATGATGATCTCCAGTTGGGGAAAACCTTCCCATGGTAGTGACTCCAGCGGCGTCCGCTGCGACCTGCATCACAGGACGGCGGCGAATGTCGATCGAGTCCCGCTGCCACGGCGATGCGACGACTAACGATTCAACGGATTCGTGCAGCCGATGATCCTGCCGCTGGCCTCCCAGCGACTCGATGAAGCGCTATCCTTCGGCGCAAGACTCGGCATCTCGAACTCACGACTGCTGTCAGCCCGTGCCACCGGCATCGGGCATTCGGTTTGCGGTGGCATGGCCGGAGGTGCGACGCGCATTCTCGCCACGACGATCGGCGCGCGCACGCTGTACGATGCCGTTCGCGGCTCCGGCGTCGAACGCCTGTCGCTCCCCCGCACCACACCAAGCGTGCTCGCATACCGGTCGATCCATGTGGCGTTTGCCGGATCCGGCGCGCCAAGCCAGGCGGACGTGTTCGGCGGCACGTCCGCCGACGTCTGCGCACCCAGCGCCGACACGGCCGACAGGAGGGTCACCGCCGTGGCGATGCAGGGACCGATCGAGATCATTCGTCGCACTGGCTCTCCGGGATGGCAGGACGTGCCGTTGACGGGAATATAGCCGCGGTTGCGCCCGCTTGTGGAGATCGGACTCAGGCTACAACGTCGAGATCGTCTGGCTCGAATTTCGCGCCCGCCATCCCACCGCGCGCTCTCGACAACAACCGCAATGCCTGTCTCGCGCTCCACGGCTCGCCCTTGCTGGTCCTTTGGACAGCCCCTCACGCTTCTGCTTGTGTTCGCCATCGCCTGCGGCGGCGGCGGGGACGGGATCGTGCGGCCGAGGTCGCAGGCCGCGCTCACCGGAATTGCCCTCAATCCTCCGTCCCTGACGCTCCAGGTCACGCAGACCGGACAGCTGCAGGCGTCTCTCGCGGGCCCCGGTGCCTCCAGCGGACAGGGCACCATCAGCTTTGCGTCGTCGGCGACCTCGGTCGCAACCGTGTCGTCGACAGGCTTGGTGACGGCGATCAGTCCGGGTACGGCGACGATCATCGCGACCGGATCGCATCCCACGTCGGGCAACCTCACGACGTCGACCGTTTCTGCGTCTTCGATTGTGAACGTGACGGCACGGCCAGTCAGCACGATCGCGCTCACGCTCGCGTCCAGCAGTCTCGTGGTCGGTCAACAGACACAGGCAACAGCGGTGGCCCGCGATGCGGCCGGTGGCGCCTTGCCCGAAGCGACGATTGCATTCGCGTCCTCGAACGCCAGCGTCGCAAGCATTTCGCAAGCCGGCCTTGTCACCGCCATCGGGCCTGGAACCACGCTGATTTCCGCCACCTCCGGAGCGGCCGCGCAGACCGCAACACTGACGGTGACGCCGGCGTTCGTTCCTGTTGCCTCGATCCAGCCCTTCTCGATCCCGAATATCGTGGGAGGTAGCACACGGACACTGACCGTCGTGCCTCTCGATGGGAGCGGCACGCCACTCACCGATCGCGTGTGCACCTGGACGTCGTCGGCAACGCAGGCCGCGACGGTGACGAGTCCCGGAATGACCAGCACGCTCACCGTGCTTTCCGCATTGGCCAGCACCACGCCGGTCACGATCACCGTCACCTGTGAAGGACGGAGCGCATCAGCCGCCTTCTCGGCGACGCCCATTCCGGTGGCGGCCGTCATCCTCACGCGTGACTCCACGGTACTCGCGCACGGCGAGTCGGGGTTGATCCGCGCAACCTTGCGCGACGCACAGGGCAACGTGCTGCTCAACCGCGCGGTGGTGTTCATGGACACCACCGGTCGCCTCGGCCTTCCGCCGAGTGGCGCGTGGACGACGTGCGCCGTCGAAGGGCAGACCTGCGCCTTCACCGGCATGCGGCTCGTTCGCTATGGTGCCAGCGACCAGTTCACGTACCGGACGGTCACCGGATCCGTACCATGCACCAACGACGCGTTCGGTCGCGACCCGGCGACTGGCATCGAGAAGGAGTGCGCGCACGCGGCGCCCGCATCTTCGACGAACGGACAGGTGCTCGTGAGCGCCTGGCATTGCTTCGACGACATCTGCCCGCGAGGGATCAGCGAGTCCGTGGTGCGGGCCGTGCCTGTCGAGAATCCGCAGGGCGTGGCCGGTCTCATCACGCAGGGCGTCGTGCCGGAATTCGTGCTCGTGGCGCGGACGCCCTCCGACAGCGGGCCGCTGAGCGTCGAGACCACGCACACCCTCGCCTTCTCGAACGACGTCTCGGGCACAGGGCTCGGCAATCAGCACGTCGGGCTCCGGATCGTCGGGAGTGCCACACTCATCGATCCGTTCGGCGCTATCACCGTGCAGCAGAACGTCCTCACGTTTCCGGCCCGGCTCACGGAGAACCGACGGTACGAGTTCTTCTACACGAACGCCCTGAAGGACATCTACGGAAAGGCGCTGCGCAATCCCGGCGCATTCACGTACACCACGGTGCAGATGGACAAGCGGTACTACTACCGCCTCACGAGTGTCTTTGCCGATGCGATGGGCCGTTCGCTGTCCACCGCCGTCGGCACGATTCAATGCGTGATGTCACCAACCAACGTCGACGATCCCCGGCAGCGCTGGTACGTCGAGCCGTACGAGGCGTCGCAGCCCGGTCTCGACACGCGGTTTCCGTCCGCAACGAGCAGGGTCCGGCTGCGCAACCAGTTCTACGGCGACGCGCGCAACCTCGAAGGAGCCACTCCCGGAGGGTCCTGCCAGATGAACCCGGCCGGACCGGACCGCTTCGGTGGTGAAGAGTGGTATAGCGCGTCGTACTTCGGATTGGCGTTTTACTGGCTGCATGCGGGGAACCCGGCGTTCGCCCTCGATCAGCCGGGGGCCGGCACGATCGCCGGGCTTGCCGCCACCGGCAACTTCTCCGGACAGGCGTGGTCGTTCACCCGTCTGGGTCGGCGATAGCGTGCGCGCGTGAGATGATGCGCTAAGGCGATGGCCAACGCTGCAGCGTAACCTCCGGTTGTCGCGACAACAGGGTCCCAGCGGACGTCAACGGCAGGCAGGTTCGTGGTGTCATATCTTGAATCGCCGCGTCACGCAGTCCACACCCTTGGAGTCAGCGATGGCAATGTTCGGCCGCGACCTCTCGTTCGCTGTGCGCACCTTGCGCAACAACCCGGCCTTCTCGATCACGGCGATCGTCACGCTCGCACTCGGCATCGGTGCCACCACCGCCATCTTCAGCGTCACCAATGCCGTGCTCCTGCGGCCCCTTCCGTACAGGGACAGCGAGCGGCTGGCGATCATCTGGGGAGAGCTCCGGCAGCGCAACGTGTACGACTGGAGCTTTGCGCCGGGCGACCTGAAAGACGTGATGGACCAGGGCACGCAGTTCGAGGCGATCGGTGCCATCAACACGGGACAAGCCGCCGTCACCGTGGAGGGCTCCCCGCCGCAACCGATCAAGTTCGCGCAAGTAACGCCGAACATCTTCGACGTACTCGGCGTCACCATGCACCGCGGCCGCAGCTTTCTCCCTGGCGACGGAGCGCCACAGCCGCCCCAGCCGCAGCTTCCTCCCGGACAAGCATTGCCAGACGGCCCCCCGCCCGTGCGGCTGCCGAACATCGGCGTTCTCAGCAACGAGTTCTGGGTTCGGCAGTACGGTGCAGACCCAAGCCTGATTGGCAAGAGCATCGAGGTCTTCGGTCAGCCCATGGAAGTGGTGGGGATCCTGCCACCCGGTGTGGAGCTCGTGTTTCCGCCGAAGGCCGGAGTCGAGCGCCTGCCTGATGTGTGGGTCGCGGCGCGCATCAACTACGCGGCGGACCTCGCGCGCAACAATGTCGGCTGGTTTCCCATCGGGCGCATGAAGCCGGGCGTCTCCATCGAGGCCGCCAGCGCGCAGATGGAGAACATTTCCAGCGGCCTCAGGGAACGCTTCCCGCTCAAGAAGACCGTGGATTTGCATTTCCGCGCCGAAGCCATGAAGGCCAACGTCGTCGCGTCGGTGAAGCCAACGATCCGCGCCTTGATGGGCGCGGTCGTCTTCGTGCTGCTCATCGCGTGCGCGAACGTGGCCAGCCTGCTGCTCGTGCGCGTCTCCATCCGCGAACGCGAGATGGCGGTGCGCGCGGCGATCGGCGGTTCGCATTGGGCGATTACCCGACAGCTTCTCGCCGAGTCGCTGGTGCTTTCAACGGTCGGCGGTCTTCTCGGACTCGGCCTCGCATGGGCCGGCATCAAGGTGCTGCTCTCGATGGCGCCTGCGGACCTGCCGCGTATGGAAGGCGTGTCCATTGATCCGTGGGTCCTGGGTTTCACGATGCTCGCCTGCCTGCTCTCTGCCGTGGTGTTTGGCCTGGTGCCGGCCATTCGCGCGTCACGTCCGGATCTCACGAGCGTCCTGCGCGCCGGAGGCCGCGGCGTTGTCGGCAACCATGGCACGATGCTGCGCCGCGGCATCGTGATCACGGAAGTTGCATTGTCGTTCGTGTTGCTGGTGGGATGCGGCCTGATGGTCCGGAGTGCCATCGCCTTGAACCAGGTCGATCCGGGATTCGATCCCAAGGGCGTGCTCACGTTCAATGTCGGCAACCTGCGCGCGCGATCGAACGAGGAGTTCACCGCGAAGGTCGCCACCATCAAGCAACGCCTCGCGGCGGTTCCCGGCGTCAAGGCCGTCTCGATGGTTTCGCAGTTGCCGCTCGACACGCGTGCATCCAATGCGCGATGGGGTCGCGAGGAAGCGCGCACCGATCCATCGATGTACCGTCAGGGGCAAGTGCACTTCATTCCGCCCGGCTACTTCGGTCTCATGAAGGCCCGCATCATCGACGGGCGCGACTTCGATGCGAGCGATGAAGTGCCGGGCGCGCAGACGGTCATCATCGACGAGCAGGTCGCGAAGCTCGCGTTCGGGAATGAACCGGCGGTGGGCAAGACCATTCTTTCGCGCATCCAGACGCCGGACGCGGTGCCGTTCAGAATCGTCGGCGTGGTGAAGCACCTGCGGCACACGACACTCTTCGGGGACGAGAAGGAGTCGCTGTACTTCCAGGCCGACTTCGGGAACGCCTGGCTCGTGCGCACCGACGGCAACCCGGATGACATTGCCGCATCCGTGCGCGCGGCACTGCGCGACGTGGATTCGCAGCTGCTGATCACCAACATGCAGCCGCTCACGGCCAACGTGGACCGCGCCATGGCGCCGACCCGGTTCGCGCTCGGCCTCATCTCGGTGTTCGCAGGGCTGGCCGTCGTGCTGGCCGCGATCGGTTTGTACGGCGTGCTGTCGAGCCTCGTGCGTCAGCGCATGAACGAGATCGGCGTGCGGCTCGCCTTCGGCGCGGAGCCACGCAGTATTTTCAGGATGGTCGTTGGCCAGGGCATGACGTTGAGCGCGCTCGGCGTCGGCGCAGGACTGTTCGGCGCCTTCCTGCTCACGCGGACCATGGTCAACCTGCTGGTGGGCGTGAGCCCGACGGACGCGACGACATTCGCGGTCATGGTAGTCGTGTTCCTTGCGATCGCGATCATCGCATCGTGGCTGCCCGCGCGCCGTGCGGCCAACGTGCAGCCAAACGTGGCCCTGAACGAAGGCTGAACCGCGACCCGGCATACTTTCTCGGTGTTCGCGGGATTGCTGCGCGTTACACTACGGGCTTCTGGCTTTGCTTCACTTTTCTTCGCACGAGGGATGATGGCGTTCGCGACTGCTGCAACCTTGCTGACGCGAGGCGATCTTCCGGTGTCTGCAGGGTTGGCGCGCGCGCGTCGCTGTGCCAATGCGGTTTCCGTAGCGTTGTGCGGGCTGGTGTTCTGGGCCGCGTCTCTTCAGGCGCAGTCCCTCGGGGCGCACGTGTCGGCGAGAGCAGGTGTTGGGATACCGGACGATGCCTACTCGAGCAACTGCGGTGAACCCAGCATGGCGTTCAGTCTTGACGTGGAAGGGCGTCGGCAGGTGTTCCCCCAGATTTCGGTGGACTATTTCTCGGGACCGAGCGGGGGCGAGGTTTCCTGCATGACAGATCCGGCGGTCGGCGTCACAATCGGCGGGCTCCGCGTTGAGGGGTCGACGCGTATCGGCCTGGGAGTTGGTGCGCGACTCGGAACGGGTCTCGCACAGCTCGAGGGTGTTGTGTCAAGCGGAATTGTGTCGGGACGTCGCGGCTTCGTGGCAAGTGCCGAGGATGACAGCCGGCACATCATGCCCCACGTGGGCGGCCAGGCATCGCTTCTGCTCTTTCGCTACATGGTATTCTCCGCCGCCATCAACTGGACTCGTCTCTCTTTTGACCTGATACCGCCATCCGGCGGACCCGTGACAACGCGAACGTCCTGGGAGCCGCTGACGACGTTGCAAGTCGGCTTTCGGTTGCCCGCGGGACGCTGAAGGGAATCAGGAGTGTCCACTTCAGTCGTCCCGTTCCATCTCCAGATGCTCGAATCGGGGATGACTGAAGATGGACGCTTGAATACTGTGTTGGTCGCCCATGGCATCGCTCAACTTCCCGGCGAAGTTGGCCACGATGCGGTTCATCGCATGTACTTCGCGCAGCAGGCGTGACTCGTCCCGCGTGTCCCAGTAGTGCGTTTCATCGTAGACGACGACGTCGATCCCACGCTCGACCGCGAAATCGATGAGCCGCACCAGCGACGTGTGGCACGTAATGAGGTGGGCATCACTCACGACGGAGGCGTACTGGGTCTTGCAGAAGCTCCGCCAATACCACTCGCCGTGCTTTCCACTCGCATCGGAACGGCGGAGCAAGCCGATGAACGCCGTCTCACAGCCTTTGCCCGGGTTGACGTAGAACCCCTGAGCCGAGGCCTCATCGCCGTACAACGGTGGTTCGTCATCGTCGAATGGTTCCGCAACGATCGACGCCCAGAACCTCAGTGATTCGAGCTGAGCCTGTGTCCCGCTCGAGACCGAAGCGGTTTCGGACAGGAACGGCGACACGTCCGCGAATGGCAGCGTGAGCGCATACGCGCGCAATGCGAGCAGGGTCTCCACCGCCGAATCGTCTGATGCGGACGCAGGGAGACGCAGTTCGAAGTTGAGAAAGAGGCCCATGGGCGCTTTCCGGTTGGAGACCTGCGAAGTATTGCCGCGCGCGGGCCGCTTGGGCGTTACCATTTTGTCCCCGCTGTTGGCCTTATTCCGCTTGCAGCAACCCGCGGCGCACCCGACCGAGGAACGACGATCGGCTTGCATCCGGTAAATATACAGCGTATTTTTACCGCATGTATACTCGGCAATTGGAAAGCCGCCTTGCCGCCTCGCGCCAGAGCGTCCTGCTGCTCGGCCCACGACAGGTCGGCAAGTCCACACTCATGCGCGCGCTGCACCCCGCGCTCGAGATCAATCTCGCCCACGAGGCCACGTTTCTTGAGTTCGCGCGCAATCCGCTCGAACTCGAATCGCGCATCGACGCACTGCCGGCGGGCGGGCGGGCCAACACCACGCGCACGATCTTCATTGACGAGATCCAGCGAAGCCCGAGTCTGCTCAATACGATCCAGGTGCTGCTCGACCGCCCGAAGCACGGCCTGCGATTTCTTCTCACCGGCTCAAGCGCGCGCAAGCTCCGTCGGGGTGAGGCCAACCTGCTGCCGGGTCGTCTGCACGCGTATCGCATGGGGCCACTGACGAGCGCCGAGATGGCCCACGACATCCCGACCGGTACGGCGCTGATGCATGGCACGCTCCCGGGGGTTCTCACCGAGGCGTCGGTGCGCGACCGTGAAAAGACGCTGCGCAGTTACGCGGCGATCTACCTGCGTGAGGAGGTACAGGCCGAGAGCCTGACGCGCAGTCTCGAAGGTTTTGCGCGCTTCCTCGCCGTCATCGGGGAATGGGCAGGCGGGCACCTCGATCTCGCCAAGATCGCGACGGCCGCCCAGGTCAGCCGGATGTCGGCTGGTCGCTGGCTCGACGTCATGGACGATACGCTGCTCGTCCATCGCGTTGACGCCTTTGCGAAGAGCGCCACCCGTCGACTTGTCCAGCATCCCAAGGTGTACTTTTTCGATGTCGGTGTGCTCAACGGGTTGCTGGGCAACTTCCTCGCGTCACCTGATCGCATCGGTCGCTTGTTCGAACACTTGGTGTACACACAGTTGGTACACAGTGCGGCCGCGTTCGATGACGACGTGCGCGTTTCGACCTTCCGCACGGAGCATGGCGCGGAAGTGGATTTTATCGTCGAGCGCGGGACGGACCTGTTTGCGATCGAAGTCAAGGCGTCACGAACAGTGGCCGCGTCCGACTTGCGCGGATTGGGGCGGTTCGCCGACTATGTCGGCAAGCGGCATCGACCCATGGTCTGGTATCTGGGCAAGGATTCCAAGCGCATGGGGAGCGTCGACGTCCTGCCGTGGCAACAGGGACTGCGGACGATCGGATGGTAATGGCGCGCGACCAACGAGCTGCGATCGCGCAGTGAAAACGGCTCAGAGTATGCAACTGGGTGCACGCTCAGGCGTCCTGTTCCATCTCCAGGTCCAGGGACGTGTTCCTTACTCCGCTCGCAGCGCCTCCGTCGGGTTCACGCGCGCCGCGCGGCGCGCGGGAATCAGGCATGCCACGATCGCGACCAGGATCATCGTCGCGGCAACCACGGTGTACGTGACGACATCGGTTGCTGACTGGCGAAACAGCAGCGGTTCGATCCATCGCGCAGCAGCCCACGCCAGGAAGACGCCGATCGCCACGCCCACCGCGGTCGAACGGACACCTTGTCCGACCACCATGCGCAGCACGGTCGCCGGCCGCGCGCCGAGTGCGAGACGAACGCCAAGTTCATGGGTGCGGCCGGCGACGTTGTAGCTGATCAACCCGTAGATGCCGACCACGGCCACCACGAAGGCCAGTCCGCCGAATGCCACGAACAGCGTGGCCCCGAGGCGCCAGGACCGGCGCCGGTCGTCCACCACTTCCTGTAACGGTCGCACGAATACGAACCCGTCGCCCGGCATCGCGCGCGTCAACTCCCGGCGCACGCGCTCCATCTGTGCGATGGCATTGGGATCTGTCATGCGCAGGCGCATTGTGGACGTGCCGCGCGGCGCGCGCTGCGCCATCGGCAGGTAGTACATGAACCGTGCGTCGTCGGTCAGGTTGTGCTGCATGGTGTTCTCGGCGATGCCGACCACCGTCGTGCACGGCGCATCGCTGGCCGATGCCCGCTCGCCGAATCCAACGAACAGGCATTGACCGATCGGGTCGCGCCCGGGCCACAGCGCGGCTCCCATCGCCTGGCTGACCACCGCCACCAGCGGTGCGCCCTCGCGATCGCCCTCTTCCAGCGAACGTCCGCGCAGGATGCGCGTCTGCATGACCTTGAAGTAGTCGGGCGTCGCCATCTGAAAGTTGAATCGCCCCAGCGCACCCACGGAATCGATGCCCGGTACGCGCAACTCGGCGGTGTTGGTGGCAAAGAGGCCGCTGTTCACGTTCGTCGCGTACGCGACGCCGGGCAGCGCCTGCGCTTCCCGCAGCAGGCGCAGGCGCGGCGACTCACCGATCGTGTCGGCGAGGTCGAACCCGCGGAAATCGCTGACGACCTCCAGCACCGGCTCGGCGTCGTAGCCCAGCGGCAACGCACGCGCATTGCCGAAGCTCTGCACGAACAGTCCGGCGCCAATCAGCAACAGCACCGACAGCGACACCTGCAGCACCAGCAGTGCAGTACGCAATCGCGAGCGATGGTGGGTGCCTTCCCGCGAGCCGGACTTGAGCATCGATGCCAGGTCGGTACGCACGGCCACGAGCGCAGGGCCAACGGCGGTCACGACGGTCGCGAGCAGTGCGCACGCGAACGCCATGCCAATCGTGCGCCAATCGTCCGCCAGATTGAACGCGGTGCCTTGCGGCAGCAACAAGCCGCGAATCGCCACCCCACTCCACTGCGCGATCAACAGTCCGGCAACACCGCCCAACGCGGCCATGAGCAGGCTCTCGGTCAGGAACTGCGTGACGAGTCGGGCACGGCTTACGCCAAGGGCAAGTCGCACGGTGATCTCGCGGCGGCGGCGTATCACGCGCGCGAGCATCAGGTTGGCGACACTCGCGCAGGCAATGAGCAGCACGATCATCGCAACGCCCGTGACCCATAGCAGCACCTTCGATTCCGGGCCGGCTCCCGGACCGCCTGCCGTCTTCACCGGGCCCGCAATGGCCCTCGGCCGGACGAGCGAGTCCGCCAACACCCGCGGATTGATGTGCCGCGCGGCGGCACGACTCAGCACGTACGCGCGCGAAAGATCCGCTGAAACTGCTTCGACGCTGACGCCAGGAGCGCGCCGGACCAGCACTTCCGTCCAATCCCAGTTGTACTTCGTGAAGTAGTCGAACTGACTCGACGGCCCGAGGTTGGCGGGAATCGTCGTGATCGGGACAAACACGTCGGGGACCCTGCCCGACACGGTGCCCACGAAGCCCTCGGCCGCCACACCGATGATGGTGTACACCAGCTTTCCCACCTTGAGCGTGCGGCCGGTCACGTTGGCCGATGCGAATTCGGACTTCCACATCGCGTGACCGATCACCGCCACGAGCGCGCCCATCGGAACGGAGTCTTCGGCCGCCGAGAAGTATCGGCCCAGCGCGGGCGGTGCGTCGAAGAATTCGAAGAATGACGCGCTGACACCGGCCACCTTCCGGACTTGAACATCCCCGCCGCTGCCAACGCCGAATCGCCACTCCGACACCGCCGCATGCGCAGCCAGTCGCGGCGTCTCACGCGCCAGATCGAGGTAGCGCGTGTACGGAAACGTGGTGCTGGCGTTCGTGCGGCCGTCGAACGTGGTTTCGAGGTAGACGCGGTGCACCGTCGCCGGGTCGCGCAACAGCGGATACGGCCGGAACATCAGTCGGTCGATGACACCGAACATCGCTGCATTCGCACCGATCCCCAGGCCGAGCGTGAGTACTACCGCTGCCGTGAACCCGGGAGAGCGACGCAAGCCGCGCAGCGCGTACCGCACGTCCTGCGCCAGGTGCTCGAGTCGCGGGAAGCCCCACGCGTCGCGACTCTGCTCGCGCAGCGCCGTGAGATTGCCGAGTTGACGACGGGCGGCCGCGCGCGATTCGGTCGCGCGCATTCCCTGCTGCTCGTAGTCGCGTGCCAGCAGGTCGAGGTGCGCCTGCAGCTCCTGTGCGAGTTCGCGATCCAGCTCCTCGCGTTTGCGCCACGCGGCGATGCGTCCGAACCACTCGCGCGGGCCCATCACGTCGTTCCTCGCAGCACACGACTGGTGGCGGCGACCGAGCGCAGGAAGCTGGCCTCCTCCTCGCCGAGTTGCTTGCGGCCGGCGCGCGTGATGCTGTAGTAGCGTCCCTGCCGGCCGGTGGGCGTCGGTCGCGACTCCGACGTGACCCAGCCCTTCACCTGCATGCGCTGCAGGGCCGGATAGAGCGAGCCTTCTTCCACGCGCAGGGCGTCGCCCGACAGCCGGTGAATGTGTTGCGCGATCCCGTATCCATGCATGGCGCCCACGGAGAGCGTCTTGAGGATCAGCAGGTCGAGCGTGCCGGGGAGCAGGGGTGAGCTTGGCGCGTCCATCGAACGGTCTCCGGGCTGGTGATCTCCATACTATTCACGTCTATGGATAGATCAGACAGCGGGATCGCGCAAAGGGTTGGAAGGGTCCGGCGGCCTCGCCGCGCCGAGAAGTCAGTAGTCAACGACGGCAACATCCGTGCGGACGAAGTCGTGTCCCTTGCAGAGCAATGGATGTCCGGTTGCCATCGCCACACCGTAGGCGAGGCAATCGGCGTAGTTGAGGACTCCGGGGTCTCCGACCCCTTTTCCGAAGCGCCGAAACGCACTGCGCGCGAAGTCGGCGGCCGCTGGTGTCATGGCGATGGTGACAAGCGAGAGTCGTTGCAGGAGCGCATCCAGTGCCACGTCTCCGCTCGGTCCTTTTCGCGCGAAGAGCACGGCGCTCGCTTCGACCAGCGTCGGGGCAGCCACCAGTCTCACCGGCGCCTCGCTGATGGCGTGCACCATGGCGATTGCCTCAGATTCGCCCAGCAGGATGGCTAGCAGGGCAGAGGTATCGATGACCACGGACGACTAGCCTGGCAAGCCGTGGGCGTCGAAACCAAGGATTTCGTCGGGCGAACGCCGATCAAGATCGGGCTGCGCGCTGAGAAACTGCTGCAGCTCGTCGACCTGCGCCATGAGATGATCGCGCTGCCCTGTGGGCGTCAACGACTCGACGAACGGCTGGTTGGTGGTCGCCTGCGTCGCGCGCGCTTGATAGGCGGGCGATCGTTCGGCCACCCGCGACGGCGGCGAATCGCCGGTCGCCAGTTCAGCACGCAGCGCGGATTCCAGCAGTTGGGTGAGCGTGCGGCCGGTTTGTCGAGCACGGTCCTTGGCGGCGCCGAGCAAGTCTTCGGGAAGGCGAACCGTGGTTCGAAGCATATGTCAATGGTATGCTCGAGACATATATATGTCAAATGCGGCTGGCCATGGCGTGGCGCTCAATTCTTGACCCACGGCTCATGGGGGTAGAGCCGTCCCAGGCACGACGCCCACAAGGAACTTCTCGAGTGGCATGATCATGATCGGCCCCTGTCGTTCCGGCACGACGACATCGGCGAGCGCGATGAGCGTCGCATCCGGAAACTCGTCGTGAAAAGCCAGCAGGCCGCGCCGATCGGCGGGTCGCAGTGTGCGCCCGCTTTTCACCTCGATCGCGACCAGCCCCGTCGGCGTCTCTACCACGAAGTCGACTTCGACGCCGCCCGTGGTGCGCCATGTGGACAGTCGCGCGTCGCGCGTCGATTCGCACCACGCTGCCAAGTGCTGGTACACGAGTCCTTCGCGCGTCGCACCAATCGCATCGGGCGCGGCACGCGCGCTGTCGGAGGGGCGAAGCGCGGCCGCGATGCCCGAATCGGCAAAGTAGAACTTGGGTTGCGCCGCCAACGCGCGCCGGGACGGGCGCGCGCTGAAGACTGGTACCCGCGCCACGAGAAACATGGCCTCCAGCAAGTCGAGCCAATCGATCACGGTGCTCTTCTTCACATCAGCGAGCTGGGCGATCGCGGTGGGACTCAGCACGCTGCCGTGCGACAGCGCGAGTTGTTCGAGCGCGCGCGCGAATCCATCGATCTGCCGGACGCGCGCTTCCGCCCGCACTTCGTCGAAGACAGCCACCGTTGCATAGTCCGCGAGCGCCTGCGCCGGGTCTTCGGCCGTCCACACCACTGGCAGCAGTCCCAGTCGTTGCGCGAGCGACACGGAAAACGCCGCGCCCAACTCCGCGGCGAGAAACGGTGACATGATCCGCCGGCCGGCGCGTCCGCCCAGCAGGTTCACGCCGGCACGGTGCAGCGAACGCGCACTCGACCCGGTCATCAGGAAGCGACGCTCAGGTTCACGATCAAGTCGCTGATGGACCGCGTCCAGAATGGCTGGCACGCGTTGGATCTCGTCAATCACCACCCATCGATCGGGTGGAGTGGCGTCGAGCATTTCGTGCAGACGCTCGGGAGCCACCGCCAAGGTGCGGGCCAGTGGGCCCGCGCGGAGGTCCAGGAGGAGTGCTTCCGGGAAGCACTGGTGGGCGTAGGTGGATTTTCCGGTGCCCCTTGGCCCGAAGAGAAACGTGCTCCGGGTTGGCGCCGGAAAGAGGCGTCTGATCGGGGGGATCGCCGGAACGATGGCAGCCATGATGCTAATAATAGACGCCGCTGGCGTCTATTTCAAGCGCCTTTGGACGGTATTAGCGCCCAAACTCGCCGACGCGGCGAAGACGGGCCTTTCAGCTTCTGGCGGGCACTACTCCTCGAGGGGACACTACTCCCGCAGTCGCATCATGTCGAACCATTGCTGGTCAAGACCATGCGCGTCGGCCATGTCTGCGAGGGCGGTGATGTCGATGGCGTCCGCCATTACGCGTAGTATCCCGCGAACGTCGCGAAGATGCCGCTCACTCGCGCCGCGCTGGCGAAACCGAAGCTTCTGCAGAATGACCTGCTCAGGCGATGCGACGGGCACCTGAAGTCCAACAAGCTCGACAACGCGTTTCGTCTCCAACCCCTGCTGCGCCAGGACATCGTTGCCCACGAGATACACATCGGCCCGCGCATCCGACTCGAGATGCAGCACATTGAAATGGCCGAACGCATCGCGTGCTGCCTCCTGCGCAATCACCTCGACGGGCGGGCAATAGAAGGCCGTGTCGGGAAACTGCCGCGCAAACTTCATCGCGTCACTCGGCTGCAGCGCCATCACCACATCGATGTCTTGCGTGAGCCGAGGCTCGCCGTAGAGAATGGCCGCCACACCGCCCGACACCATCCACTCCACTCCTGCCGCCGCAAGCGCCGGAGCAAAGATGGATACGACGTCAGTCGGCCGCACGACGGAACACGTCGCGCGCGTTCGCATTCACCGTCGCCTCGTCGTATGCAGGGTGACGCAGGCGAACGCCCGCCTTCACGCCTTCCCACGCCAAGTCCCAAATTGCATCGGCAAGCACGAGCTTCTCGTCCGGGCTCATCTGGCGATAGCGGAGAGCTTGACGCACGGCCACGTCGGAGATGACGTCAGGTGCTGGAATATCCATGGCTGTGAATCTGCGGGACCGCATCTGGCCGAGCAAGGCACGCTGGTGCACGCCATCACCCGGCCGAGCGCGTTGGTTCGCCGACTATAACACGCGCCACCACGGAGCTGCCACGATGCCCCGGCCAAGTGTCAGGATGTCGGGCCCGTTGTGCACCAACAGGCCGCCTTCGGCGATGTCGTGATATTCATCGAGGAACGCACGCAGGCCCACCGTATCCCCAACGCCGGGCGACGATGTGGCCTTCACCTCGATGGGCAGCACGGCCCCGGTCGGAAGCTCCACCACGAAGTCCACCTCCCGCTGGGTTGCCGTGCGCCAATGATGCACCACCGGACGCTGGGAGCGACTGCTGCACCACGCCTGCAGGTCCATCAGAATCATGTTCTCGAGGTGTGCACCCGTTGGCGCAGGGTAACCAGCCAGGTGCAGCGCCATCGCCGTGTCCGACCAATAGAGTCGCGGCTTGCGCGTCAGTCGGCTGGTCCGATTCACGCTGTAGGCCGGTACCCGAACCAGCTGGAACGCAATCGTCAGCAGGTCGGTCCAGCGCGAGACGGTCGATGTCGGCAATCCCGTGGTTTGTGCCCACGCAGCCTGATGCTCCAGTTGCCCGAGTGACGTGCACGCGGCGCGCATGAGCCGGAGCAGGTCGAGGGGTTTGCTGAGCGCCGACAACTCCGCGACATCACGCGCAAGGAAAGTCTCCAGATCGCGCGATGAGCGTGCTCTTCCCGGTTTGTCGCGCGCCCATGACGACCGCGACCGGTTGAGCGGCGAGGATGGCCGAGAGATGTCGCTCAGCAAGCCGGGACAGGTAAGAAGTCGTATCGTCCCGAGACATGGGCTAAATTATGCCATGCCGTGGGATGATTTACAACCCCTTCATCACCAACACGTTAGCCACGGAGACCCTATTGGCCCGGCCTGACCCACCCGTCGGGCTGTAACTGCCATCCACCACCCAGCGCCTTGTAGAGATTGACCACCACGATCAGCTGATCGCGCTGCACTTGCGTCAACGCGTACTGCGCCGGGAACAGCTGCTGCTCGGCCTCCAGCACTTCGAAGTAGCTCGCGCGTCCCGCGTCATAGCGAACCGTGGCGAGATCCACCGCGCGCTGCAGCGCGCCGACCCGGCTCTCCAGCGCCGTGCGCCGGTCGATGAGATTCTGCTGCGCGATCAGCACGTCCGACGTTTCCTGGAACGCCGTGACCAGCGTCTTCCGGTACTGCGCCACGGTCTCGTCCCAGAACGCCTTCCGGTTGTTCTCCGTCTCCCGCAGTCGGCCACCGGTGTACAGTGGGCCCGCGAGTGTGCCGGCGACGTTCCACATGCCGAACGTGCCGTTGATCAGTTCACTGATATTCAGGCTGCGTCCGCCGAACAATGCCGAGAGGCCGATCTTCGGGAAGAAATTGGAGGCCGCAACGCCCACCTGCGCGTTGGCGTTGATCATGTCCTGCTCGGCCGCCCGGATATCCGGCCGACGCTGCAGCAGGCTGGTAGTGAGACCCACCGGCGTCAGCGGCATGGTCTGCTGGGTGAGCGGACGGCCGCGCGCGATCGCGCCCGGATTCCCGCCCAGCAGCGCACTGATCACGTTTTCCTGCTGGCCGATCGCCTGCTTGAGCTCTGCAATGCGATCGCGGCTGTTGTCGTAGTTGGCCTGGGCGCGTTCGACGGGCAGCCGCGTGTCCCGGCCCGCCTCGAACCGCAGCGTGAACAGCTCGACGTTCTTCTGGAAGACCGCGGCGCTGCTGTCGGCGATGGCGAGTTCACGATCCAGCGACAACAGCCGGAAGTACGCGGCCGCCACATCGCTCACGAGCGTCAGTTGCACCCCGCGACGAATCTCTTCCTGTGCGTAGAGACTGGCTCGTGCCGCATCCTTGGTGCTGCGGATCCGTCCCCACACGTCCAGCTCCCAGAAGGCGTTCACGTTCGCCGAGATTCCCGCATACTGCACCTGCTCGATGCTGTTGCTCAAGGGCAGCGGGGACATCGCGCCACCACCGTCGGCACCGTACCCGACTTGCGGCTTGTTTCCGGATCTCGCCACGCCGAACGTCGCGCGTGCCTGGTCGATGCGCGCGATGGCGACCTGAATGTCGTAGTTGTTCACGAGCGCCTGGTTGACCAGGGCCTGCAATTGCGGGTCGTTGAAGACCTGCCACCACGGCAAGTCGGCCAGTGACGTCGTGTCGGTGGTCGCCGGCTGCGGCTCGGCCGCACGGAACTCCGGCGCGACCTTCACGTCCGGTCGCGCGTAATTCGGGCCGACCCGGCAACCGGCGACGGTGAAGCAGGCAAGGACGACCGTGCAGAGCCGGACGAGACCGCGATGCGTGGACTGGGTATTCATGTCGTGGTGCTCCTCACTGGATTGCCGCAAGCATCTTTCTGAACCGCGTGAGCGTGAACAGCGAATAGGCACAACCGATAGCGAACATCTTCAGGAGCGCCGGCCACACCATGAACGGCGTCGCGTCCCGGAAAATCACTGCTTGTGAAAAGCTCACGAAGTGCGTCGACGGCACGAACTGCATGAACTTCTGCAGCGCCTGCGGCATGCTCTCCAGCGGCGTCTGGCCGCCCGACAGCAGGTTCATGATGATGAAGACGGGAAATGCCAGCAGCCCGAACTGCGGCATGGAGCGCACCACCGTGGCGATCATGATGCCGAGCGCCGTCACGGAAAACAGGTAGATACACAACCCGAACAGGAACAGCAGGATGGAGCCGTGCACGGGCACGCCCAGCAGCCCCTGCACGACGAAGAACAGCGAGGCCATCGCGGCAACCACGACCACGATGCCGTTGGCCCAGATCTTCGCGAACATCAGCTCGAACGCCTGCAGCGGCATGACGAGCAGGTGCTCGATGTTGCCGTGCTCACGCTCGCGCAGCACGGCCGCGCCGCACAGGAAGATCGCCAGCACGGTGATCTGGTTGATGATCTGGTTGATGGCGACGAACCACCCCTGGTAGTAGTTGGGGTTGAATCGCGCGCGCGTTTCGACCTTCACCAGGGGCTCGTCCCGCACCTTGCCCGCGCCCGACCAGAATGGCATGGCGGCACGCGCAATAATTTCCCCGATGTAGGCAGGTCCGCGGCCGGCCTGGCTCATCGCCGTGGCATCCGTGATGACTTCGATGGTCGGCTTCCTGTCGGCCTCGAGGTCGGCCTGGAACTGCGGAGGCACGACGACGACGAACGTGTACTTGCCCGCATCCATCGCGCGGTTGATGTCGCGGAAGGCCAGATCCCGGGCCGGCAGAAACAGCGGCGGCAGCATCGCTGCGCGGATGTCACGGGCCACCTCGGAATCGTCCTCGTTCACGACCGCGATCGAGGCATTGACGACATCCATCACCGCGCTCTTCGACGGCGTGTAGATCGAGAACGTGAAGCTGTAGACGATCAGGAACAGCATGACCGGATCGCGGAACAGGCTGATGAGTTCCTTGATGCCGAGATGAAAGATGTGCCTGGCGTTCTGCATCCCTATTCCTCCTGCTTCTTCAGGAGGAGCACCGACAACGTGAAGTACACGATCGCAATGGTCGTGAGCGTGGCAATGCTCGGCCACAGCGCCGCCCAGCCCAGGGCCTTCGTGAACGTGCCGACACTGACCTGCTGGAAGGCCGTGCTGGGAAAGATCTTCGACACCAGTCGCGCGCCACCGCTGAGCGACGCAGCCGGCGCGAACATGCCCGAGAACTGCACCGCCGGCAGGATGCTGATGATCGCGGCGGCGAAGATGGCCGCCGTCTGCGTGGACGAGAACACCGAAATCAGCAAGCCGAAGCCGGTGCTCGCGAACACGTAGATCACGCCGCCAATGATCAGCGTCAGCAGGCTGCCCTTGATGGGCACCTGGAACAACAGCACCGCGAGCGCCACCAGCGTGGAGAACTGGACCAGGGACACCGTCGCATACGGCAGCAGCTTCCCGAGCAGGAACTCGCCCTTGGAGGCCGGCGCGGCGTAGAAATTCGCGATGGAGCCGAGCTCCTTTTCGCGCACCACGCTCAACGCCGTCAGCATGCTGGGTATCAGCATCAGCAACAGCATGATGTCGCCCGGCACCATGGCGTAGACGCTCTCGAACGACTGGTTGTAGAGCGCCCGCACTTCGACCTTCATGGGCTGCGCGGCCAGCGGGATGCCCTTCGACTGGCGCAGCGTACGCTCGTAGGCGTCATGTACCGCCTCGATGTAGTTGCGCGTGGTTTCCGCGCGAAACGGCACGGCCGCGTCGACATACGCGTAGATCGTGGGCTGCGCGTTCCGTTCCATGTCGCGCTGGAATCCCGGAGGAATCTCCACCGCGAAGCGCAATTCACCGTTGCGCAATCGTCGGTCGAGCTCGTCGTAGCTCGTGATCGCCGGCATCTCGTCGAAGTATTCCGAGGCGCGATAGCTGTCGGCGTAGGTGCGGCTGGCCGATGTCTGGTCGCCATCGAAGACGGCGAACGTCAGGTGTTCGACGTCCAGCGAAATTCCGTAGCCGAACACGATCATCAGCAGGATCGGCCCGAGCACCGCGAATGACAGGCGCACGGTGTCATGTCCGAGCTCGATCGCTTCGCGTCGCGCGAATGCCCACACGCGCGAGATGCTGAAGCGTGTCAACTCCTCGCCATGCGTCGCGACCGGCCCGGTTGGAGCCGCAGCGGCCGGCGTCGGCATGATGACCACCGGAGCCGGGGCCGCCGCCGGGGCCGCTGCTGCCGCCGCGGCTGCGTTCTTCGCGGCCGCTTCCTCGAGATAACCAATGAATGCGGTCTCGAGATTGGGCGCCTTGCGTTCGATCACCAGGTCAGCCGGCCGGCCCTGCGCGAGCACCTTGCCGGCGTGCATCATCGACATGCGATCGCAGCGCTCGGCCTCGTTCATGAAGTGCGTGGACAGGAAGATCGTCACGCCCTTCTCCCGCGACAGGCGAATCATCAGTTCCCAGAAGCCATCGCGCGCAACCGGGTCGACACCCGACGTCGGCTCGTCGAGGATCAGCACGTCCGGCTCGTGCAACACCGCCACCCCAAGCGAGAGGCGCTGTCGAATGCCAAGCGGCAGGCTCTCGGCCAGTGTGTCGGCAACGCTGTCGAGTCCAAAGTCCTTGATGACTTCGGCCACGCGGGCCTCGCCCTTCTCGCCCAGGTCGAACAGGCGGGCGTGCAGCATGAAGTTCTGCCGCACCGTGAGCTCGGTATACAGCGAGAAGGCCTGTGACATGAAGCCGACGCGCCGCCGCGACTCGATGTCGCCGCCCTTGACCTCCTTGCCGAAGAGCATCGCCGTGCCCTCGGTGGGCGGCAGCAGGCCGGTCAGCATCTTCATCGTCGTCGTCTTGCCACAGCCATTGGAGCCGAGGAAACCGAAGATCTCGCCCTTCTCGATCTTCATGCTGACGTGATCGACGGCCGTGAATGAGCCGAAGCGTTGCGTCAGTCCGGTCGATTCGATCGCCGCAAGACCGCCGCTGCTCACGTACGGCGTGATGACGGGCTCCTTGTGGCCCCGCTTCGCCTCTTCCGGCAACAGCTTGATGAACGCCTTCTCGAGGGTCGACTCGCCGGTCTTTTCCCGGACTTCCGCCGGCGTACCGGTCGTGAGCACCTTGCCCGCGTTCATGGCAACCAGCCAGTCGAAACGCTCGGCTTCGTCCATGTACGCGGTGGCGACGATCACGCTCATGGTGGGCCGGCGCAGGCGAATGCGATCGATGAGCTCCCAGAATTGCCGGCGCGCGAGCGGATCGACACCGGTGGTGGGCTCGTCGAGAATCAGCAGGTCGGGATCGTGGATCAGTGAACAGCACAACCCGAGCTTCTGCTTCATGCCGCCGGACAGCTTGCCCGCCGGTCGCCCGCGAAACGGCGTGAGGTCCGTGCTGTCCAACAGGTCGACGGTTCGCTCTTCACGTTCCTTGGCCGACTGCCCGAACAGCCGGCCGAAGAAATCGATGTTCTCCCCCACCGACAGCGTCGGATAGAGATTCTTGCCGAGCCCTTGTGGCAGGTACGCGATGCGCGAACCCACCGCGTTGCGAAACTTCACATCACCGATATCACCACCCAGCACCTCGATCTTGCCGATCGGGATCTTGCGCACACCGGCGACCATCGCCAGCAGCGTCGACTTGCCGACGCCGTCGGGGCCGATCAGGCCGATCATCTTGTTGGCGGGCACATCGAGGGTGACGTTGTCCAGCGCGACCGCCTTGCCGTACATCCGGCTGACGCCCGAGACCCTGGTGCAAAACTCGCCGCCCGCGACCGCCATTACTTATTCGCCCCGCTCGAGCCCGTGGGAGCCCACAGCTGCGCGGGAGAGACCGACTTGGGCACGAGATTCTCCGGCCACGCGGCGCCCTCGTCGAAACGCACATACCCCATGCCCGGAATGCCGGACTTCACGAAGGGGCCGAATTCCTTCAGGCGCTCCTTGTCGATCTGCAGCTTGACGCGGAAGGACAACGCGTAGCGCTCTTCCGCGGTCTCGACCGTCTTCGGCGTGAACTGTGCCTCCGGAGAAACAAAGGACACGGTGGCACGAATCGGATATGCCGTGGCCGCGTCGAGTACGATCCGCGCCTCGGATCCGAGCTTCACCTTGCCGGCAACCGGTGCGGGCAGGAAGACGTACATGTACACGTCGCTCAGGTCGAGCATCGAGAACACCCGCCCGCCCGCGGGAAGCACTTCGCCCGGTTCCGTGAGACGCGACTCGACGCGAGCCGCGAGCGGCGCAACGAGAACGGCTTCCTTGATTTCGGCCTCCAGGCGCTGCACTTGGGCCTGCCCTGCCGCGACTTCCGCCCGCGCCGCCTGAATCGCCGATTCCGCCTGCTCCACCTGCGCCTTCGATCCCACAACTTCGGCTTCCGACACGGCCTTGCGGGCCAGGTCTATTTCCGCCTCCTGTCCGCTGACCGCCCCCCTGGGCACCAGGCTCTGCGAGCGCGCGTACTGCTTTTGCGCGTAGTCCTGGTCGGCCTCCCGCACCGCAACCTGCGCGATCGCGTACCCGCGGTTCGCCTGCGCGACACTGATCCGTGCCTGCGCTTCGACCACCCGGGCCTGCGCCTCCCTGAGCTGGGCCTCGAGCTCGTCGGTGTCCATGCGCGCGACGACCTGACCCGCTTGCACGGTGTCGCCTTCGTCGAACAGGACTTCCTTGACGCGTCCCGCGTACTTGGTCGCGATGTAGACGTCGGTCGCCTCGAGGCGGCCGTTCCCGGCCGCGAAACCGTCCGGCAGCCCCTTCGGCCTGAGGAAGAGCCACCATGCGGCGATCCCTGCCACGAGCACGAGAACTCCCACGGTGATCATTCGCTTGGACATATGCTCCTACCTTGGTGAAGAAGTTGCGCCTCGAAGTGCACGCCGGGTGGGATATCAATCCGCACGAAGCCCGGCCTCCCGAAAAATCGTCACTGCCGCGGCCACCGCGTCGGTCGAAGGCGGCACCGTGTCATCCAACGTGTAGTCTATTCCCAGCTTTTGCCACTTGTAGCGGCCCATCTGGTGAAACGGCAGGATCTCGGCGCGCTCCACGACGCCGAGCGACGCACCGAATTCCGCCACGCGCCGCATCTCGGCCGGATCGTCGGTCAGCCCCGGCACCAGTACATAGCGCAGCCACAGCGGACGCCCCAGCGCCGCCGCGCGACGCGCGAAGGCGATCACCGAGGCATTCGAAACGATGCCGGTGACATGCTTGTGCTGCGCCGGCTCGAACGCCTTCATGTCGAGGATCACGAGATCGATGAGGGCGAGCTCCTCGTCCGACAGCTTCTCACCGAAGAAACCGTTGGTCTCGATCGCCGTGTGCACGCCGAGCTGCTTTGCCGCGCGGAACAGTTTCACGGCGAAGCGATGCTGCATGAGCGGCTCTCCGCCGGAGAGCGTGAAGCCGCCCTTCATGACCTTCAGCCCGGGCGCGTACTTTCGCAGCTCGTCGACCGCGCGCGCGATCGGCACCGCCATGCCGTTGTGCAGCTTCCACGTGTCCGGGTTGTGACAGTAGCGGCAGCGGAAACCGCAGCCCGACAACCACGCGACGAGGCGGATGCCCGGCCCGTCGACCGCCGAACCGGTGGTGAACGAGTGCAGGAACCCGACGTCACCCGACGCCACCGACGCGTCGATGTCGGCGGCCGGCACGTCTTTCGCCAGGTCCACGCGCAACTCGAACGGCGAAGCCGCTTCGAGCGGGACGTCCGGCTCGGGACCTGCCGCGTGCATGGTCATTCACCGTGGAACGTGCGATGGATGACATCCAGCTGCTGTTCGCGCGTCAGGCGCACGAAGTTGACGGCGTAACCCGACACGCGGATCGTGAGGCTCGGATACTTCTCCGGGTGATCCATCGCATCCACGAGCGTCTCGCGATTGAGCACGTTGACGTTCATGTGGTAGCCCGTCGTCCCGAAGTAGGCGTCGAGGATCGACGTCAGGTTGGTGATGCGCTCATCGGGTGTGCGCCCGAGGCCCGTCGGCACCAGCGTCGTCGTCAGCGAGATGCCGTCCGCCGCGTCCCGATACGGAATCTTGGCGACCGACGCCGCCGAGGCGTGGATGCCATGACTGTCGCGCCCGTGCATCGGGTTGGCGCCCGGCGCAAACGGTTCACCATGGCGGCGGCCATCCGGCGTGTTGCCGGTGGCCTTGCCGTACACCACGTTCGACGTGATCGTCAGCACCGACTGCGTATGCACCGCGTTGCGATACGTCGGATGCTTGCGGAGCTTCTTCATGAAGCTCGACACCAGCCACGACGCCATGTGGTCGACGCGGTTGTCGTTGTTGCCGAACGTCGGATACTCACCTTCGGTCACATAGTCGACCACCAGGCCGGTCTCGTCGCGGATCAGCTTCACCGTGCCATACCGGATGGCCGACAGGCTGTCGGCCACCACCGACATGCCGGCGATGCCGAACGCCATGGTGCGCAAGGGTGCGTAGTCGTGCAGCGCCATCTCGATGCGCTCGTACGCATACTTGTCGTGCATGTAGTGGATGACGTTCATGGCGCTGACATAGACGCCCGCCAGCCAGTCCATCATCGTCTCGAAGCGGTCCACCACCTGCTCGAAGTCGAGGACATCGCCCGTCAGGGGCTCCAGCTTCGGGCCCACCTGCTTGCCGCTGATCTCGTCACGACCGCCGTTGATGGCATACAGCAGGCACTTGGCGAGATTCGCACGGGCGCCGAAAAACTGCATCTGCTTGCCCATCGCCATCGGCGAGACGCAGCAGGCAATCGCCCCATCGTCGCCCCACGCGCCGCGCATGGTGTCGTCGTTCTCGAACTGGATCGACGACGTGTCGATCGCGACTTTCGCGACGAAACGCCGGAACGGTTCCGGCAGGCGTGGCGAGTACCAGATGGTGAGGTTGGGCTCGGGTGCGGGCCCCAGGTTGTACAGCGTCTGCAGGTAGCGGAAGCTCGTCTTCGTCACCAGCGGGCGGCCATCGTCGCCCATGCCGCCAA
>CAZPON010000001.1:46691-50641 GCA_964588045.1 uncultured Gemmatimonas sp.
GGTCGTCGTACTCCGGCGTGCGCAGGAACCGCACGATCCGCAGCTTGATGACGAAGTCGTCGATGATCTCCTGCGCGTGTTCCTCGGTAAGCAGGCCGTCTTTCAGGTCGCGCTCGAAGTAGATGTCGAGGAACGTCGACGTGCGGCCCAGCGACATCGCGGCGCCGTTCTGCTCCTTCACGGCGGCGAGATAGCCGAAGTAGAGCCACTGCACCGCTTCCTTTGCCGTGCCGGCCGGCCTCGAGATGTCGAAGCCATACTTGGCCGCCATCTCCTTCAGCTCACCCAGCGCGCGAACCTGCTCGGCCAGTTCCTCCCGGTCGCGAATGATCGCGTCGGTCGACCACTCCGCGTCGAGCGCGGCCTTCTCGGCTTGCTTGACCTCGATGAGCCGGTCGACGCCGTACAACGCAACCCGGCGGTAGTCGCCGATGATCCGCCCGCGTCCGTAGGCATCGGGCAGGCCCGTCAGGATGTGCGAGCTGCGGCACCGACGCACATCGGCCGTGTACGCGTCGAACACCGCATCGTTGTGCGTCTTGCGATACTTCGTGAACGTCTCGACCACCGCCGGATCGGGGGTGTACCCGTACGTTTCCAGCGCCGTCACGACGAGACGGAAGCCCCCGTTGGGCATGATGGCGCGCTTGAGCGGCGCCTCCGTCTGCAGCCCGACAATGACTTCGTTCGCCTGATCGATATAGCCGGCGTCATGCGCAGTGATCGAGCTCGGGATCTGCGAGACATCGAGCACGCTCTTCTTCCGCTCTTCGAGGAACAATGCCTGCAGCTTCGCCCAGATCGCGGTCGTGCGCGGCGTGGGCCCGGCGAGGAAGCTTCCGTCCTCGTAGTAGGGCGTCACATGCCGCTGGATGAATGCGCGGACGTTGATCTCCTTCATCCACAGGCCACTGTTGAAGCCCCGCCACGGATCCGCGCTGGCTGCTTCCGGCTTCCCGCCTGTCACGTCCAACTTCACCGTCGTCATCTCGATACTCCAGTCTCAGTCGCCTTACGGCCCGTTTCTTTCAATAACAGCGTCAACACGATGGCCCCCGCAACACCCCACACCAAGGGCCCGAACGCCACCTGATAGTGCAGCAAGTCGCGTTCCCCGCCACCACTGGCCTCGGTCAGCCGGACGGCAAGCACCGGGCCTAGCAGCGCCGAAAACGAGAAGTTAATGAAATTCACGACACCCGTCGCGGTACCGCTGTGCTCGGGCCGGTTCGCCTCCTTGATGACGGGGTACGTCAGCATCGCGGCGCCCGACGCGATGCCCGCCACGAGGCCGAGCGCGAATGGCGGGAACGACTGCACGGGCCCATACAGGATAGCCGCCAGCGTGACGAGCAGCACGGCCGCACCACCCAGGATGACGGGCTTGCGACGGCCCAGGCGATCCGACACCCAGCCCAGGAGCGGGCAGCCGATGATCCAGCCGAAGGGCACCGCCGCTGATCGCATCACGGCCGTCTGGAAGTCGAGATCGAAGCTTTCCTGGATGAACCGCACGCCCCAGACCATATCGAAGATCGTCGTCGGAACGAACATCAGTCCGGCGATCATGCCACAGAGCCACGACTGCGGATTGCGGAACACGGTGAACACGGCGGCCGCCGCATCCCTCGCCCAGCGTGATTGGGGTGCCGCTGCGCCGGCGGCGACCTTCGACGGCGCGCGCGACGGCAGGAGGAAGAACAACAGCACGGCCAGCCCGATCGCGATCGCGCCCATGATCAGCCAGAACGTGTTCCACGGCATCCCCGCCGCAATCACCGGACCGACGAGGAACTGTCCCGCCGATCCGCCGGCCATGCCGGCCATTTGCGTGATGCCAATCAGCGTCGCCGCGCGGGACGCGGGAAAATTCGTCGTGGCCAGGAATGCCGCGCCGATCAGCGCGAAGACGCCGCCCGCCCCCTGCAGGAAGCGGCCGATGCTGGCCATCGTCGGGTCACCCGTCGCGAACAGCAGTGCGCCAACGCCCATCGTGGCCGCACCAACCGGTACCGTCAGGCGCGCGCCCAACTGGTCCATGGCGACGCCGGCCACGAGGCTGAACGGCGAGTAGGCGTAGTAAAACAGGCCAAGCAAACCGGCGAGGCCCGCGGCAGACAAGCCGAAGACCTCGCCGAGTTGCGGCATCATCACCGCAGGAGCGGATCGCGCCACGTACTGAAGGAAGTAGTACAGCGACGTGACCAACCATGCGATAACTATGGTGCGGCTGGTGCGCGCCATGGAACGTCGTCTGTCGAGCTACGTCACATCGGCAATCAGCAGAGCACCACGGACGCCAGACCGGCTTCGCTGGTTTCCTTGTACTTGGCGTTCATGTCCTTGGCGGTCATGGCCAGAGCCAACACGGTCTCGTCGAAATCGATGCGGTGTCTGGAGGCGATCTCGTTGCTGGCGATCGCATACGCCGTCCAGGCCTTGACGGCTCCGAATGCACAGCGCTCGATGCACGGCACCTGCACGTAACCCGCGACCGGATCGCAGGTCATGCCCAGATGATGCTCCAGCGCCGATTCCGCCGCGTTCTCGACCACGTTCGAACTGGCATCGTACACGCTGGCCGTCAGTGCCGCTGCCATGGCCGATGCGACACCGATTTCCGCCTGACAGCCGCCTTCGGCCGCCGACAGGGTCGCATGGTGCTTGCAGAGATAGCCCACAGCCGCGGCGGCAAGCATACCCTCGCGCATCTTCGCCCGCGGAACCTTTCGGACCTCCATGAGACCATAGACGAGGGCCGGCATCACGCCAGCGGAACCGCCCGTCGGCGCCGTGATGACGAGGTGGCCGCGCCCGTTCTCTTCGGAAGCCGCCAGCGCAAAGGCCGAAAGGGCACCGATGCCGCGATCGGACTCGAACTTGTCGTTCATGGCACGCTTGTATACCGTGGCGGCCTTGCTGTGCAGCTTGATCGGCCCGGGCAGCACGTCGTCTTCCGGCATCGCCAGACCAGACTTCACCGTCGCGACCATCGCGTTGATGACCTTGTCGACCCACTCGTAGACCTGCTCTTCCGATTTGCCGCTGATCGACATTTCGTTGGCAAGCATGATCTTCGCGATCGTGGTCTTGTTGCCGTCCGCGTGAGCCCGCAGCTCCTTCATGGTCCTGAACGGGTACTTCGGCGCGCCCTTCTTGGGCGGCTCGTAGCCCTTCCACTCGATGAATCCGCCGCCCACCGAGTAGTACTCCTGCTCGAGCAGCACGGTGTCACCGGCGAGGAGCTTGACGGTCATCGTGTTGGGATGCTTGAAGTCACCCTTGGTGGCGTCGTAGATCACATCCTTGAGGCTCACATCGATGGACTTGTCGCCGAGCTTCACCGGGAACACCTGATCCGGCTTGTCGCGCAGGCCGTCCAGGAACAGCGGGTCGACGGTGGCCGGTTCCTTCCCGATCAGTCCGGCGAGGGCGGCCCGCTCCGTCCCGTGTCCCTTGCCGGTCGCGCTGAGGCTTCCGAACAGGTTCACCTGGAGCTTCGTCGCGGTGGCCAGCTTCTCGGCTGGGAGCTTGACGGCCTGCTGGTAGAAGTCGTACGTGATGCGCATCGGGCCAATCGTGTGCGAGCTGGAGGGGCCCGGGCCGACCTTGTAGAACTCCTCCACGGTCGTCAGGACCGGTCCCGCTCCCTTCTTCACGACATCCAGATCCGCGGAGAGCGGCGGCGGCGCCGGGACAGGCCCCGAGGGTGTGGTTGCGACAGCTTGGGCGGTTCTCTCCTCAGCAGTGGGCGAGCATCCCGTCATCACTGCGGCGGCGCCACCGATCGCGCTGCGCATGAGGAAGCCGCGGCGATCGATGCCCTTGGGAACCGCGGGTGAAAGCACCTGACCTACGTCCAACACATCCACTTCGTGCGTGGCGTTTGAACGGATCGTGTCGGCTGATTCCGCATCGTGCTGGTTTGACACCGTAACCTCTGAGCATTT
>CAZPON010000002.1:0-2027 GCA_964588045.1 uncultured Gemmatimonas sp.
GGCCGCTGCGCGGCCGCACTTTATGGAGTGTCCGCAGTAGAAGCCCACGTTATGCGAACCAGGAGCGCGACGCCGGCATCCCTTGACTGTACACCAAATGTACGTACACTTCATTGATGACCGGGCCACACTTCGAATGGGACCCGCGGAAGGCGATCCAGAATGTCGCGAAACACGGGGTCACCTTTCTCGAAGCGCAGACCGTGTTCGAGGATGAGGAGGCGCTGTTCATGTCCGATCCGGATCATTCGGGGGACGAAGAGCGGTTCATCTTGCTCGGCCTGAGCGCCGCACTACGGGTGTTGGTCGTCATCCATTGCGAGCGTGGCGACGGGGAGGTGATCCGGTTGATCGCCGCCCGGAAGGCGGTTCCGCATGAGCGTGCGACGTATACGCAACGGAGAGTCCGATGAGAAAGCAATACGATTTCGCCAACGCGAAGAAGAACCCCTACGCGAAGCGATTGAAGAAGCCCGTCACGATTCGGTTGGACGAGTCGACCGTGGCGTATTTCAAGGCGCTGGCGGATGAGACCGAGCTGCCATATCAGAGTCTGATCAACCTGTACTTACGCGACTGTGCCGCGTCTGGGCGTCGGCTGTCGATGGCGTGGCGTGCGGCGAAGTCGGGCGCCGCATGACCCAGCGTTGCAGTTGACAGCCGCGCTATTGTGGGCGCGCTGCGCGCGCTCTTTTGGTGCGGCTGCAACTGAACGCAAACGTTGTGCGGCTAACCCGGCGATCATTTCGGGGGCTGGCGCCGACTACGCCAATGGCTTATGGTTCCCAATGCGCTTCATTGAGTCGCCGGTCTTCACGGCTACACTCCGTCGGCATGTTTGATGACAAGCAGTATCGTGCGATGCAAGCCGCGCTGAGTCTGCGCCCCGAGCAAGGAGCGCTCATTCCCGGCGGTGCCGGCCTGCGAAAGCTGCGCTGGGGCGCCGAAGGGCGTGGAAAGCGCGGTGGCGTTCACACGATCTACTACCGGGCCGTCGATGACGACCTGTGCTGCATGGTGTACATGGACGCGAAGAACGATCAAGGCGATTTGTCGCCGACACAGATCCGCGCATTGGCACGCATGGTACGCGAGGAGTTCAAGTGAAAGCAGAGGCCTTCGAAGAACTGTTGACGAGCGTGCGCCAGCTTGGCGAGATCCGCCGCGGCGCGCGCAAGCCCTCGCGTTCGCGCACGTTCAAGCCGACCGATGTGAAGGCGGTGCGCGCGGATCTCGGCCAGTCGCAATCGGAATTCGCGCTCATGATCGGCGTCAGCGTGGCGACGTTGCGCAATTGGGAGCAGGGACGCCGGATGCCCGACGGTCCCGCGCTCGCACTGTTGCAGGTGGCCGCCCACAATCCGGCGGCGGTCGTCGAAGCGTTGCATCGTCCGCGTCGGCGCGGCGCCGCGTGACGATGCGTGCCGCAGTCGGGCGAAGCGGATGCGCGCTTCGCTCGCGTCCCATGTGATCGCCCGCAGCAGAAGCCAGCGTTTGATGGCGACAACAATTCCTGACTGGAGGAGACTTGCATTGCCTGAGACATTGAACGCGCGCACGGCACGCGCCCGACTGCGCAAGCCGTTTCCTCGGCCGGCTCCCGATGTCGCCAGGATGGACACGGCGGCGCTTGCCCGATGGAACAAAGAGTGCGGACGGCAGCGACAGCTCACATCTGCGTGGAGTCTGGACGGATTCCGTTGGCGTCGCGCAGATCGTCGCGCGTTGGGCGAGCTGACCGATCGTCTCATCGCGCACGCGGGAACTCCTCCCGGGCCGTGTGACCACTGCCATGAGCGTCCAGCTACGCACCATATTGGCTACCCTCCCGACGACGATCCACGCTTTGCTCACTATTGCAGTACATGTGGGCCAAGCATGCCGCCAGGCTGGCTCGTGGCGGTCCAAGCAAGTCGCCGATCCGCCCCACCTCCTGCCACCTGACGACATCCTGGCGCGTCGCCATCTAACACAAACGTTAGCCAGCTACGCACATTTTCGCCTATTCTGGATGAGCCCAGCCGTCC
>CAZPON010000002.1:2037-2485 GCA_964588045.1 uncultured Gemmatimonas sp.
CGTCCTCGCGCAGAATGGCTTACTGTCTGCACTCCTGTTCTCGGTCGTCGGCGTTCTGCTTGGCTGGGCGCTGTGGCGCGTTGCACAGCGTGGGAGTACCGCCGCGCTGGTTGGAGCGTGGCTCGCCGCTGCGGTGCTGACGAGTGCGCTCATGACAATGCAGATTCGCAGGACGCAGAACGCGCTTGGGTTCACGGAGGCGCAGCAGGCCCTGTTCCCGGTCTTCTGGTGGTTCCTGCCGATGTGGGTCGCGGGGCTCGGCGCAGTCGCGCTGGTCGTGCGGCGACGAGTGCGGAAGGGGGAGGGCCAATTCAGCGCTGGAGCGGCGGCGGGGAGCCTGGGCGCTTTCTGGCTTGGCGTCCTCGCTTACCTGCTCCTGTTCGCCGTACTGGACATCACGTCGATCATCCGCTGACGGGCGCCCAAACTCTGCCGACCAGCTGGCTAC
>CAZPON010000002.1:2495-3259 GCA_964588045.1 uncultured Gemmatimonas sp.
TGACGAAGGCGCGCGACTTTCAACGCCGGCAGCACAGATCACGGATGCGTCTTCGCAGCCTGACTCAGGCGTTGGCCAGCGAGCCAACGGCTGAACCCTGTTCGGAACGAGGACCTGTTGATGAAGCCACGAACGGATTGGCTGGCGGAACATGAGAGCGTCGTGCGCGTCGCCGCATATCAGGTCGCCGGTTTCGACTCGAGGGATGCCTGCGAAGTGGCGGAGAAGACGATCGAGTCTCACGCCGACGAGCGGAAGGGTGACTCACAGTGGTGCAAGTACGTGCGACGCTGAGGCCTTCCATGGGCCATGCGAACATCGGACGCCGCTGGGACACCTGGTTACTCGATCCTCATTCCCATGGTCGATAAGTCCCCAACCCTCGAATCCCTCACGGCCCAGGCGCGCATCGCGCTCATCGGCCGCCTTTGGGATAGTCTCGACCCCGCCGCGGCGGCGCCACTGTCACCTGCACTCGCTGCCGAACTCGATCGACGCGAAGCCGAAGCCGATGCGGCCCCCGACGCCGGTGTCCCGTGGATCGCTCACTGTTCGGCCGGGGCTGGTTCGCGAGATTCGCCACCATGCAAAGATCGACTATCTCGAACCGAACTTCCCAAGACTCTAACGTAGAGTGCAGAGTGCCGACGTTCGCTGACGCACGGACTTGCTCTGAGGGATGCGGACCTGGGGTTCCGCTTGCCCCAATTCGCCGACGGACGCACCTTCGAGCATGCCTGACCAGCCCAGTATCAAATTGGATG
>CAZPON010000002.1:3269-20837 GCA_964588045.1 uncultured Gemmatimonas sp.
CACATTCGCAGCCGAATTCGTCGCGCCTCGTGAGCCTGGCGCTCCGCTGGACGGCACGCGGTCAGCGGTACACGTCGCGCCGATTCCCGATTTTGACGACGGTGACAATCAACGCGCGGTCGACAATCTCGTAGGGAATGCGGTAGTCACCGCTGCGGAGGCGGTATTTCTCCTCGCCGCTAAGCTTCTCGCACCCGGAAGGACGCGGCTCGTCCTGCAGACCTTCGATGCAGGTCACGATGCGCTTGCGGTCCTTGAGCGGGATCGCCTCCAGGTCCTTCGCTGCGGACCGCTTGATACGAACGCTATAGCTTGCCACGCCGCTTCATGGCACGGAGAAAATCTTCAAAGGCGAGCGTGGGCTCCCTGGCCCGGTCACGGAAGGCAGCCAGGTCATCCGCATCTTCGCGCAAGGCGTTGCGGACCGCGCGTGTCGCCGGAAACGGAGCGTGCCGGGTTCTGTCTCTGTCCGCAAGCAATCACTTCTGCATCGGCCAGAAACGCAGACCGAGGCGCACCTGGGTACTGGGCGCATCGAGGTCCTGAAACGGGTACGTCACGCCGTTGGCGGTCCAGTCGCTGAAGCTGCCCGGTGTATAGGTCGCTCCGATGTCGAGCGCGAACTTGGGGTTGAAGAACACTTGGACTCCACCGCCGAGCGCGAAGCCAGCACTGCTGGCCTTGATCGTGACCGCGTCCAGTCCGGCTCCGTAATCGAGTCGAAACTGTCGAGCAGCGATTGCGCCTTCAACATACGGGCGAGCGCGCTTGTCCCCGCCCCGAAAAAGGTACCGCAAGCCCAGATCGCCTTGCCCAATCGTGTAGTCTGCATCGCTTTCGATCGCCGACCCATAGCCGCCCAGAAAGACCATGAATCGAGGGGTGAAGCCCCACCCCACTTCGAAATGAAAGCCGCTACCGCTCTCCGTCACGGTTACGTTGTCGATGTTCGTCGACACCGAGGAGCCCAGCAGGCTCGCACCGATCGTGAATCCCTCCGTATTCGAGCGACGCTCCTGTCCGTTCGCTGGCGAGACGATCAGGGCCGTACCGAATAGGAGGATGAGGGCCAACAGGCTGGCATGGATCTGGCGCATGGAGACTCCGTTGTGAAGTGAGAGCGGATGCCGGTCAGGGATAAGACGAGCCGTCCCCGCAGGTCTGGAAGTCGCCAACCTGCTTGCGACCCCTTCGGCTGTCAGGTACTGTGCCCCGTGTATCTCATCTAGTTTCGTACAATATCGTACACATTCTAATCCCATCCGCGCCGGAGGCAACCGGTGACGGCGGGGGCAGGGAGCCCTGTCGGGCTGGCAGAGCTGCAAACCGCGCTGCGAGAGGCGGTGGAAGGCTCCTCCCTGCGAGTGGTCGCCACCGACGTGGGGATGAGCTTCAACGGCCTGCGGACATTCATTGCCGGAGGGCGCCGCCGACCTCAGGCTGCCACGGTTCGGAAGGTCCGGGCCTGGTACGAGCGGATTCATCACGCGCCGGTGGAGCGACGCCTCGTGACTGCCCTGCTCAATCTGTCTGCTGCGGAACGGCGACAGCTCCCGATATCGGTCCGGAATCTGGTGAACGAACTCCGACGGCAGACACGATCGCCATGAAGCCCGCATCGTTCCTTGGTCTTGCCCTTGTCTGCCTGACATCGTCGGCGGAATGGAACTCCAGTCCGCAGACCCCGATGCGTGAGTGGAAGGTCGGTGCAGTTCCGCTGATGTCGATCGGCGACGACGGGACACCTTCGGCGTTGGACACGGAACCGGCAGCCTGATACTCTTCGGCATCGAACCCACTTGGTGCGCATGAAGGGTGAACATCACCGCTTCATCTGGATGACCATCCGCGCGATGCCCACGTTCGCAAGCGACACCGAATCGCTCTCAGAAACGCTCACTGGTCGACGCGTCAGCCACGTCGGCCCGGTCGAGACCGGCGGAATAGCCATTCATTTCGCCGATGGGACGCACCTGACCGTTGTCCCCGTTGCAGAAGGTTTCACCGTCCACTTCCACCAGCCGGCGCGGCGTGCCACCGAGCCGGACAAACCGTCGGTCCGCCAGCGCGAGTACCTCGAGTTCATCGTTCGCTACCTGGCCCGCTTCGGCGTGTCGCCATCGGAGCGCGATATTGAACGGCATTTCATGGTCTCGGCCCCGTCCGTCAATCACATGCTGAAAACACTCGAGCGCAGAGGGTTCATCACACGCGGTCGCGGTTTCGCCGGCCAGGCCCGCGCGCGTTCCATTCGCGTTCTCATCGATCTCGCGCCATGACGACCGTCACCGCAATCATGTTCTATTGCCTTCGCAAGTGCTCTTTCGGCACCTTTACAGTATCGCCATCGGCGGTTTCGTCGCAGTTGCCGCGCACCACGCGCAATCCGGCTGCGCGCTTGCATTGCCTCCCTCACAAGCCCCACTGCACATGTTGAAACCCTTCGCACTCCTCACCGTGTCCGCGCTCGTCGCACTCGCGGCGTGCAGCGATGCCGCCCCGAAGCAGCCGCTCGGGGCCGAGGCAGCAGCGGCCGCGGCGGGAACGGGCCTGCCCCCGGCCGCGAAGGAAGCACTCGACGCCGGCAACGCGGCCTACCGCGCGAAGCAGTTCGCCCTGGCCATCGACAAGTATCGCGAGGCCGCGGTGGCCGCACCGGCCCACGCGGCGCCGTGGTTCGGCGTCTACATGGCCGCCAATGAACTCAAGAACACCGCGCTGGCCGACAGTGCGATGGCCCGTGTGAAAGCGTTGTCCGCAGACTCGGACGCACTCGGCGCGCACGCCAACGCGATGGCAGGGCCGTCATCGCCGGCCGGTCCGCTGCCCCCGGGACACCCAACCACCGTGCCTCAGTTGCCGCCGGGCCATCCGGCACCGACCAAGCGACCCTGAGGCACGCGGGCGCTACACGCGCGGGAGCGTCGGCGGCGTCACCGGTTCGGCGGCCTCCGGCGCCTTGTGCCCGGGCACGAGCCCCGACGCACCCATCATGCCCATCAACGCGGGCATGTTGAGCGAGTCGGCCAGCCCCGATGGCACCACCATCAGCGAGCCGCGCTTGGCGATGCTTTCGTACAGCATGTTCATCGCGCGCAGGTTGAGCGCCGCCGGATGGTTGCGGTACGCGTCCGCGGCCTCGACGAACTTGTGCGCGATCTCCGTTTCCGCCGTGCCAAGGATGATGCGCGCCTGACGTTCGCGCTCGGCCTGCGCCTGACGCGACATCGCGTCCTCGAGTGCAGCCGGAATGATCACGTCGCGAATCTCCACCGACTGCACCTGGATTCCCCAGTTCGCCATCTTCTGCTCGAGCGCCTGCCGGAGGCCATGTCCCAGCTCGACACGCGACTGAATGAGTTCGGCCAGGTCGTGCTTGCCGATCGCGTCGCGCAGCGCCGTCTGCGCCGACAGGATGACGGCCTCGTCGTAGTCCTGCACTTCGAGTGCGGCGCGCTCCGCATCGCGCACGATCCAGAACGCGATGGCATCGACGTTCACCGGCACGGTGTCACGCGTGAGGCATGATTCGGCGCCGAATGCCGTGGTGCGAATACGCTGGTCGATCGTGTAGGCCACGCGGTCGACGATGGGAATGACGGTGAAATACCCGGGGCCTCGCAACCCGCGATAACGGCCCAGCCGCATCAGTACGGCCTTCTCCCACTGGTCGGTGTACTTGATCGACGCGGCCAGCAGCATCGCGATGCCCAGCCCGGCCGCCGCCACCACAGGAATGGGCAGTCCCGCGAGGAACAAGCCGCCAGCAACGCCGGCGCCGCCGGCCAGCCCGGCGGCCAGTGCGGCGAACGAATAGCGGGTGTCGTTCGGTGTATGTCGGATCACGTTGAGTACCTCATGGGAAAGAGTTGGCTGGCGACGCCGCCAGCCGCTGAACTACCGCCGCCTGACCGGTGTCACGTCCCGGTGCCGCACCGGCACACTGCGCGGACGCACGATCGCCGGCGCGCCGGCATCCTCGATGTACGGACTGCGCACCTCACCGAGTTCGATCGGCAGCGCCACGCGAACGAGCACCGTGAGGACAAACATGCCGAGCGCCCAGATGCCGGCGGTGACGGCAATTTCCACCGCGCTCGGTGTGTACTCGACAATCTCACCGAGCGGCGATGGCACGAATCCGGGGACCACGAGTCCCATCCCCTTCTCGACCCAGATGGCGAAGAACAACAGCGAGCAATCGATGATCAACCATCGCGGATTCTTGCGAATCGGGTGGATCATCAGCGAGGCGGTCGCGATCACGTTGATCACGATGGCCGACCAGATCCACGGCACCAGCTTGTCGTGGCCATCGAGCCCGAAGAACAGGTACCGCGCGTTGATGCCGTGATGTGTCGGCGAGTAAAACTTGTAGAACAGCTCGGAGCCCAGCATCACGAGGTTGATCTGCGCCGTCACCGTCGTGATGAGCGCCAGCTTCGAAAACGCGCCGTCGGCGATCGGGTAGTGCGTTTCCTTGCGAATGAACCACAGCAGGATGATCACGAACGCCGGACCGGCGGTGAACGCCGACGCCAGGAAGCGCGGACCGAGCAGCGCATCGTTCCAGAACGGGCGGGCTGGCAGGCCGGCCAGCAGGAATGCCGTGACGAGGTGAATGCTCACCGCCCACATGACGGCGATGTACATCCACGGCAGGTACTTCTTCTTGTCCGGCGAACGGCCGCAGTACCGGCTGTACAGGATGTAGAACGGAATGGCGAGGTTGAGCGCCAGGTACCCGTTCAGCACCACCACATCCCACGCCAGTAGCGAGCGTGGCCAGTTCAGGTACCCGAGCACGGGCACCAGATGCCAGCTCGCGAACGGGTTGCCGATGTCGACCACCACGAACGCGAGGCACATGACCAGTGCGGCCACGGCCACGGCTTCCGCCATGAGCACGGCACGACCGAAATCGACGTCGTGCAGGATGTACGCGGGCAGCACGAGCATCATGGCGGCGGCCGCCAGGCCGACCAGGAACGTGAAGTTGGAGATATAGAGTCCCCAGCTCACGTGGTCGTTCATGCCGGTGGCGCCGAGCCCGTCACGCAACTGCACGAAGTACGCGTACCCGCCGGTGAGCATGATCAGCGTGAGGATGCCCATCCAGACGTGATAACGTCGTCCTCCATGCGTGGCCGAGTGCAGGGCGCTCAGCGCAAAGGGCTTCAGGTGCACGGTCGCCTCAGTCGGTGAAGTACCAGAAGCGCGGCTCGGTCTTCAGGTCTTCCTTCAACCGAAACACCTTCTTGTTCGCGAGCACCCATCGGATCTCCGAGTCCGGGTCCAGCAGGTTCCCGAACACGCGCGCGCCGGTTGGACACGCTTCGGCGCACGCGGGCAGGCGACCCTGCCGGGTGCGATGAATGCAGAACGTGCACTTCTCGACCACACCCGTCTTGCGCGCGCGATTGCCCAGGTAGTGCTGGTTCGGATTCACCACCGGCGCGGGCACTTCCGGCGCGCTCCAGTTGAACCGCCGCGCCCAGTACGGGCACGCGGCCATGCAATAACGGCAACCGATGCACCAGTCGTAGTCGATGACGGTGATGCCATCGGGTTCCTGCCACGTGGCACCCACCGGGCAGACCTTCACGCACGGCGGATCGGCGCACTGGAAGCACTGCGTGCCGAGATAGAAGTGCCCCTCCGCCGGCACCTCGTGCTGGAACGACGCGTCGGCGTGCTCGAAGTTGATCTCGCCGTCCTTCATCTCGAAGATGCGGATGTACTGCGTGTCGGCGTTCCGGTCGAGGTTGTTCTCGTGGATGCACGCCTCCACGCAGCTCCGGAATCCCTGGCATTTCGAGATGTTGAACGCGTAGCCGAACTCCACGCCCGGCTGCGCGCCGGTCGACTGGATCGTGACGTCGAGTCCGCGCTTGACCTTGGCCGCGCGCTCGAGTCGCGCGATGGTGGCGGCGCGCTCGTCCTCGGTCAACGTGCGATAGTTGCCCTTGATGTACTCCCGCCAGGCGAGGAGCTTCATCTCGCGCTCTTCGTCCGTGGTCGTGGGCGTCGGCGCGCACGCGCTCACCGCTTGCGCGCCGGCGACGGCCCCGCCGAGCAGTATGCCCAGGGCGTGCCGGCGATCGACCTGCTTCTGCATGAGGGTGCCACCACCCGCAGGCACCTCCGTGCGTGGATCAGCATTCATTTGGCGTCGCCTCTGATGCGCTCGATGCGGGGAGCGCGGAATGGGATGCGTGGTTCGAGCGCGGGCTTGTGCGGGTCATGACAGTCGGCGCAACCCATCACGACTCGGCGCCCTTGCCAGCCATCGAGTCGCTTGCCGTGTGCGCCACCCGCCCAGCGTTCGGCCTGCTGGAAGTGGCACTGCGCACAGAGGCGATAGGTGTGATCCAGCGACGCGCGGTCGCCGCTCTTGAGGGCCAGCAGTTCCACGTTGCTTGCGGAATGACAGGTGGAGCAGACGCCACCGGTCTGCACCGGATGCACGGCGATGATGTTCTGGTGCGCATCACCGATGCGCGTGTCCTTCAGGATCGTGCCGCGTCCGAGATGACAGGATGTGCAGGGGTACTGGCCCAGGTCGGGTGTGCGTTCACGCAGCGAGTTGCGCATGGTGATGGTGCCGAACTGCCGATACAGCGCGGTCGTGGGCGTTGCCGTGCGGATCGTGACGTCGAACGGTTGACCACCCGGTCCGCTCCACCCGACAACCGGTTCCGACAGCACGGTGTGCAGCATGCCCGGCTCGAGCTGCGCCTCACGCGCGCGCCGCGCCAAGTCGGCTTGCAATGCGACGCTGTCGACCGGCCCGGCGTGCTGCGCTTCGCCGCCATGCCCGTTCGCTGACGACACGCGCTCGCCACACGCGAGCACCACCACTGCGAGCGCCACGCCAGCGAGTCCACGCCACGACGTGATCACTGGATCCTCCGCTCGAACGACACGGCCAGTGTGTCACTCGTGTTGGCCTGCACATGGCACTGTCGGCACGCGGCACGCTCCGGATGACGCGTCTGGATCTCGAGCACGCCGGATGGCGACGCGTGACACGCGAGACAGTTCACCCGGAACGGTGAATCGTGCGGAATGGGAGGAGGCGTGCGATCGCCGCGTCCCGACGCGAGCCGGGGCCACGCCATGGGCTGCCAATCCAGTGACGCATCCGACCCGCGTGGTCCGCCCCCGCCGGCGAGGTGACACTGGCGGCAACGCGAATTGGGATCGGTGTCGGGCAGGGAAATCGCCATCAGTTGCGCATTGCCGACGTGACACTGGAGGCACGCGCCCATTTCGGGATGCGGTGTCACCGGCACGTACGCATTGAAGCGCACGGAGAATCCGCCGCGCTCATGGCATGCCTTGCAGGACCCTTCGCGAAACTCGTCCGGCGTGAGCCCGTGCGGAATGCGCGGTGGTGCGCCGGGATACGCGCGCACGCTGCGATACCTGGCCAGCGACCGCGGATGCGCATCGCGCCGACGCCCGGGGTCTGCGCCGATCGCCAGCATGCTCATGCTGGTGCGAAACACCTGCGCCTCGGCGGCGATGACCGGCTCCGGCGTGTTGATGAACGCCACGTCGGCGCGCGACGGCATGGCCGCTCGTTCCGCGGCCCGCCTGGCCGACACGCGCTCGCTGGCCACGACCATCGCGGCGATCGCCGCAATCACCGATGTCGCCAGGAACAGTGTCATTCCAAGCGACGCCAGGCGGCGCGTGAACGCGCTCATGCCTGCCCGGCCCCGAGCCGCTCGATGCGCACGGCACAGAGCGAGAGGTCCGGCTGGCCCGAGATGGGGCACGACGCATCCAGCATCAGCCGGTTCACCGGCCGGGATTCATCGAAGCACGGCATGAACAGTTGGCCGCGCTGTGGCTGCGAGCGATAGTCGACGCGGGCCTCCACGTCGAGCGAACCGCGCTTGCTGACCAGCCGCACCATGTCGTGCGAACGGATGCCGAGTCGTGTGGCGTCCTCGCGATTCAGTTCCACGTACGCGCCGGGCACCGCACGATGCAGCGTCGGAATGCGCTGCGTCATCGAGCCCGTTCCCCAGTGCTCGAGCACCGCGCCCGTCGAGAGCCAGAACGGATACTCGGCGCCTGGTGACTCGGCCGGCGGTTCGGTCGGTCGCAGCCAGATCCACGCGCGATGATCGGGATGCCCGTAGAAATCGTGCGTGCCGTATGACCGATCGGCCTTCGAATCCAGCGTCGTGTTGTACCGCCACTTCGTTTCCTGTCCATCGACCGTGGGCCAGAGCACTCCTGGCTTCGCCTGCAACTCGGTCATGGATGGCAACGGCGTCGGCGAATCGGTGTGGAACCGCCGGTACTCTTCCCAGAGTTGCTGGACATGTCCCCGCCGTTCGGCGGGAAACATCCGGCCGAAACCCAGGCGTCGCGCGACTTCGATCATCTGCCACGCATCACTCATGGCATCACCCGGTGGCGCGACCATCAGGTCGAAGTGTTGCAACCGACGCCCGGCGTTGGCGGAAATGCCTTCGCGCTCGAACCACATGGCGGCCGGCAGCACAACATCGGCGACGTCCGTGGTGGGTGTGGGATATGCCTCCGACACCACGATGAAGCGCCCCTCCTTCCGCGCAGCGCGACGATACCGGTCGAGATTCGGCAGGCTGACCATGGGATTCGTGGCCTGGATCCACAGGAACCGGATATCGCCGCGGTCGAACGCGCGAAACATCGACAACACCGGATGTGTGGGCCGCGCGTCGATCTGCTCCACCGGCACGCCCCAGATGCCGGCCGCCCGACGCCGATCGTCCGCGTTCTGGACGACGCCACGCGGCAGCGTGTGCGTGAGCGTGCCGGCATCGTGCACCGCATTGCCACCGCCCGGCTGGCCGGTGATGCAGAATGGCCCGTTACCCGGCGACGCGATCTTTCCCACCAGCAGGTGCAGGTTGTACAGCACGTTGTTGACATGCGTACCGCGCGCATGCTGGCTCACGTTCGCGCCCCAGATGGACACCACCTTGCGCTGCGCATCACCGTAGAGCGACGCCAGCCAGCGAATGGTCGCCACCGGAACACCGGACACCTGCTGCACATTCTCCGGCGCGGATTCCTTCAGTGACGTCACGTACTCGTCCCACGTGGCGCTCGTCACGGTCTCGGCCGGCGGCGCCTCGTCGGTGAGGCCGTAACCGAGGCCCGACTGACCGCGCTTGAACGCGACATGCTTGTCCACGAACGCGCGATCGACCCATCGCCGTGCCACGATTTCGTGGCAGACCGCACTGGCAAGGGCCTGCGTCGAGCGGGGCGCGTGCAACACGCTCTGGTCTGCCGCGTAGCTCGTGCGCGTCGTGCGCGTGGCCACATCGATGATGCGCACCGCGGGATTCCTGCTGCGACGCGCCAGCACGCGCGAGAACAGCACCGGATCCGTTTCGGCCAGGTTGATATCCCAGAGGACGACGATATCGGCGTGATCGATGTCGTCGTAGCAACCCGTGGGCCCGTCGAGCCCGATGCTGCCTTCGAGGCCAGCCATCGCGCTCGCATGCGCCAGGCGCGAACTGCTCTCGACGTTGTTCGTTCCCAGTGCGCCCTTGAACAGCTTCGATGCCACGTACGCGTCGGGAATCGTCCACTGGCCCGACCCGTACAGCGCCACGCTGTCCTTCCCGTGCTTCGCGACGGTTTCGCGGAGCCGGCGCGCCACGAGGTCGAGCGCCTCGCCGATCGGTGCTTCCACCCGTGCGGTGCCGCGTCCTATCGTGGCCCGCCTGATCCGGTCACGCCCGTACAGCGCCTGCACCGAGTAGTAGCCCTTCGCACAGGCCAGTCCGTCTCCAACCGGTGACCCGGGATCGCCCTTCACGGCGACGGCGCGACCGCCCTGAATCCCCACCAGGAGACCGCATCCGACTTCACACAGTCGGCACGGCGCTGCCTTCCACGCCGGTTCCTGATCGCGTGCCACCGGAGTGCCCGGCGCAGGACGGGGAAGCTCATCGGCCAGCGCCGGGCTGGCTGTAAGCGCCGAGGCGGCCGCCACTCCTTTGAAAAACGTCCGCCGATCAACAGATGTCATGAGGGAGCTGAACAGGGACAGGTGCCGATGAGGCGTCGGCGAACGGCGATGAAATCGCCCTGTTCAACAGCTAACGGTCCACCCGAAGCCGGGTAATCCGGAAAACGCTGTCAATACGTAGGGATTTTCCTTACAGCACTCCCCGGCGCTGAGGGCGGTTGGCCTGCATCGTGAGCGGGAATCCCCGATTGCCGCCGCGCATACCGCACCGTACTAATACGGAGTAATTCTGGCGCTTCGCGGTCGAGAGCACGAAATGCCCTCGCCGGTTCCGATAGAGTCGTAGTGCCCGCGGCGATGCTCGAGTCGTCGCGTGGCGTCCTTTCCCAGAGGGTTACGGTATGTCAATGGCATCTGCACTCAAACGCGTTCTCTGGAATCTGTCCGCCGTGATTTCAGTGACGGTCGTTTTCGCGGGCTGTACCGAGGAAAAGATCGTCTATCAGGAACGGCCGCCGTTCAACCCGCCCGCGGACTCCGCGTCCGGCTTCCTGGGTTACTACGACATCGCATCGAAGCAAACCACCTGCGGCAACTGCCATTCCGGTTATCAGGCGTCGTGGAAGGAGACCAAGCACGCCAAGGCGTTCTCGACGTACAACTCGAGCACCACCAAGGATCCCACGTGCGCGGTGTGCCACACCGTCACGGGCAACGGGAATGCGGCCAGCGGCACCGTGGCCGGGTACCAGAAAGTCCAGGACTCCACGTATCACGACGTGCAGTGCGAGAGTTGCCACGGCGCGGGCCTCAAGCATGTCGAGGGCGTCGGTCAGGCGAACATCATCCGGCCGCTCGCGAAGCTCAGCATGCCGGGGAAGTCCACGTGTGCTGATTGTCATTCGGGAACGCACCAGCCGTACGCCGAGGAATGGTCGGCGTCCGGACACGCGGTCGTGAACACCTCGCGTGCCACGAACCCCTCGTGCTGGGGTTGTCACGAAGGCCGCCACGCCCTGGAGAAGTGGGGCGTCGACGCCAACTACGTCGAGAAGGCGGACCCCAATGCCAACATCTCGACGACCTGCGGCATCTGTCACAACCCGCACGGTTCCACCAATCCGTCGCAGCTTCGGTGGCCCATCACCTCGACTGACCCCGAGCAGAACCTGTGCATGAAGTGCCACCTGAATCGTGCCGAGCCGACGACCAGCAGCAGCACGTCGCCGCACGCACCACAAGGTGCCATGCTGCTCGGCTACGCCGGCTGGCGTCCACCGGGATTCGTGTACGACACCGCGCGGATCTACGGATCGCACGCCACGAGCCAGAACCCGAAGTTGTGCGCGGGATGCCATGTGGGCCGGTTCACCGTCACGGACGCTGCGACTGGCGCATTCACGTTCCAGGCGACCGGGCACCTGATGCGCCCGATTCCCTGCCTCGATGCGAACGGCAAGCCCACCGGCAGCAAGACGTGTGCCTACACGCCGGCCGCGCGCTCGTGGCAGACGTGCACGGCGAGCGGGTGCCACGGCTCGGCCGAGGTCGCCGCCAGTGCGTTCACGACCATTCGCAGCCGGATGAAGTTCTACACGGACCAGCTGTGGATCGATGCCAATGCCAACGGCTCCATGCAGGCGGCCCCGGCGGACGGGGGCCTGCTGCCCACGCTCCGGGCCACCAAGCCGGGCGAGTGGAATTCGAGCGACAACATCATTTCGCCGGCCGAGGGGGCGGAATTCAATTCCCGCCTCTGCGGAGAATACAACTCGACGAACAGTGACAATTCGAAAGGCGTCCACAATCCCTTCTTGTGCGAAGCGCTGCTGATCGCCACCATCAACTACGTGAAGTCCTACTATGCCTTGCCGGCGGCTGGCTCCGCCGGTGCGCTGAGTGGACCGATCGGTGGCAAGTTCAACGGGTCGATGCACATCTCGCGGACCGGACCGAAGTGAATTCCTGAGGCAGGCGTCTATTCAGATCACCGCATTGTTCCAGAGCGCCGTTGACCGAGGCTTGCACTCGGTCGCGGCCCTTCGGACCCAGCCGGACTCGGTGGACCGGGCAGTGGTGGAGTCACCACTGCCCGCCGGCGTCGCGGAGGTGGTTCGCTGGTTGCTCAACACCGTGCCCGCATGGGTCCAGATCAGCGGCGTAATCGTCGGCGCAATCGTCGGCGCGTTCGTGCTGTTCTGGATCTTCACGCATCGTGTCGCGCTCTGGGCGTGGTTCACGTCACGCACGGTCATGATGCGGGCCACGATGGCGGCGGCGGCGGTCGTGCTCCTGATGGTCGCGGGTGTGGCCGGCGCGGCGTCGTGGAATTACACGCAGCACTCGAACGACTTCTGCACGGGGTGTCACGTCATGACCCCCGCCTTCAAGAAGTTTTCGGACGCCGCGAACAAGCACAAGGAGCTGTCCTGCCACGATTGTCACCAGCAGTCGATTTTCGACAGCGCGTGGCAGCTCTACTTCTGGGTCGCGGAACGCCCGGAACGCATCAAGGCGCACACCAAGGTTCCCGACGCCATCTGCACGAAATGCCACGTCACCGGGGACACTGCGACGTGGCAGCACATTGCAGCGACGGCCGGACATCGCGTGCACATGGAGTCCGATTCGGCGCCGCTCAAGGACCTGCAGTGCGTCACCTGCCACGGGCTCGAAGTCCATTCGTTCCGGCCGGTCAGCGAGACATGCGGCCAGAGCGGCTGTCACGAGCAGAAGGACACCGACATCGTCCTCGGCAGGATGGCCATGCAAACCGTGCGCCATTGCACCAGTTGCCACGGATTCAGCGCCGACGTGCCCGCGCTCGCCACGCGTGACTCGGCCCGCGGCACGCTGGTTCCCGGCAAGTCGCAATGCCTGGGATGCCACGAGATGCAGAAGGTGCTCGCCGATTTCGACGAAGGAAAGGATCCGCATGGCGGGAAGTGCGGTACGTGCCACAACCCGCACACCCAGAAGACACCGGCCGCTGCCACCGCTTCGTGTGCAGCAGGGGGATGTCACGACAACTGGCGCGACAACCCGTTCCATTCCGGCACCAATCACCGAAAGGTCGGTAGTCAGTGCCTGACCTGTCATGTGCCGCACAAATCGAAGGTCGATGCCAGCGGCTGTCAGGACTGCCATCTGCGGGTGCGGTCGCAAAGTGCGCGACGCCCGCCGCTCCCCTTCGATACGGCGCAAGCGCTGCGGCGCATGAACAATCCGCCCCCGTCGCGTCCACCCGACGGAGCGGGCGCCAGTGCGCCGTCGTCCGCGCACAACTGGCCGGCACGCGACGACGATCCCGACTTCGGCGATCCGACGGACTTCGCCGACGACGCGCCGGCCGAGGCGTACGAATCGGAACCGACCGCGTCCGGTGATGCGTTCGCGCCGGCGAGAAACGAGGCGCCCCCTCCGGCAAACACACTGCGGCGCGCTCGAGTCACGCGCGCCTCGACCGACACCTTCCCCCATTCGAGGCACACGAAAGTCGCGTGCCTCGAATGCCATGGTACCGGTGAGCGACACGGTGGACTCACGTTCGAGCGGCCGCGCGGCTGTGCGATTTGCCACCACCAGGATCCATCGCCCGGCAAGTGCGCCACGTGTCACCGCGCCGAGAAGTACGGCACACCCAAGGAGGCAACGGTCACCATCACGGTGCCAGACCGTGAGCCCAGGCCGCGACCGGTCGAGTTCCTGCATTCACGGCACGTGTCCCGTTCGTGCGTCGAGTGCCACACCACCCCGGTGACGATGGCGCCAGCGCCAGCCGCGGCGGCCTGCAACGATTGCCACAGCGATCATCACGCCGAGTCGCGCACGTGCACCGCGTGCCACCGCCTTGCCGACCCGACGGTTGACCACAGGCCGGCCGAGGTGACACACCAGCAGTGCGACGCCTGTCATACCCGCACGATCATTGCCGGGTTGACGCCGACACGCAGCCTGTGCAGCACGTGCCACACCGCCAAGGCAGCCGGCCACTACGATGGGAAGGAATGCAGCACGTGTCACTTCCTTGCTGCGCCCGACGCCTATCGCGTCCGGCTCACCAAGCCGCCGGGCAGATGACGCGGCGGGGCGCGCTGGTCATTGCGGTCAGCCTTGCGATGTGGCCGGCTGGCGGCGCGGCGCAGAACTATCGTGCGCGGGTCGACGCCGGCGCACAGGCGGTGTCATTCCGCGGGCTCCTGAACGACAGCATTCCGGTGGCGTTGGCCGTTCCCGCGCCGAGCGGTGGCTTGCAGACACCCGATGGCTTCGCCGTGCGGTGTGGCTCTGCGTATTGCTACTTCATGCGCCCCGGACCCGAACTGCGCGGCATGCCGGTAACGACGTCGGGCAGCCTGGTGCTCTGGGGGCTCGGCGTGCAGGGCCTCGCCTTCCACACCACCGCGCGCCTGGTGGCCGACGTCGGGCCCGACAAGGTGTGGCCCGGCACGGTGCCTTCGTTTCAGTTGCTGGAGGGCTATCTCGAGTACCAGCGTTCGATGGTCATTGCGCGAGTGGGGCGGCAACTCGTGAACACTCGGCTCGAACCGATTGGATTCGATGGTGGCTTGCTCAAGGTGCGCTGGAACAAGGCGGCGCTCGATTTCACGGGATACAGCGGATGGGGACTCGCACAGGCATCCGCACTGTCCGTGACAAGTCCCGCGCTCAATCCGCTCGATGAATGGCGTCCGCGCAATCGCCAGATCGTGGCGGGTGCCGAGGGCGCATGGCAGTACCGCACGATCGATGCGCGCGCCGAATATCGACGCGAGGTCGATCCGGACAACCACTACTTCGTGTCGGAGCGCACCGCGCTGTCACTTGGCACGCGCGTTGGACCCGTGCGCGCATCGGGCGGCGTCGACTACAACATCGCCGAGGACGTGCTTGGCAACGCCGACCTGTCGCTGACGTATGTGCAGCCACGCTACTCGGTGACCGGTGCCGTGCGGCGATACCAGCCGTATTTCAGCCTCTGGACGCTGTGGGGCGCCTTCAGTCCCGTGCCCTACAACGCGGTGAATGCAGCGGCGGAGGTTCGGGCAACGCGGTGGCTGTCGCTTCGCGCGCGTGGCGAGCGATATCGCTACGAGAATGCCGGCATCTCCACCGCCATCGTATCCGATCTGCGCGACTATGGCTGGCGCGCCAGCGGCGGCGCCACCGCCACGCTGAGCGCGAAGTGGACCATCGACGGCGAGGCCAGTCTCGAGTACGGCCCCGGTGCCTCCGGACAGTTCGCCGACGGATCGGTGACGTACGCCCTCAATGAGGCCACGTCATTCGACGTGTATGGCGGCAGCATGGCGCGGCCCCTGGAGTTTCGATACTACGACGCGACGAGCCGCTGGATCGGTGCACGCGCCGCACGGCGTTTGTCGACGCAGCAGCGGGTGTGGGCCGATGTGGCGTTCGTCGATGACGCGCGTGACCGGCCCGATGCCGGTGCATCATCCCTCTCACAGTTCCGTTTGCGCGCCGGGCTCAGCCTGGCGTTCGGTTCGCAGGCGGATCGCGCGCCGCTGCCTCCGGCGCGGAGGACGGGAGAGTGATGCGGGAGACGGGAGACGGGAGACGGGAGAGGTCCGGCCCGCACGCGACGCTGCGCGTACGACAGTTTGCTCGCGTCATGGCGTTCATCTTGCTTGCCGCGACGTCACTGCTTGCCGGCGCGCTGTCGTCGGGTGCGCTGTTCGCGGCGCCGGTGGCGGCTCGCGCGCAACAGATTGCCTTCCCGCACGACGTGCACGCGCAGCTCTTCCCGACGTGCACCACCTGTCACGCCGGTGTCGTGGAAGCGGGGCAGCCGGTGTTTCCCGCTCCATCGGGATGCGCGGCGTGTCACGACGGTGTCGTGAAGCCGGAAATCGCGTGGGCGCCGAGGAGCGGACCGCGCGTCACCAACCTGAAGTTCACGCATGACCGGCACAGCCTGGCCGCCACCGCGAAAAACCCGGCCGACAGTGTGCTCATCCGGAACTGCTCGGCGTGCCATACGCCGACCGGGGCGCAGCGCATGTCGGTGCAGCATGCGGTTGTCGCACAGTGTCTGTCGTGTCACGGCGTTGCGGGATCGCACGTCGATGTCGACCGCAACGCGTGCGCAACCTGCCACCTCCGCCTCACCGACGCGCCGAGCCTGACGCGCGAGGCGATCGCGCAGTTTCCGAAGCCGCAGTCTCATCATGCGCCGGATTTCCTGCTGGGTGGCCATGGCAAGGCAGCCGCGGGATCGGGTGGCGTCAATGCGTCGGCGATTTCCGCCAACTGCGCGACGTGCCACTCGCGCAACATGTGCGTGACCTGCCACGTCAATGCGCCGGAGCTGGCACCGATTCGCGCGCTCGCGCTCGATGATCGCCCGCCGCTGTATTCGGCGCCGCAACCGACACCGGCCAGTCATGCGTCGGCCGATTTCCTCCGTGTGCACGGCCGTGACGCCAGGCGAAGCGATGCGACCTGTGCGTCGTGTCATGCGCGCGAAACCTGCACCACGTGCCATGTCGGCGTACCGCCGCAAGCGGTGGCGTCACTGCCGCAACGCGGTCCCGGACGCGCCACGGGCGCGCAACTGACACGCAAGCCACCGGCCAGTCACACCCGTGAGTTCCGCGAAGGACACGGGCCGCAGGCGAACGCCAGACCCGCGGCCTGCGAAACGTGTCATCAGCGGTCGACGTGCCTCACGTGTCACAAGCCGGACGGCAGCCGTCAAACCGGCTACCATCCGCAGAATTTCCTCACGCGTCATCCGAGCTCTGCGTACTCGCGCTCGGCGAACTGCAGCGACTGCCACAACCCCACACAGTTCTGCCAAAGCTGTCACCAGCAATCGGGGCTCGTGGCGACCGCGAAGCTGGGCCGCATGGGGTATCACGATGCCTACCGCGGCTTCAGCCTCGGGCACGGCCAGGCCGCGCGACAGAACCTCGAATCGTGCGTGTCATGCCACGCCGAGCGTGATTGCACGACGTGTCATTCGTCGGTCGGCGGCGGCTACCGGTTCAGTCCGCACGGACCCGGGTTCAACCCGGCCCGTGCACAGGCCAAGAACCCGTCCGTGTGCATTGCCTGCCACGGACGGGTGATACCCAAGGGGTGACTACTTCCCCCTCTTCTTCGCTGGTGGTGCGGCGCCCGCGTCGTTGAGCACGACCTTGTCATCCTTGTCGAAACCGATCGCCAGGTTCGCCGCCGCCGCCATGCTCTTCAGCGCATCCCCCGACGACTGAAGTCCGATGCGCAGCGTCACCGGACGCGCGCCGAGCGACGGATCCGCCAGCGTGGCCCGCAGGTCGAACCAGCGAATCAGCTCGGGCAGCACGACGCTCACCGGCGCATTCACGAAGTCGAGCGTGTCGCGCACCCAGCTCAAGGCCACAGCACCAGCATCTTCGAGCGGATTGATCTTGCCGTCGGGCGTCACGCGCACTGCGCTCCCCGCGGAGAGTGACGTCTCGCCGCCCTTGTCCTTCACACGTACGGACACGCTTCCCTCTTCCACGCCCACCACCACCGCGCTGTCTTCCTCGAATGCGCGCACGGTGAACTGCGTCCCGCTTGCCGTGATGATCGTG
>CAZPON010000002.1:20847-49794 GCA_964588045.1 uncultured Gemmatimonas sp.
GTGTTGCCCGCGCGGACGGTGAACGGGAGCGGCTGACCCTCGGCAACTGTGAACGACGCCGTACCGGTGAGCTGCAGCGTGCGCATCGTGCCGCCGAACTGCACGGGCAGGCGAAGCTTCGAGTCCGAACCGATCTTGGCCTTCGAGCCGTCGCTGAGGTCGACCGTGCCGCGCTGTCCGCGCTGCGAACTCAGCGTGCGCGCGTCGTCGGCCGCCAACGCCTTGTTGACCGCCGCCTCCGCACCGCTGGCACCCGCCCAGCGCATGCCAACCACAATGACCGTCCCGAGCCCAACGATGAGTGCAACCGGCACTTTCCAGCCGCCGCCCTTGCCGACCTTCTGCACATGCAGCGCGGCATTGTGTTTCTTGGCCGCGTGCGCCTCGCTGAGCGACTTGGTATGATCGCCCCGGTCGACGTGCAGCTCGGCCAGCAACTGCTCCACCGCCTGGTTGGCCGTCAGTGCCGTGAGGTGCGACTTGCGGTCGCCTGTGGAATGACCGCGATGCAGGGCCGCGTGCTTCCGGCGCTGCACGGTCGCCTCTTCAAGGGTCGCTTCGCGCAACGCCGCCGTCAGGCCGTCGACGCTCTGGAATTGCGCGCGCTGTTGCCACGTCGCCAGCATGGCGCGCTGGGCCACGCGTCCGTTGAAATGCGCGAGATCGGCGCCGAGGGCTTCGCCCGCGGTGGCCAGGAGCGCGTCGTACTGAGCCCGGTACAGGTTCGCCAGCGCCTGCTCATCGCCGCTGGTGAAGGCGCTGAACTGCGCGGGGTCCAGGGGCTGCATCGATTCGGCCATGGGTCCTTCCGTCCAAGAGAGGAAGCTGCGGCTGCACCCGGCGCGCAGGGCGCGTCGTCGTCTCGATCGTACCGGGTGCCTCGTCGAATCTGTGGCCTGTTCTGACGGGCCGCAAACCGAGGTGCCGGCCGCCATCGGTCGTCCTTCTATAGCCTTTCTCACGGAACCGGATAAAGACGGCTGCCTTTGCTGCCGACACTCTCAGGGGATGACCACCGTCACGCCGCCGGACCGCGCGTCCCCGCCCATCCTCGATCTTCTCACGCGCCTCACAGTCGCGTTCAGCCGGCGGCGCGCCTATCCCGAATCGCATCCGCTGGTGAGTACCGCGGAATCGCAGGCGTTCGAGACGTTGGTGGACGTGTTGTCGGAGCGTGGCCGCCTCTCGCTGAGCGTCGGCAAGGATGAACTGCTCGTGGATGACGAGCCGGAGCCGCTTGTCGGTGGCGTGGCCCGGGACCTCTCCGACCGTCTGCGCCAGCGCGGTATTGCGTCGCTCGTCTTCGATCGTGCCGTCTCATCCGAGTCGCTCGGTGCCGCGATTGCCTGGCTGGCCATCGAGCCCGCGACGACCGAAGACGGCGTCGTGGCGCGCACCGAGGTGCCCACGCTGCCTGGCGTGACGATCGGCCGAATCGCGTTCGGACGGCTTGCCCTTCGAAACGAGATGGCGCCCGAGGATGCCACCAACGGCGCGATCTGGCGGGTGCTCGCGTCGATCGCGCTCGACGACGAGTCGTTGGAGGATGACGGCAGTGCGGGAGACCCGGGCGCGTTGGGAGGCAGCGGCTCGGGCACGTTGAGCCGCTTCGGCGCGAGCCGCTCCCGGGACGGAGCGGGCCGCGGCGGTGACACGTCAGACGGCGCCAGCCTGCCCGGCGACACGCCTGACGCCGACGCCGGTACGGAGCGCGCGTCGGGTCCCGAGGCACGCGACGATGAGCACGCCGACAGTGACGCTGCCAATGCGTACGACCCGCTTGGCGACGCCGATCCCGCCGAGGTCGCCGCGGCTATCGAGCGCCGCCTGCCGCGTGAGGGATACGCGCAGCGCGTGGCGTTCGTGCTGCTGCGCGTCGCGGACCAGGTTGCCCACGCGCCCAGCGCACAGCGGGCGCTGCTGGGCGCACGGCTGCGCGATGTGCTTGGTGCCCTGCAACCCGCGTCGATCGCCACCATCATCACGTCCATCGGTGCGGGCGCCGACCAGCGGCATTTCATCTCGCAGGTCGTGGAAGCGCTGCCCGTGGGCGCGATCATCGAGTGGCTGGAAACCGCGGCACGAGCCACCGGGCAGCAGTTTTCGCACCATCTGGGACGCTTGCTCGCCAAGCTGTCGACCCGCGCGGCCGATACCGCGGCATCGGCCGCCGGCGAAGGCGCGTTTCGCGACGCGGCACGCGAGATGGTCCGGGAATGGACACTCGAAACGCGGGCGTCCTCGGCGCACATCGCGTTGCTCGATCAGATCAGCCGCTTCGAGGCCGCGCACACGAACCAGGCCCTGCCCGATGCCGGCGCGATCCGCCTGGTGCAGATCGCCCTCGAAATCGACGAATGGAGCGTGGACGCGGGCGACGCCGCGCAGCGACTCCTCGATGACGGAGGCGTTGCCGAATTGCTGCAGTGGGTCACCGAGGCACCGGGACGCACGGCGGCCGCAGCGCTGAAGGAGCTCATCGTGTCACCGGCCGCACTCCGCGCGACGTTGCTGCGTGAGCCGCTCGACCAGGGCATGGCCCGCGCCCTGCTCGCGTCGCTCGATGAGCGTGCCTGCGACACGCTGCTCGACGTGCTGTGCGAAGCCGAGGCCCGCACCACGCGACGCCTCGTGTACGATCGGTTGCGCGAGTATGGCCCGTCGCTGGCGCCGCTGTTGGCCAGCCGGCTCGACGGGGCACCGTGGTACTTCGTGCGCAACCTGCTGGCACTGATGCGCGACAGCACCAGTGTCGACGGGGGCGCGGCGGACGTCACCGGCTCGGCGCTCTTCCGCTTTCTCGACCATCGGCATGAGCAGGTGCGGGTGGAAGCGCTGCGACTGCTCGTGGCCGACGCCGCCGCACGCGACCTGGCCATTCGCCACGCCCTCGACGACAGCAGCGAGCGCGTGGTCCGCGTCGCCATCGAGATGCTCGCCATGGGAGGCCACGCCGAGCGCCGCCGCGCACTGGCGCCTGATCTCGTGCAGCGACTGGTGCGGTTCATCGACGCCGCCGCGCACGGCGAGGAGCTGGTAGCCCGCGCCGTGCGGGCTCTCGTCGATGCATCCCCGAGCCCGGTCGTGCGTGACCCGCTGCTGGCCCTTGCGACGCGCCGCACGCTCGTGCTGCGCCGCCTGATGCTCGTCGATGCACGACCGGTTGTGGTCGCCGCGCTGGAGGTGCTGGCCGCACGCTATGCGCAGGACACGAAGGTCACCACCGTGATGGCCCTCGCTGCGCGGCACCAGGATGCACGCATCCGCAACGCCGTGAAGCCCGCGGCCCGACGGGCGGACGCCGCATGAGCCTGAGCCCTCCCGCCCTCTTCCTCACGTCGCTCGGACAGGCCCTTGCGACGCAGGGCCTGTACTCCGACGGGCATCCAATGCGCGCCACGTCGCGTGACCGCGTGCATGCGGCCCTCATCCGGATCCTGGAGGATCGCGGTGCCCTGCGCATCTCCTTCCTCGATGGCGCGGTCATCATCGGTGCGCGGGCGTTGGCCGACATGCGTGGCTGGGAGTGGGCGCCGCGTCTCGCCAGTGTCGGCGTGCAGCGACTCGAGATCGACGCGGTGCCCGCGCCCACGCCCGAGGTCGTGGAACAGCTCATCGGCGAGCTGCATCAGCGCCTGGTGTCCGGCGCGGCTGACGACGGTGCGGTGGCCCTGCGCAGCTTCCGCTTTGGTCCGCTCGGTGTCGAAACCGACCCCGACGCGCCCGACGCCGTCGTGGGCGACTTGCTTGGCGCCTTGTCGCAGCTCCCCATGACCGAGGAAGCGGCCGCGGTCCGCTGGATCCACGATGCCGTTGCCGCTGGCGGCGAGGTGCCCATGGCCGAAGTGGAGGCCGTCGTGCACTCGCTGGGCATGGCGATTCATCGTGAGCAGCACACCGTGCTGCCCCTGCTCGACAGCACGAGCCACGATCAGTACACCACCACGCACGCGTGCAACGTCGCCATGCTGTCCATGGCCCTCGCCGACCAACTGGGAATCTCGTCGAAGGACGGGCGCGCCATCGGCACGGCCGCGCTGCTCCACGACATTGGCACGGTGTGCGTGCCGGCGGCCGTTCTCGTGAAGCCGGGCGCCCTGTCGCCAGCCGAAATGACGTCCATGCGCGCGCACACCACCGAGGGTGCCCGCATTCTCACCAGCCGCGCGCGCGGACAGGCCCTGGCCGCGACGGTCGCGTACGAGCACCACATGTGGGAGGACGGCACGGGGGGCTACCCGCAGCCGCGATGGCCGCGTCGCTGCCACTTCGCGACGCGTCTGGTGCAGGTGTGTGACTTGTATGACGCGCTGAGTTCGCGCCGGCCGTATCGCGACGCCTGGCCTCAGGCTCGCATCCTCGCCATGCTGCAGGAACGCGCGGGCATCGAGGTGGACGGCGACATGGTCTGCGCCTTCATCGCGCTGCTCGGCCGTGCGGTGGAAACCCGCAGTGCCGCGGACGACCTCGAGGAAACCAGTGGCGGATGGAGCGGCGATGTCGCGAACACGGTCCGCCGGCTGCTGGTGCCCGGATAGCGGGTGGTGCGATGTGGCGTCGAACGCCATACTCACGTGATGCACGTCCCCGAACTCATTGATGCAGAGCTGAGTCTCCTCGCGTTTCAGCGTCGCGTGCTGGCCATGGCCGAGGATCCGTCGGTCCCATTGGTCGAGCGACTGCGATTCCTGGGCATCGTCACCAGCAACATCGATGAGTTGTACATGGTGCGCATGGCCGAGCTGCGCCGCGCGGCAATCGACGGCCTGGCAGGGCTGCCCGGTGAGGAAGTATTCGGTTCCACCGGCCTGACACCCTCCGCGCGGCTCGAGCAGGTGGAACGCGAGATCGCCGACATTCTCGCCGCGCAGGCTGCCTGTGCGGCGCAATGCCTGCGCGAAGCAGCCGCAGCCGGTGTCGGCCTCGTCACGTGGGAAATGCTGAACGCCGATGAGCGCGACGCGCTGCGTCGACGATACCTGACCGAGATCCAGCCGGACCTGATGACGCATGCCATCACGCTCAGTCCGGGACATCCGCTGCCGCATCTTCCGCACCTCGGCCTGTTCGTCGCGATCGTGTTTCGGGCCGCGGCCGGCGAACGCACGCGGCTTGCCGAGCACGAACTGCCGCACGACGTCCCGCGACTGCTGCCGGTACCCGGGCGCGCCGGGGCCGTCATCGCCATCGAAGAGTTGCTGCGCGTGTTCGCGCACTTGCTCTATCCGGGCGCCCTGGTCGAGGGCGCCTGGTTGTTTCGCGTCACGCGCGGTGGTGACTTGCCGCTGCAGGAGAACGACGCCAACGACCTGCTCGTGGCCGTGCAATCGGCAACGGAACGACGTCCGAACAATCCCGCCGTGCGCGTGGAAGTGGAGCGCAGCATGCCGCCGCATGTGGGAGCGCTGATTCTCGACAGCTTGCATCGCGAGGCGCTCGGGCGCGACATGGAGATCACCGTGAATGCGGTGCAGGTGGTCGACGGCCTCCTCGACCAGCGTTGCCTGCAGACCCTGCCGCTGCCGGGTGGCGGCGACTTCGAGTATCCGTCGTTCGTGGCCCGTCGCCCGGTGGCAACCGGCGCATCGATGTTCGACATGATGCGGCGGCGTGACCTGCTGGTGCACCACCCGTTCGAGGCGTTCGACGACACGGTCGTGCGATTCCTCGGGGAAGCCGCGGCCGATCCGGATGTCACGTCAATCCGCATCACGCTCTATCGCGTCGGTAATCCGGCACCGGTCGTCGAGGCGCTGCTGGCCGCCGCGCGCGCCGGCAAGCAGGTGTTCGCGCTGGTGGAACTGCAGGCGCGTTTCGACGAAGTGCACAACGTGCACTGGGCACGCGCCCTCGAGCGCGAAGGCGGGCACGTCGTGTACGGACTGGCCGGACTCAAGGTGCACGCCAAGGTTGCACTCATTGCGCGGCGCGAGGGCGCACAGACGCAACACTACGTGCACGTGGGCACCGGCAACTACAACACCCGGTCCGGCCGACAGTACACCGATCTCTCGCTCTTCTCCACGCGCGACGAACTCGTGGCCGACGTGACGGCCTTGTTCGAGGGACTGGCCGGCAGTGCGCCGCTTCCGCAGGCACCGGGAGGCACGACCCTGTCGGCACCACACCAGTTGCTGCCTGCCCTCCTTGCCCGCATCGCGCGCGAGGAAGCCCACGCGCGCGCTGGCCAGCCGGCCGCCATCACCATCAAGGTCAACGGCCTCGCCGACACGGAAGTCGTGCGCGCACTCTACACGGCGTCGCAGGCCGGCGTTCGCATCGATCTCGTCGTGCGAGGAATCTGCACGCTGCGACCCGGCGTCCCCGGCCTGTCCGACAACATCCGCGTCGTATCCGTGGTGGGTCGTTTCCTCGAGCATTCGCGCCTGTATCGGTTTGCGAACGCCGGACAGGCGGAATACCTCATGGGATCCTCCGACTTGCGTCCGCGAAACCTGCGCCGTCGCGTCGAACTGCTGGTAACCGTGCCCGACCCGGAGCAGCAGGCGCAAATCGACGAAATCCTCGCCCGCTATCTCGATGATCCAACCGGATGGGAACTCACCGCCAGCGGCGCCTACGTGTGCCGCAGTGGCCGCGGCCCTGGCGCGCAGTCTAGCTTCATCAACGACGTCATTGCGCCATAGTCCCTCCCGCCTCACGTCCTCCCCATGGCCTCCTCCTCGCGTCCCGCCTGCCTGATCACCGGCTCGGCGACCGGCATCGGCGCCGCCTGCGCGCGCTTTTTCGCCCGGCAGGGTTGGGATGTCGGCATCTGCACGCTCGCCGACGACACCTACGCGCTGGCGCAGTCGGTCGACGCCGAGTGTCAGGCCCTGGGGGCCCGGACCGTGCTGCTGACGCTGGACGTCACCAGTGATGCCAGCTGCGTTGCAGCGGCTGCGGGCATGACCGCGCAACTCGGCCGCATCGACGCGCTGGTCAATTGCGCCGGCACCACGCGCTTCATTCCGCACGCGGATCTCGATGCGCTCCCATCCAGCGAGTTCACGCGTACCTACGATGTGAATCTGATTGGCACGTTCCAGATGATTCGCGCCTGCCGCGATGCCCTGAAGGCGGGCGGTCGCGGCGCCGTCGTGAACCTGTCGTCCATCGCCGGTACGGCCGGCCTCGGGTCGTCGGTCGCTTACGCCGCATCCAAGGGCGCAGTCAGCACGCTCACCCTGTCACTCGCCCGCGCCCTGGCCCCTGACATACGCGTCAACGCCATTGCGCCCGGCTATGTGACGGGCGGCCTGCCCAGCCGGGTTCTACAGCCTGAGAAGCTGGCGGCGGTCGAGTCGCACTACCTGAAGACGCAGGCCTTGCCGCGCTTTCTCGATGTCGACGAGGTCGCAGCACTCGCGTTCTTTCTTGCCGCATCGGCACCGGGAATGACCGGAGAGGTCATCCGCATGGACAACGGACTGCACCTGTATGCCTGACACCGCGTCGCGCGCGCACGCACCGCACATCGGATTCATCGGCACGGGCCTGATCGGCACCCCGATGGTCGAGCGCCTGCTCGAGCAGGGCCTCGCCGTCACCGTGTGGAATCGCACCGCTGCCAAGACAGCGCCGCTCGTTGCACTTGGCGCCGGACACGCCGAGTCGGCGCGTGACCTGGCCAGTCATGCCGATATCGTGTGTCTCTGCCTGACCGACACGAACGCGGTGCGCGACGTCGTGTTTGGCAGCGCCGGTATCGCCGCCGCGATGCGTCCGGGACAACTGCTCATCGACTTTTCCAGCATCGCACCCGACGGCACGGCTGAAATGGCTGCGCAACTGCATGCGGCCACCGGCGCCGATTGGGTCGACGCCCCCGTGTCCGGCGGACTCCCGGCGGCGCGCGCGGGGCGTCTCATCGTGTTCGCGGGTGGCGATGCGCGGGCGATCGTGCGCGGCGCCCCCGTGTTCGATGCGCTGTCACAGCGCGTCACGCACATGGGCGGGAACGGCGCCGGACAGTTGGCCAAGAGCTGCAACCAGATGATCGTGGGCTGCAACTTGTTGGTGATCGCCGAAATGCTCGCTTTCGCGCAGGCCTCGGGCATCGATGCGTCGCGCATGCCCGACGCGCTCGCCGGCGGATTCGCCGACTCGCAACCGCTCAAGATCTTCGGGACGCGCATGGCGCGCGGCGTCGATACGCCGCGCATCGGCGCCCTCGCAACGTTTCGCAAGGATATCGAGCAGGTCGTGCGCCTTGCCGCCGAGCGCGGCGCCAGCGTGCCCATGACGCAATGTGCCGCCGAGCTCTATCGCGACGCCGGACAGCACACCGAGGTGGGCATCGATGCCGACGTCTCCCGCGTCATCCGCATGTTCCACGCCGGCCGCGACGCGCCGTGACGACGCGCCTGTACCCGGGCGCGATGCGACGGCGCGGCATCGCGCTGCTGTTGGTGACGCTGAGCGCCTGCGACTCTCCGGCAAGACCGGTTCCCGTCGCATCCGTCGCCGTGACACCAGCCACTGCCACGGTCATCGTATCGGCGACGCACCCCTTCGCGGCCGTCGCCCAGGATGCCAAGGGTGTTGCACTGCCCGATCGTTCGATCACCTGGCGCTCCAGCGACGCCACCGTGGCCACGGTTTCATCGACCGGGCTCGTCACCACGCTCACGCCAGGCGCGGTCACCATCCAGGCCACGAGCGAAGGCGTCGTCGGGAACGCCAGCCTCACGATTCGCCCCGTACCCGTTGCTTCGGTGACCGTCACCTTGCCGTCGGCCGACATCGTACGCGGCGCGGCCTTGCAAGCCACCGCCGTATTGCGCGACGCAGCGGGCAATCCGATGACCGGCCGCATGGTCACGTGGGGGACGAGCAATCCCGCGATTGCCGCGGTCGACGGAGCAGGATTGGTCACGGCCATTACACGCGGCGCGGTGACCATTGCCGCGTCCAGCGAGAATCAGGTCGGATCGGCGCTGCTGACCGTGCGCGGATCGCCTGCCGTCATCGCCACGATTTCCCCGGCGACGCTCACGCCCGGCAGCACGGCCACCATCCGCGGCACGGGATTCGACAATTCGCTCGGCGGAGTCAGCGTCTCGATTCGCGGCGTGCCCTCGGCGCTCCACTCGGCCACGAGCACACAGCTCGAAGTTACGGTACCCTGCGTCGTCTCCGGCCCCGCCAACATCGTCGTGACCAATACCGACGCGACGCCAGCCGTGCAGGTGCATCCCGTGGCCGTCAACCAGATCACGGTGCCGCTCGGACAGGCCCTTGTCCTCACCAGCAGTGCCGCCTCCAGTTGCAACGAATTGACGCCCACCGGCGGCCCCGCGCGGTACCTGCTGACCGTGTTCAGCAATGCCACCTCGCAAAACACCGTCAGTTCCTTCCAGCTTGCCGGCAATCCACCGCCCGCCGGGAGCGCTGCACGTATCGCGGCGCCCGCGACGCCACCTGGCGCTGAGCCGGCGTTCGTCAGCCCGTTCGATGAACAGATGCTCCGCCGTGAGCGTGCGCATGTCGCGATGCTGGAGCGCGATCGACAGGACTACGTGCGCCTGATGGGTCAGATGCGCGCACTGCCTCCGGCAGCACGCAGTCTCCGGACGCACGCAACGGCCACCGAGGTATCGCCCGGGGAGATGCGCGACCTGTTTTTCACGTTCACGGGAGGATGCAGCGACACCAGCCGCGTCATGCGATCGAAGGCCATTCGCATCGGCACACGCTCCGTCATCTGGGAGGACTCGGCCAACGTCCTGCAGTCGCGTGACCGTCCGGAGTATGCCGAGTTCTACGAGCGGATCGGCCGGATCTTCGATCAGGAACAGTATGAGTCGATCCGGCGCACCTTCGGTGATCCGCTGCGGCGCGACAGCGTGACAGACAACGACGGAAAGATCCACATGGTCTTTTCGCAGCGCGTCAACGGCACAGGGGCTGCCGCATACGTGACTTCGTGCGACCAGTTTCCCCTCACCGTTTCGCGCGGCAGCAACTTCGGCCAGTTCTTCTATGGTGCGGTGCCCGTCACGGCGGATCCGAACCTCGAGAACATCAACTCACCGGATGGCTGGTTCAACTTCATGGCCCGCACCGTCGTGCACGAGGTCAAGCACATTGCGTCGCTTTCTGCCCGGGTCGCCAACAACGCGTCGACATTCGAGCAGTCGTGGCTCGAGGAAGGCACCGCCCGCCACGCCGAGGAAGTATGGGTGCGCGCGTCGTTGCACCACGTCGACTGGAAGGCCAACACCGGGTTCGGGACCGCCGCCACGAACGGCCTGTATTGTGACTTCCATTCGTCCGACGCAACCTGCAGCGCCAACGACGCGTTGCGACGCCCGAGTTTCGGCATGCGACGGCAGTTCAACGAAATCCGGTCCAAGCTCGTGGAGCCCTGGAATTGGTCGCCGTTCGGGGATGCCGCCAACCAATCCGGGTCGGTGTTCTACCAGACCACGTGGTCGCTGGTGCGCTACGTCATCGATCGTTACGCCGCGTCCGACTCGGCGTTCTTCAACGCGCTCAACAACGCCACGACCACTGGCGTGGTCAACCTCACGAGCGTCGCCGGTGCATCGCTCGACCAGATTCTCGGTGGGTGGGGGCTCGCGCTGTTCGCCGACGACTACCCGGGACTCGCCGCACCCAGCCAGGACCTCATGTTCCCGACGTGGAACCTGCGCGACATCTACGCCTCGTTGAACGCGGCGCCGCTGTGGAGCAGTCGCTGGAGTACGCCGTTCCCGATTTCGCCCGTGCCGCTGACCTTCGGCGCCTTCGTGGCGCCTGTGCCGCTCATTCGCGGCGGGGCGCACGCGTACTTCGAGCTGTCCGGGACCTTCGACACGACGCAATTGCTCAGCCTCAGGGCGAACGCGACCACCAGCGCCGCCACCAACCTTCGCCTCGCCATCGCGCGGTTGCGTTAAGCCGGCGCGTCAGGCTTCCGCTTCCGCGGGTGTGACGCCGAGTGCACGTACAGGGATTCGACCTTCTCGCGCGCCCACGGCGTCTTGCGCAGGAATCGCAGCGATGACGTGACGCTCGGGTCGTGCGTGAAGCACCGGATCTCGATGCGCGCGCCGAGCCCGTCCCAGCCATAGCGCTCGACGAGGTGCTCGATCATCGCTTTCAGCGTGACACCGTGCAGCAGGTCGGCGCGTCGCGGTTCGGTCATGCGGGGAAGGATAGCGGCTCAGCCACGCGGGCCGACGGAAAACCCGGGAACCTGTCGCGCCGCTGCAAGGAATCCGCAGGCGTTGGCGACCTGGGCGATGCCGAGCAGCATCAGGATCGTGACCGCGCTGGGCATTGGACGATGCTGCAACGGATAGCGCAGCAGGCTCCAGTAGAAACCGGGAGGTTCTACGGTGAGCCCGGCGCCGCTCACCCGGCGTCGCGCCTGCCAGTACGTCGCGGCCCCCTTGCCGTAGCGGTAGTGCTGCGTGCAGAACTTCGCCAGGGTCAGGTCATGGGCATGTCCAACGCGGGCCTCGGGCACATACACCAGGTGTCCACCGCGCTCGCGCCAGCGTGCGCACAGGTCCCGGTCCTCACCCGCACTGAGAACGAACGTCGCATCGAATCCACCATGACCGAGGAACACGTCCCGGCGCGCGGCGATGTTGTTCGAGGTGAAGAACCGCGCGTCGCGCCAATCGCGATTGTAGTGCTGGTGGAGAAACTCGACCAGCACCTGGCTGGCTTCCGAGCCCGCACGATGCGGCAGCAGGTTGAAGACCGGACCGCCCAGCAGGGCGTTCGGCGCGTCGTTGGATGCGGCCGCAAAGGCGGCCAGCCAACCCGGTTCGGGCACGCAATCGTCGTCGGTGAAGACCAGCAACTCTCCCAGCGCTGCTGCCGCACCGCGATTGCGCGCCGTTGCCGGCCCGCCATGCGGCACATCGACAATGCGAACCTGCACGCCGCGCGCTTGGGCACAGGCGGCGGCCGCTGCAAGATCGTTCATACCGCCATCGTTCACGACCAGCACCTCGAACGCATCGAGCGGCATCGATTGCGACGCCAGCGCCATCAGGCACGGCACCAACACCTCTGCCTGGCGATTGGTCGGGATGATGACGCTGACCTCAGGCTTCAAGCAGCACCACGTTGGCGGGGCTCACCGGACCTTGGATTGGCGTTGACCATAACGCACTTCAAGTAGCGCGAGCGACCGCCGCTGCGGTAGGCGTCTCCCTTCTCCCGTCCCAGGTCTCCCGTCTTTGAACTCCCCGCCCCTATTGCACCGGGATCCCGATTCCCGGACATTCACCTCCATGCGACTCGCCCTCCCACTCACGGTTCTCGCCATGTGCGCTGCTCAGCTCGACGCACAGCCCTCGCTTGGCTCCTGGCCGCAGCACTCGCGTGAACGTCCACACCCGCCGGTCGTCTCGCCGGGTGCCTCCGGCCCGACCACGCCGCCCTCCGATGCCGTCGTGCTGTTCGATGGATCCTCACTCGCCAGGTGGACGCAGGCGGACGGCTCGCCCGCCAGGTGGCGCGTCGTCGATGGCGCGTTCGAGGTCGTGAAAGGCACCGGCACGCTCAGCAGCCGCGACGCGTTTGGTGACGTGCAACTGCACATCGAATGGATGGTGCCGAAACCGGCCGTCGGAGTCGACCAGGATCGTGGCAACAGCGGCGTCTTCTTTGGCGGTGGACGATACGAAGTGCAGGTGCTGGATTCCTACGAAAGCCTCACGTACGCCGATGGACAGGCCGGCGCGCTGTATGGCCAGTATCCGCCGCTCGTGAACGCCAGTCGCCCGCCCGGCGAGTGGCAGAGCTACGACATTGTGTACCATCGCCCGCGATTCGATGCCGGCGGCAAGGTCGTGTCACCAGCCCGCCTGACCGTGCTGCACAATGGGATTCTCGTGCAGGACAACGCCGAACTGGTCGGCCCCACCGCGCACACCCGACGGCCCCCGTACGAGGCGCACCCCGACCGGCTGCCGATTGCGCTGCAGGACCACGGGCATCCCGTGCGCTTTCGCAACGTGTGGATCCGCGACCTGGAAAAAGCCAGGGTGCAGTATCGGTCGCCCGCCGGCATCGAGTATCGCGCACAGGCCGACACGGGCCCGATCGCCCGCGCCCGCGCCGCCCTCGATGCGGACCCGCGCAACATCCAGCGCGTCATTGCACTGGGCATCGCGCAGTCCGGAGCCCGCCAGTTCCGCGAGGCCATCGAAACGTTTTCGGGCGGACTCGCCATCGCACCCAACGATCCGATGCTCCATCGCTGGCGCGGCCATCGGTACCTGTCGGTCCGCGAGTTCGAGCAGGCGATGGCCGACCTCACACGCGGCTACCAGCTCGACAGCACCAACTACGGCACCCTGTTCCACCTCGGCATCCTGCATTTCCTGAGAGCGGACTTCAACGGAGCGGCCACGATGTTCGCCAAGGCGCAGCCACGCGCGCCCGATGGCGGCGAACTGGCCGGCAGCACCGACTGGCTGTGGATGTCGCTGTCACGCGCCGGCCGGCACGCCGAAGCGGCGGCCATGCTCGCGAGCCGTCCGGACACCCTGGCCGCTCCACCCGGCTACGCGTATGCGTCGCGGCTCCGGCTCTATCGCGGTGAGGTGACGCCATCGGCCCTCTTCACGCCGGCGGACACCGCCGACGTCCAGGTGGCGACGCTGAGCTACGGGCTGGGCAACTGGCATCTCGTGCGGGGTGACACCACCGCAGCCATGAACGCGTTCGATCGCGCTGTCAAGTCCGGCGGATGGCCGGGATTCGGGTTCATCGCCTCCGAAATCGAGCTTTCACGTCGCAAGCGGTGAGCGCGCGAGGGCGCGCCTGGGTACATTGAGATACCCCCAAACGAGCGAACGCATATCAAGGATTTCGAATTCGAGGACGCCGGACGCCGCTACAGCTGCACCGTCGTGGAGCGAAAGGGCGCGCTGGCCGGTTCCTGGTGGTGGTTCACCGTTTCAGGTGACATGCAGAGCTACGCCCCGTTTCAGGCCGCCAAGGACGATACCCGCGCATCCGTCCAGCAGCGCGTGGTCGAGTACTACACCAATCGCCTCTTCCGGCTGACCCAGCCCACGCTGCGGGGCTCGCATTGGTCGAACCGCAGCCTGGCCGCCAAGCCGGCGCCCGCCGCGAACGCGGACCCCAGCCCGGCGTCATCGGCTTGACGTAGCGACCGCGCTCTGCATGTTGGAGCAACTGGTCGGGAGCAGGCGTCCTGCCGTACCGGCACGGACACTCGCGACGTATCGCAACAGGGGCCGCACCATGCCGGAAGCACTCAGAGCTGTGGTGGCATCACACCCGTTCGTCTCTGGCCTCGAGCCGCATCACGTCGCGAAGCTCGCGTCGATGACGCGCGAGATGTGCTTCGATACGGGACGCGTGATCTTTCCCGAAGGGGATCACGGTCGCGAGTTCTACCTGCTCGTGCACGGCATGGTAGCGCTCGAGGTCACGTCGCACGGCAGCAAGCTGCGCGTGCAGACGCTGCATGCGGGCGACGAGTTCGGCTGGTCGGCCGTCCTTACGGGCAAGAGCAAGGTGCTGCAGGCGCGCGCCATCGCCCGGGCCGATGTCCTCGTGTTCGACGGCGAGGAACTGCTCGAGGCCTTCAAGGAAGACACCACCTTCGGCCTGGCCTTCACGCTGCGCCTGCTCGGCGTCGTCTCCGAACGCCTGAGCGCCAGCCGTGAGCAGCTGCTGGATCTCTACGCGCTGGAGTCGAAGCGCGCCGGCACCTAGAGTCGCTCCAGCATCCACGCCGGCACGACGGCCAGCGCCAGCGTCGCCACCAGGCACAGCCAGGTCGCACTGCGAGCGAGCACGTTCGATGCCGCTCCGCGATCCGGCACCTGCTCACTCGAGCCCGCGCTCATGAACATCAGCTGGATCACGCGCAGGTAGAAGTAGATGCCGAGATAGCTGCCCACGAGGCCGATCACCGCATACGTCGTGTAGCCCGCCGCCAGCACGTTCTTGAAGATCAGGAACTTGGCGATGAACCCCGGGAACGGCGGCAATCCGGCGAGCGACAGCATGGCGATGCCGATCATGATCGCCGCGAACGGATGGCGATGATACAGTCCCTTGATGCGCTCGAGGCTGTCGCGCTCGGCGTCGTTGTCGTTCGCCGGCAGGGCTGCGAACGCCAGGACATTCACGACGCCGTACACCAGCGCGTAGAACGCGACGGCCTGAAACCGCCCCGGACCATCACCGAGCAACGCGTAGAACAGGTAGCCGGCATGGGCGATGGACGAGTACGCGATCATGCGACGGAACGACGGCTGCCGCATCGCCGTCAGGTTGCCCCACACGATCGAGACCAGCGGGAACACCGCCAGCATGTCGGCCACCGGTGACGCCACCGCGGACGTACCGAACACCCGCACGACGGCCAGCAGCACACCCGCCTTGATGACCGTCGCCATGTACGCCGTCACCGGAATGCTCGCGCCCTCGTAGGCGTCCGGCGCCCACGCATGAAACGGCACGATGGCCGCCTTCAGGAAGAAGGCCAGCAACACCAGCACGACCGCGGCACGTGACATCAGGTCGGACGCGCCCAGCGCCAGGCCGAACACGTCCACGCTCATGGAACCGCTCGCGCCGTACAGCAGCGACACCCCCATCAGGAACATCGCGCTGGCCGCACCGCCGAGGATCAGGTACTTGAGTGCCGCTTCGGCGCTTTCCGGACGGCGATACGCCATGACGATCATCGCGTACACGGGCAGCGACATCAGCTCCAGGCCGAGGAACATGATCAGGAAGCTGTCCGACGAAATCAGCAGGCACACGCCGTACAACGACGACAGCAGCAGCGCGGGGAACTCGCCGCCCTCGAAGTCGTCGCGGGAGAGCAGCAGGATCGGCACCGTCAGCCCCAGCACAATCGCCTTCGCCATCAGCCCGGTGGGCGTGACCGAGAACTGTCCGGGAAACGGCGCGCCGCTGAATCCCAGCGCCGCGTGCACGCCGGCAGCGACGGCGGCCAGCGCCACGGCGATCGTCGCCACCAGCAGCGCGGCCCGCGATCCCTTGCCGGCGATATCCATCGTCAGCAGCAGCACGATGCCCAGCAGCAGCATGTGCTCCGACATCATCGCCGTCAACGTCAGCGAACCGTTCATGGCGTGCTACCCGCCGCCGCACCCGCCGGCAGGCGCGAGGTGGTGACCAGCGCCCGGTACGCCTTCGCCGCCGATTCCGAGTTACGCAGCGCACTGTCCGGGAACAGCCCGAGCGCAAACACCGACACCATGAGGATGCCAAGGATGGTCCGCTCGCGCGCGTCGAGGTCACTCAGCGGCTGGTGCGGCGCGTTGACCGCGCCAAACAGGAAGCTCAGCGCGAAGCGCAGCATGTACAGCGCGCCAAGGATGACGCCGGTCACGGCCAGCGCCGCCAGCACCAGCGGATACGAATTGCCCGCGACATGCAGCGGCCACGCCGCCTTGAACGCACCGAGCAGTGCCAGGAACTCACCGGTGAAGCCGCTGGTCGTCGGCAGCCCCACCGATGCGAGCGTGAACACCATGAAAAACACCGAGTAGACCGGCAGCAGCCTGGCCAGTCCGCCGTAGGCTTTCAGGTCTCGCGTGTGGCACCGCTCGTAGATCATGCCCACCATCAGGAACAGGGCGGCAGCCACCAGGCCGTGGCTCACCATCTGCATGATCGCACCCTGGATGCCCACGATGTCGAGGCTCACCAGCCCCAGCATCACGTAACCCAGGTGACTGATCGACGAATACGCGATGATCTTCTTGATGTCGTCCTGCACGAGCGCGAGGCAGGCGCCATAAATGATGCTGATCACCGCCAGCGTCATCAGGATGGGCGTGTACAGCTGCGTGGCATCCGGAAAGAGCGGGAAGCCGAGCTTCATGAAGCCGTAGGTGCCCATCTTCAGCATCACGCCGGCCAGGATCACCGAGCCGGCGGTGGGCGCCTCGACGTGCGCATCGGGAAGCCACGTGTGCAACGGCACCATCGGCACCTTGATCGCGAACGACAGGGCGAACGCGCCCAGCAGCAGCGTCTGCGTGCGCAGCGGCAGTTGCGACGTGTACAGGTCGCTGAACGCGAACGACGTCAATCCCGACGTCTGGTACAGCGAGTACACCAGGTAGATCATCGCCGCCAGCATGAGGATGCTGCCGAACGCCGTGTACAACACGAACTTGATCGTCGCATAGGCGCGCCGCTCGCCGCCCCAGATGCCGATCAGCAGGAACATCGGGATCAGCATCGCTTCCCAGAACAGGTAGAACAGGAAGAGATCCTGCGCCAGGAACGTGCCCATCATCGCGAACTGGATGAGGAACACCATCGCGTGGAACAGCTTCACGTCCTTCTGGATGGCGCTGAACGCCCCGGCAACCACCAGCGGCCCGAGAAAGGCCGTCAGCAGCACCAGCAGCACATTGAATCCATCGAGCCCCACGTGATACGACACACCCCAGGTCTCGATCCAGGGGATGCGCGTCTCGAATTGCAGGCCCGTCGTCTCGCTGCTGAACTGGAGATACAGCCAGGCGGTGAGGGCGAATTGCACGATCATCAGCCACAGCGTGAGGTGTCGCGTCACCTGTGGGCGGTCCGCCGGCACCTGCGTCAGGCACACGATGCCCAGCAGTGGCAGGAACAGCACGAGATTGAGCATCAGGGAATCAGACATGTCCCCAGCTCCACAGCAGTGCGATCACGATGCCGCCCAGCACGAACAGCGCGTACAGGTGCAGGCTCCCCGACTGGACGCGGCTCAGCAGGCCGGCCGTCCGCTGCCCGAGCGCTGCCAGTCCGTCGAGCGTTCCATCCAGCACCGCGCGGTCGCTGAACTTGAGAAACACGACGTCGGACACCCAGTACAGCGGCTTCGCGAGCACCCGATCGTACAGCTCGTCCACATAGTACTTGCCCGACAGCACGGCATGCGGCCCGGACAGGCGACGCCGCCAGCCTTCGGCGCGTGATGGTGGTCCGCCGTACACGAAGGCCGCACCGGCCAGGCCCAGGAGCGCCAGGACGACCGAGATGATCACCAACGGCCGTTCGAGATGATGCAACGCCTCGGGCACCGGAGGCAGCGCCAGTTGGGGCTCGAGGAAATGCGGCAGTGCGAGCAAGCCGCCAACCGCCGACAGGATGGCCAGGATCACCAGCACGCCGGTCATCGATGCCGGTGACTCGTGCACATGATGCGCCACCTCATGGTCGACGCGTGACGTGCCCAGGAACGTGAGCCACAGCAGCCGGAACATGTAGAACGCCGTGAGCAGCGCCGTGAACGCGGCCACGCCCCACAACCAGGGCGAGCCGCCCTGCTCGCTCGCGAACGCGTACCAGAGGATCTCGTCCTTCGAGAAGAATCCGGCCAGCGGCGGCAGGCCGGCGATGGCCGCCGTCGCCACCGCGAACGTCCCGAACGTCCACGGGATCTTGCGCGCCAGGCCGCCCATCTTGCGCACGTCCTGCTCGCCGGACAGCGCATGAATCACGCTGCCCGCACCCAGGAACAGGCAGGCCTTGAAGAACGCATGCGTGACCACGTGGAAGATCGCCACGCCGTACGCGCCCACACCCAGCGCGAGGAACATGAAGCCAAGCTGCGAGATCGTGGAATAGGCCAGCACCTTCTTGATGTCGGTCTGCACCACCGCGATCGTCGCCGCAAAGAACGCCGTGGCCACGCCGATCACCGCGATCAGGTGCGACGCCTCGGGCGCCAGCAGGTACACGCCCGACATGCGCGCGACGAGATACACGCCCGCCGTCACCATCGTGGCCGCATGAATCAGCGCCGACACCGGCGTCGGGCCCGCCATCGCGTCCGGCAACCACACGAACAGCGGGATCTGCGCCGACTTGCCCGTCGCGCCGATGAACAGCAGGATCCCCACCAGGCTCGCCGATACCACCGGCACTGCGCTCCCGGTGAACGCCGCGTTGATCGTGTCCATGTCCAGCGTGCCGAACGCCTGGTACAGCACGAACATGCCCAGCAGGAAGCCGGCGTCACCGATGCGATTGGTGATGAATGCCTTCTTGCCGGCGCGCGCGTTGGCGGCATCGTCGAACCAGAAGCCGATCAGCAGGTAGGACGCCAGTCCGACACCCTCCCACCCCACGAACAGCACGAGCAGGGAGCGGCCCAGCACCAGCAGCAGCATGAAGAACAGGAACAGGTTCAGGTACGCGAAAAAGCGTCCGTAGCTCGAGTCCTCCTTCATGTAGCCCGTCGAATACACATGGATCGCCGACCCGACGCCCGTCACGATCAGCGTCATCACGGCGCTGAGGCGGTCGAAGTAGAACGCGATGTCGAACGATCCGCCGTCGATCAGGGCCCAGCGATATACGTGCTCCACGATCGGCGCGTAGCCGCCCGCGCGCAGGTCGAGGAACATCGTGATCGTGACCAGGAACGCCGCGAGCGGCAGGCCGCAGGCCACGACGTTCACGAAGCCCTTGCCCACGCGATTGCCGCCGAGCTGCGTGGCCAGCACGCCGTTCAGCAGGAACCCGACGAGCGGCAGGAGGACAATGATGGCCAGCGCATGGGGAAGCGAGGCCACAGCGGTGGATGTCATCGCCTATCCCTTGAGGTCGGTGTAGGCATCGAGATCCAGGCTCCGCTTCCGGCGCACCAGCAGCAGCACGATGGGGATCGCGATCGCGATCTCGGCAGTCGCCACCACGAACGTCAGGAACACCAGCACGCCGCCCGCTGCCACGGCGTTGCGATGCATGAAGGTGACGAGGCTCAGGTTCACGCCGTTGAGCATCAGCTCCATGCACATCAGCATGATCAGCGCATTGCGGCGCGCGATCACACCCAGCAGCCCCAGTGCGAACAGCGCCATCGACAGCCCGAGCAGCGCCTGATACTTATCCATGCGTCCTCCGGCTCACCCGGATGACCGCCAGCGCGGCGACAATGGCCGCCACCAGCAGCACGGTGGTCAGCTCGAACGGCAGCCAGTAGTCGCGCAGGAACATCGTGGAGAACGGTTTCATCTCGAACACGGTGCCGGCTGGCACCTCGGCCACCGGCCCCGCCCCGAACGCCTTCCAGACGATGATGCCCAGCACGCCGGCCAGCAGCGTGAAGGCGATCACACCCGGGATCATGAAGCGGGAGTAGCGGCGGTTGCCCGGCGCCTCGCGCACTTCGAGCAGCATGATCACGTACACCATGAACACCATCACGGCGCCAACGTAGATCAGCACCTGGAAGGCGGCAATGAAATGCACGCCCAGCATGCCGTAGATCGCGCCAAGCGACACCATGGTGGTGATGAGCGCCATCGCCACGCGCATGGGTTCCCTCAGCACCAGCATCAGGACGGCGCCCAGCAGCGCAAGGCCGCCGAACAGCCCGATAATCAGTGAGTCGAGGATACGTCGCCTCGCGGAATTGGGGCGCCGCCCTTGGGAGGATAGGGCTTCGCGACGTCCGAATGCGGATTCCAGGTCAGCATGTCTTCCATCGTCAGCCACATGTCGAAGCGATCGGTCGACGCCAGGGCCGGCGTGTCCTCGAGCATGCGGATCGCATCCTCCGGGCAGGCTTCGATGCACAGCCCGCAGAAGACGCACCGCGAATAGTCGATCTCGAATCGCACCGGAAACTTCGGGTGCGCGGGGTCGGAGGCATCGAAGCCGGCCTCGATCTCGATGACCTTCGCCGGACACACCGTCGCGCACATGTTGCACGCGATGCACTGCGGCGACCCGTCGGGACGCTGCGTCAGGATATGCTTGCCGCGATTGCGTGGCGCGTAGTCCTTCCGCTTCTCTTCCGGATAGTACGTGGTGAGCGCGCCTTTCCGGCCCGTCACCCATTTCAGCATGTTGCGCAGGAAGATGCCGGTCGTGATCGACAGCCCGCGCAGGATCTCCGGCAGGTACGCGCGCTCCCACAACGTCATCGTGGGCTCGTTCCAGTACGACTTGCGCACGTACGTCTTCGCGTCGTACACCGGCGCCGTCGGCGCCGCGCGACGCAGCGGCACCAGCGCCGGTGGCGGCGCCGGCGCCTCGTCGATCACCGGACGCCGTTCCCAGGTTGGCGGCGAATGCAGGGTCATGAGGCGCCTCGTTGGTTCAACCACACGATCACCGCTGTCACCGACAGGTTCACCAGCGTCAATGGCAACAGCAGCTTCCACGCGAACGTGAGCATCTGGTCATAGCGGAACCGCGGCAGCGACCAGCGGATCTGGATCTGGCACACGCACAGCAGCGCCACCTTCGCCAGGAACACGGCCACCTGCGTGAGCACCACCAGCCCGTGACTCATCGCGATCGTCGTGCCGCCCGGAAACGTGAAGCCGGCATCGTTCATGTACGGCAGGTTGTAGCCGCCCAGGAACATCGTCGTGAACAGCGCCGCGATGATCGCGATCTCGATGAACTCGGCGAACATGAACAGCCCCATCTTCATGGCGCTGTACTCGGTGAAGTAGCCGCTCACCAGTTCCGACTCGGCTTCCGGCAGGTCGAACGGGATGCGCTTGTTCTCGGCGATCGCGGCCGTCAGGAACAGCACCGAGGCCACCGGCTGGTAGAAGATGCCCCACGCCGGCAGCACGCCCCAGATCGTCCCCGACTGCTGTTCCACCATGGCGCGCAGGTCGACCGTGCCGAACACCAGGATCAGGCCCAGCACGGTGAGGCCCATCACCAGCTCGTACGAGATCATCTGCGATCCCGCGCGCAGGCCACCCAGCAGCGAGAACTTGTTCTCCGAACTCCACCCGGCCAGCATCGTGCCCAGGATTGTCAGGCCGCTGAACGCGAAGACGACCAGCAGCCCGGCATTGAGGTTCGCGATCTGCATCGGGTACGTGCGACCGCCGAACCACGGGGCGAGCGAAGGAATCAGCTTGCCCGGATCGAGCGTACCGCCGAACGGAATCACGGCGAACACCAGCAGCACGGGCGCGAACACGACATACGGCGCCAGCGTGTAGGCCAACTGGTCGTACGTGCGCGGCTTCCAGTCTTCCTTCAGCAGCATCTTCGCGCCATCGGCCATGCCGTGGAACAATCCCATCCACACCAGCTTGATCTTCGTGAACGGAATGCGGATGTACGCACGATTGGCGCCGATGCGATCCGACATCACCGCCGCCTGCTTGCGCTCCACCCACGTGAGCAGGCCGCCGAAGCCCATCAGCACGCCGATGGACGCCGCCATGAACACGGCCGCCACCGCCAGGTCGGGCATCATGCGCGCGCTCCGGCCAGGGGTGACAGCGCCGAAAACACGGATTCGAACAGCACCTGCGCGTGGGACACCGTTGGCGCCGACGGCACGCACCGCTGGAAGCCGGTGATCGTCCCCTCGAAGTTCGTGTAGTGGCCGTCGCGCTCGGTCTGCACACTGATCGGGATCAGCACATCGGCCCGCTCGTTGCCCGGCAGGTCGTACGACGTGAGCAGAATGACGCGGGCCGTTGCCGGGATGGCGTCGAGCGGCGCCCCTTCACCCCACACGAGCACCAGGTCGGTGTCGGGGGTGATGGCCTGCGACACCTCGTCGGGCAGCATCGGAAACAGCGCACGGGCGGCGTACGTGTTGGGGTTCTTGTCGGCCTTGATCAGCAGGTCGTCTTCCACGCGCTCGCCGGGCTGCGGCATCCAGTCGCGCTTCACCCAGTTCGTGAACGACGGGGCGAGCGTTGCGTGGTACGCAGCCAACTCTTCGTTCGAGCCCCAGTTCGACACCAGCGCCACCGGCTGCCTGGCCGATGCAATGAGCTCGGCGGCCTTCGCGATGGCATCGACCGGTGGCACGGGCACGCCCTGCACCAGCGGACGTTCGGCACGCGGCCGATCCAGGATCTGCGCCAGGTCACGCGCCTTGTTGCAGATCCACGGGCCGTTCACGGCCGGATTCTCGAGCGGCGTGACACGATCGATGCGCCGGTTGAGCTGCGGGTCGAGCGACTTGAGCGCCCACTCCGGCTTGCGATGCCACATGTTGATACTGCAGCCGCGCTCGCAGCCCGGGCACACCGAGGGCGTCGCCTTCAGGTACCACACGCGCGCATGATCCTGCAGTTGGCGCGACAGGAGCGCGCCCACCGGACAGATGTCGATCACGTTGTCCGAGTACGGATCCTCGTCGAAGTCCACGTCGGCGGCGCAGCGGATCAGCGAGTGGTCACCGCGATGCTGCACCCCGAGGGCGTGCGACTTCGAGATCTCGTCCGTGAACCGCACGCACCGCGAGCACATGATGCAGCGCTCGTTGTCCAGCATGATGCGGTCCGAGAGGTCATGGAACTTTGTGGCATGCGTCTTCGGGTCGCGCGACAGCGACGGCATGCCATTGTACGCGAAGTGATGGTCCTGCAGCATGCACTCGCCCGACTTGTTGCAGATGCCGCAGTCCACCGGGTGGTTGAGCGTGATGAACTGCATCGTGTCCTTGCGCAGCTCACGCACCTTGTCCGAGTCCGTCAGCACGCGCATGCCCGCCGTCACCGGCATGTTGCACGAGATGTCGAACCAGGCACCGCCCTCGGCCTCCACTTCCACCATGCAGATGCGGCAGTTCCCCGGCACCGACAGGTGCGGGTGCCAGCAGAAGTACGGGATGGTGATGCCGGCGGCGACCGCGGCCTGCATCACGGTCTGTCCCTTCTCCGCCTGAACCGGCGTGCCATCGATGAAGAATTCGATCATCAGACGGCCACCTCGAGCCGGCCATCGTACATCGAGCGTCCGTTCGCGATGAAGTACTCGAATTCGTCGCGATACTTGTCGAGGATGCCCACGGTCGCATAGCCGGCCGCGTCACCCAGGCCGCAGATCGTGGTGCCGTCGTTGGCGTTGGAAATCTGGTAGAGCCGCTCGATGTCCGCCGGCACGCCCTGCCCCGCCAGGATCCGGGTGCTGATCTTCTCCAGCCATCCCATGCCCTCACGGCACGGCGTGCACTGCCCGCACGACTCGTGGTGATAGAAGCGCATCATCACCTGCAGCATGCGCACCATGCACGTGCCTTCGGCCACGACGATCATGCCCTGCGAACCCACCTGCGAACCCGCCGCCACGAACGCCGCATGGTCGTACGTGATCGGCATGATATCCTCGGCCGTCAGCACCTTGGTGGACACGCCGCCGGGAATCACGCACTTGAGCGCCTTGCCACCCAGCATGCCGCCGCACTCGTTGGCCAGGAAGTCGGCGAACGGATAGCCGTACTCCACCTCGTATACACCCGGCGTGTTGATGTGGCCGGACACGGAAATCAGCGATGTACCGGGGCTCTTGGCCGTGCCGATCTTGCGAAACCCATCGGCGCCGTGCGTCACGATATACGGCACGTTGGCGATGGTCTCCACGTTGTTCACCACCGTCGGCTTCTGGTACAGCCCGGCGACGGTGAGACGCGGCGGACGATTGCGCGGATATCCCTTCTTTCCCTCGAGCGAGGTCAGCATGGCCGATGCCTCGCCGCACACATACGATCCGGCACCGCGATAGATCACGAGGTCGCAGGAAAAGTCGGTGCCGAGGATGCGCTCACCGAACAATCCTGCCGCGTAGGCTTCCTCGAGCGCATCCGCCAGCCGGCGATACGGCAGGTCGAACTCGCCACGAATGTAGATGAACGTGTGCCGGCTCTGCAGCGCGTACGCGCCGATGAGCATGCCCTCGAGCAGCAGGTGCGGCGCATGCTCCAGCAGCCAGCGATCCTTGAACGTGCCGGGTTCGCCCTCGTCGGCATTCATGCACAGGTAGTGCGGCTGGCCGTCGTTGAGCTTCACCACGCCCCACTTCCGGCCGGCGGGAAACGCCGCGCCGCCGTGCCCCAGCAATCCCGATCCGGCGACTTCCTTCGTCACCTGGTCGGGCTGCATCTCCTTCAGCGCTTTCGCCAGCGCCGAGTAGCCGCCGCGCGCCTGGTAGTCCGCCAGCGTGTGCGACGTGGGCGTGATGTCGAACGTCATGAAGACGCGTTGCCCCGTCATGTCGCACGCTCCGCCGGCTGCGTCGCGGCCAGTTCGTCGAGCATCGCGTCCAGCGTTGCGACATCGAGGTTCTCACGATACGCGTCGTTCACCATCATCATCGGTGCCGTGCCGCACGAACCCAGGCACTCCACGCGCGACAGCGTGAAGCAGCCGTCGGCGGTCGTCTGTCCTGCCGTCACGCCCAGCCGCACATGCAGGTGATCGAGCAAACGCTCGGCGCCACGCATGGAGCAGGACACGTTGTGGCAGACCTGGAGGTGATACGTCCCGATCGGCGCGCGCCGGAACTGCGTGTAGAACTCCAGCACCTCCTCCACCTGGATGCGCGGCACGCCCAGGTATTCCACCAGCTCGTCGATGTCGCTCTCCGCCACGTAGCCGCGGTCGTCCTGGATCCGGCGCAGGCACGGAATCGTCAGCGACGACTCGAACCCCTCCGGATAGCGCTTCTTCCACTGCTCGAACTCGGGGATCAGGTGCTTCATCGGTCGCACTCGCCGCCGATCATGTTGATCGAGCCGAACGTGGTCACGATATCCGCCAACTGTCCGCCGTCGAGCATCAGGTGCGCACCGCCCATGTGCACGAAGCTGGGCGATCGCACATGCACCTTGTGCGGCACACCGCCGCCGGTGCTCACGATGTAGTAGCCCAGCTCGCCGTTCGGCGCCTCGACCGCGTGATAGATGTCGCCGGCCGGCACCACCGGGCCTTCCATGACCAGCTTGAAGTGATTGATCAGCGATTCGATCTCGGTGTACACGAGCGTCTTGGGCGGGAAGGTGCAGCGCCGGTCGTCCACGTTGATCGGTCCGTCGGGCAGCATGTCGACCAGTTGCCGGATCATGTGCACCGACTCGTCCATCTCGCGCATGCGCACGTAGTAGCGGTCGTAGTTGTCGCCGTTGATGCCGACCGGCACCTCGAAATCCAGCTCGGCGTAGGCCAGGTACGGCGTATCCCTGCGCAGGTCGAGCGGCAGCCCCGTCGAGCGCAGGATCGGGCCGGTGAAACCCCAGTTCAGCGCGTCGGCCGTGCTGATCACGCCGACGTTGCGCATGCGGTCGATGAAGATGCGATTGCGATCGACCAGGCCATGCACACGGCCGATGAAATCCTCGTACTGCACGAGGATCTCCTCGAGGCGCGTGAGCCATCCGGGCGGCAGGTCTTCCGCCAGCCCGCCGATACGGCTGTACGAGTACGTCACGCGTGCGCCGGTGAGCGCGGCCAGGTGCTCGTACATGTAGTCGCGAATCATCACCAGGTAGAGGAACGCCGTCATGGCGCCCAGCTCCATCAGCGCGGCCGCGACACACGTGAGATGATCACACAACCGTGAATACTCGGAGAGCAGCGTCCGCAGGTACTTCGTGCGCGGCGTCATCTCGATGCCCATCAGCTTCTCGACCGCCTCGCAGTACGCGAAGCCGTTGATGAGCGCCGAGCAGTAGTTCAGCCGGTCACAGTACGGAATGAGGTTGTGCCATGTGTGGTCCTCGCATTCCTTCTCGAAGCCGCGATGCAGGTACCCGCAATGCACGTCGGTGCGCAGCACGCGCTCGCCATCCAGCTCGGCGATGATCTGCACCGTGCCGTGGGTGGCCGGGTGCGACGGACCGATGTTGACGATCGTCGACCCTTCGCGCGTGTGCGTGGTGAACGCCGGGCGAACCGGATTCGGGATGATCAGTTCGGCGGTCACGGGCTAGAACCGGTAGGGCACGAGGGGTTGCTCCAGTTGCTTCGGATAATCCTTGCGAAGCGGATGTCCCTCGAAGCCTTCGTACAGCAGGATCGGGCGCAGGTCGTCGTTCCCGTCGAACACGATGCCGTACATGTCGTGGCATTCGCGCTCCATGTAGCCCGCCGATCCGTACAACGGCCGCAGCGTGGGCACGATCGGCGCCGATTCGGGCACGCGCGTCCTGAATCCCACCCGCACACGATGCGTGGTGGAGAAGAAGTGGTGCACCACCTCGAAGCGCAGCGGCGCGTCCGGCCAGTCCACCGCGGTCACGTCGAGGAACACGTCGAACGCGAACGCCGACTTGAGCCGGGCCGCCGTCGTCGCGACCTCGTGCGGTTCGAGCGTGAAGACGATCACGTGGTGCGACAGCGTCATGCGCTCGGCCAGTGCAGCGAAGTCCTGTCGGAGCAGGTCGAAAACCGGGGCGCTCACGGTCAGAACTTGTCGTTGATGATGTGGTGCTGGCCCCGCGCAATGAGCTCCTGCAGCTTCATGATGCCGTCGATGACCATCTCCGGTCGCGGCGGGCATCCCGGGATGTAGATGTCGACCGGGATGATCTTGTCGATGCCGGGCAGCGATGCGTAGTTCTGGTAGAATCCGCCGCTCGTCGCGCACACGCCGAACGCCATCACCCACTTCGGCTCGCACATCTGCTCGTACACCTTGCGCAGGATCGGCGCCTGCTTCTGCGTCACCGTGCCCACGATCATCAGCAGGTCGGCCTGGCGCGGTGAGAACCGCGGCAGCGCCGCGCCGAATCGGTCGGTGTCGTACGCCGACGCGCTCACCGCCATGAACTCCATGGCGCAGCAGGCCGTCACGAACGGATACGGAAACAGCGAGAACTTGCGGGCCCACCCGACCAGTTCGTCCTTCTTGGTCGTGAGGTACTCGAATGTGCCGGCAGGATGTCGCTCCACCGGGACCACTGGCAGGGGCTTCCCGTACATCACTACTCCGTGACTGCTTCCAGAAGCCGCGCTTTGTAGACGTAGAGCAGGCTCAGGACCAGCAGAAAGACAAAGAGGAAGAACGTAAAGAGCAGGAATCCGGTCAGCGGCTGCGCCCCCAAGGCCCATATGAACAGGAACATGGTCTCGAGGTCGAACAGGATGAACAGGATCGCGATCCCATAATACTTGATCGGGACCGCCTTTACGTTGACGGTTTCATGGGCCATCACACCGCACTCGAAGGGCTCGAGCTTGATGGCACTGGCATGTGGCTTGGGACCGAGCAGCCGATTGAGCCCCAGCACCAGCGCGACAAAGGCCACGATCGCGGTCAGGTACAGCAGGAAATTGACGTAGGGGTTCATCGCGGCCAACGCGAACACTCGGGAGGGGGCGGAACGGCCCGGAGGCCATTCGCGGAGGACATCATGTTTGTGAACGTGTGGGGTGAACGTGGCGTTGGGGAAAACCCGCGTCAAGTCGCACGGCTCTCTGGACAACGCCGCGATCGACCCGCCTCTTTCGGACATGAACGATCCGGATTTTTCACGGCGCCAGTTTCTCGCCTTCCTCGCCGGCAGTCCGCTGCTCGCGGCCGCAGGGTACGATTCGGCCCTCCTCGATCGGCTGGCCAGGGAGTCGCCACGCGGAGCAGGTCGCGTGCTCGACCTGACCCAGCAGGCGATCCAGCGCGACACCCTCCCCGTGGCGGGCATTCGCGCGCCCGGCGAGGCACTCAGCGTGTTCGACTTCGAACCGGTGGCCCAGCAGAAGATTCCCATCGCGCACTGGGGCTATCTCAACACCGGCACGGATGACGATCGGACCATCCAGGCCAACCGCGATGGCTTCGATCGCTGGGCGCTGCGACCACGGCGATTGATCGACGTCAGCAAGGTCGACGCCAGCGTCTCGCTGTATGGCACGCGCTACCCGTCGCCCATCGTCATCAACCCGGTGGGCAGCCAGAAGGCGTTTCATCCCGAGGGAGAGATCGCCGTCGCCCGGGCCGCAAAATCACAGAATCACCTGCAGGTCCTCTCCACCGTCGCCACCACGTCCATCGAGGACACCATCGCGGCACGGGGCGCCCCGGTGTGGTTCCAGCTCTACCACCAGAGCGACTGGGCCATCACCAAGCAGATGGTGCAGCGCGTCGAGCGCGCGGGTGCCCCGGCAATTGCATTCACCGTCGACCTGCTGGGCGGCAGCAACCGCGAAACCATGGTGCGCGAAGGGCGGCGTGACACGCGTGAGTGCATCAATTGTCACC
>CAZPON010000003.1:0-43339 GCA_964588045.1 uncultured Gemmatimonas sp.
AACGATCGACTGGAGACAGCCATGGCGAAGCGGAAGAAGGGACCGACAACGCTGGCATTCGCACTCGGTGCGAGTTTGATGGCGGCCTCAGGTTCGGCCTTTGCTCAAGGGGCCAACCCGAACGCGTACATCGACATGAACAACCTCGCCGATGGTGTGTGGGCAGGGTGGTGTATTGGGTCTGGCAATGCTGAGCGCGTGCAGGCCGTCTGCGGCAGCACCGACAACCGCGCTCCGTTCAACAAGACTCGGCCGATGCAGCTCAGGCGCGAGCTGCCCGGCACCACATCATCGCGCGTCATCCTCACCCCGCCGAACGTTCCGACGGCGGCTGGCGGCAGCACCAACCAGAACCGCGCCGCCACCTGCGTCGTCGGTTATCAGGACGCAGGGGATGGCACGCCGTATCACGCGTTTCGCTGGACCCAGCCAAGCGGGCCGCAGGATCTCGGCACGGTCGATGCCGCGAACAACGCCAACCGCTTCTCCGATGCCATGGCAGTGAGCGACGACTGCAGCGTGATCGTCGGCATGTCGCAGTTCAGCGCCACGGTGCAGCACGCGTACCGCTGGACGGCAGCCGGCGGTATGGTCGATATCGGCGCACCGGCCGGCGCTGCACGCTCCTCGCGCGCGTTCGGGGTCAGTGCCGACGGGAGCGTGGTCGTCGGAGAGGGCGAGTTCGTCGACGCGGGCACGTTCAGCGGCTTCCGCACCGGCGCCTATCGCTGGACGGCGGCTGGTGGTTTCCAGAGCCTTGGCGCGCTGCAACCGTTGTTCCCCACTTATGCCTTCTCCGTCAGTGGCGACGGGAGCGTGATTGTCGGTGCCGGCGGGGTGTCGATCACGGTCGGCGGAAGCGGCATCAACGGTTCGCGCGCCTTCCGCTGGACCCAAGCCACGGGGCTCGTGCCGATCGGCCCGTTGGCGGGCCACCAGTACGCCGATGCAGCTGGCGTCAGTGACAACGGCAGGATCGTCGTTGGCACCTCGTCCATCGGTCCGCTTGACCACAATGGCGTGGGTGGGGTGCTGCGCGGCCGGGGCACCGCGTTTCGGTGGACGCAGACCACCGGCATTCAGGACCTGAAGCAGCTGCTGGTCGCCGCCGGCGTGAACATGACCGGCATTTCGCTGCTCACCGTGACGGGCCTTTCCCCCGATGGCCAGTGGATCGTTGGCGAAGCGACGACGCCCACTACGCCTGTCAATGAGACCATCGGCTACATCGTGCAGTACTGCGACGCGGATATCGGCGCGGCGTGTCTGCAAAGAAGCAGCGCTCCTGTCACTCCTTCCTTCGCCATGTCGGCGAGTGTGGCCTCGCTGAGCGTGGCCGCGGGCCAAAGCGCGAATGCGACGCTGACGATATCGCCCTCGGGAGGGTTCAACGCGGCAGTCAGCTTCGCCTGTACGGGATTGCCGAAGAACGCCAATTGCACGTTCACGCCAGCCAGCGTGACGCCCGCCGGCGGTGCCGTGACCACCACGCTCAGGATCAGCACCGACGGTGGCGCCGTGTCGATGTTGTCGCCGGTATTTGTGTTTGCGGCCTTGCTGCCGGTGCTGCCGGTGCTAGCCCGACGTCGGCGGCGAGGCGGACGCGCAGGGCTGTCGACGGGACTGTGGGTGCTCGTCGTATTGCTGGCGGCCGGCGTGCCTGCCGGCTGCGGTGGCGGCGATAACGGCGGCACTGTAGCCCCTCCGGCCACCGGCACGCCGGCCGGGACGAGCACGGTGACCGTAACGGCCACCTCCGGTACGGGCGCATCCACGATCACACAGACGACGACCCTCACGCTCACCGTGACGCGATGAGCACCACGCCTGTCAGGCGTCCCTTCTCACGTATTGGATACGCGGTCGACGAGCCACTCGACGATCGCATCGAAGCGCTCTTGATCGAGCGCGTGTCCGCGGTCGACGCGGAGCTCGGTGATGAAGTCGCCGGCGACCTTGGCCACGACCTCGTCGGCATCGCGTGAATACTTGTCCTCGGTACCCGACACAACCATGGTCGGCCGAGGTCCGATGGCTGAGAGCACATCGTGCGTGTCGATGTCGCGAGCGAGCCCGGGCACGGCCTCGAACAGGGTGATCCCGGTGTCTTCCCGGCGGCGCGTCTCGAAGCTGCACACGGCGCCGCTGATGCATGCGAACCGGCATCGTGCATCAACGGCCGCGTGGTAGAGTGCCGTGTACCCACCGTACGAGTGTCCGGCCACGCCCACACGCCGCTCGTCTACGCCAGTGGCGTGGAGCAGGACGCTCAGCGCCCGTTGGGCGTCATCCAGGCACTTCCTCATCAGCGTGTCGCCATCCAGCAACCGGTAGGTCAAGGCGTTGTAGTGCTGAAGCCAATCGTAATAATCCGGCTCCACTCCCTGAACGGCTCCTCGTCGATCCTCGAACGTGATGGCGTCGGGGGTCAGGACTGCGACGCCTCTACGGGCGAGCACCGGCCCGAAGGCTTGGAACGCGTCGCCCACATCGCCGGCTACCTCGCTCTTGCCGAAGTGGAATTCGCCGTTGTGCTGGTGGAAGACGACCACTCCACCGAGAGTGCGTTGATTCGTCGGCGTGAACAGGAACGCCGGGATGATGTCACCTTCGAGCCCCCGGTACTCGATCCGCTCCCGGCGGAATCCGTCGGCCGCCTCGACGTCGCCGTGTTGGAACTCCAGCGGGACAGGGTCCGCAAGCCCCAGGCGCGCGCGAAGCGTAGAGGGGAGGTTATGCATCATCTGAAGTGATAGCCGGAAATCAGAGGGCACGTGCACCGTAGCCGGGAATTGCGGATGCTTCGCATTCGTCAAGGTCGTGCCGGCGATCGCGTCAGCCGTAGTGGTAGCGCGCTTGCAGGAAACCGATGCGATCGCCGAAAATCTCGTAGACGAGGCGATCGACCTCGTTGATGCGCCGCGACCAGACGTTCCCGCCGAAATACTTCAGGTGCTCCGGCTTGCCAATGCCGCCCGTGGGATCCCCGAGCGCCGCCTCCATCAGGTCCAGCACACGCAGCGCGGTCTTCCGGTTGGTGTCGACCCAATAGCGCAGGTCCTCGAGACACTCGTCCTGAATGACCGCGTACCGCGCGCGTCTTGCGGGCATGCTCAGGGCGTCACGCCCAGCTCTCGGCGGAGCGTCGCCAGGTCGGTGGCCTTCTTGCGGCCGCGTCGGGCGCGCGTGAGCGCGGCGAGCAAGCGCACCGCGTTCTCGGGCGAGCGGAGGAGATAACTGGTCTCGCGAAGATTCGCGAGTTCCTCGGCCGGCACGAGGGCCATGTCTTCATGGCCGCGCCGTTGAATGACGGCGGCTTCCCGCGAATTCTCGACCTCATCCCACAGGGAAGCGAGGTTTTCGCGCGCGTGGCTGTAGCTGGTCTTGGTGGCCATGGGATGTCCGGAATAATGTACAGTAAAGCTGTACAAGATGGCCCGGGTACGTCAATGGTTGGCAATGGTCGACGTGGTGCGGTTGCCATTCAACCTGCGCGACTTCGCCGGGATCGAGCAGTTTGGATTGAAGGCGATTGCCCCGGCGCAGTTTCTCACGTTTGTCAGGAGGCTCCGTATGAGCACGATCAGTCTTCGCTTGCCGGAATCATTGCACCGGCAAGCCCGCGAGCTCGCCGCGCAGGAAGGCATCTCTATCAATCAATTGATCGCCACGTCATTGGCCGAAATGATGTCCGCGCTGATGACCAGCAACTATCTTGATGCACGGGCGAAGCGTGGCTCGGCGCGTGCGTTTCAACGGGTGCTGAAGAACGTGAAGGATCGTGCGCCGATCGCCGGCGACGAACGCTAGATTGGTTCTCATAGGAGCCTGCCGCGGTATGGTTACATGAAGAAGATCGGCTTCCTGTCGTTTGGTCATTGGAGTGCGTCGCAGCAATCGGCGACGCGCTCGGCGCGCGATGTGCTCCAGCAGTCCATCGAACTGGCCGTCGCCGTCGAGCAACTCGGCGCGGACGGTGCCTATTTTCGCGTGCATCACTACGCGCAGCAGCTGGGATCCCCGTTCCCGCTGCTCGCGGCCGTGGGCGCGCGAACCAGTCGTATCGAGATCGGAACAGCGGTCATCGACATGCGATACGAGAATCCGTACTACATGGTCGAGGACGCGGGTGCCGCCGACTTGATCAGCAACGGGCGGCTGCAACTGGGGATCAGCCGCGGCTCGCCGGAGCAGGTGATCGAAGGATGGCGTCATTTCGGGTACGCGCCGCAGGAAGGCGAGAGCGACGCGGACATGGGGCGTCGCAACGGTGAGGTCTTCCTGGACTTGCTCAAAGGCGAAGGATTTGCACGACCGAATCCGCGGCCGATGTTTCCCAATCCGCCCGGACTGCTCCGCCTCGAGCCGCATTCCGAGGGCTTGCGCGATCGCATCTGGTGGGGTTCAGCGTCCAATGCCACGGCCGTGTGGGCCGGTCAACATGGCATGAACCTCCAAAGCTCGACGCTCAAGGAGGACGAATCGGGGGAGCCGTTCCACGTGCAGCAGGCGCGCCAGATCCGGGCGTTCAGAAAGGCATGGGTCGACGCAGGGCACACGCGGGAGCCGCGGGTCTCGGTCTCCCGATCCATCTTCGCGCTGATGAACGATCAGGACCGCATGTACTTCGGTCGCGACGACAGCAGCGATCAGGTGGGCTTCATCGACAACATGCGCGCGGTGTTCGGCCGGACGTATGCGGCGGAGCCGGACGTGTTGATCGGGCAACTCAAGGGAGATGAGGCGATCGCCGAAGCCGATACGCTGTTGCTGACGGTGCCCAACACGCTCGGGGTCGAGTACAACGTGCATGTCATCGAGTCGATTCTTCGGCACGTCGCGCCCGCTCTTGGGTGGCGATAGCACGCCGACCAGCCAAGAGACACCCTCGGTCTCTTGCGTGAAGGCGAAAACGCAGCGGTTGCCGCATTGCACGCTGTCGCGCAAGTAATCTTTAGTCGCTACGCGGGTCAGTCTTGGTCATATCGACGATAAATTCGTTGTAGTGAAGCACTCCATGCCGACACCTGATCCTGTAAGGCTCAGATCGAGACTGGAGCAACGGTGTTCGGGTTCCGCGGCCGCTGACGTCAGTCCAGCCCCGCCATCAAACGTAGCAGTCCATCCTGCGTGGCATACTCGCGCGGTACCTCGCCACGCAGCCGCCCCCCGCGCAGCACGAGAATGCGCGACGACAGCGTGAGCAACTCCGGCAGCTCGCTGGAAATCAGCAACACCGCCGCCCCTTCGGCCGCGCGCTGGTCGATCCACGCGTGCAGCTCGGCCTTGGCACCAACATCCACCCCGCGCGTGGGTTCGTCCAGAATGAGCAGGTCGCTGTTGGCGGTGAGCCACTTGGACAGCACCACCTTCTGTTGATTCCCGCCAGACAGCGACGCAACGGTCGCCTCCGAGCCCGCGCGCAATGCCACGCGCGAGAAGCTGGTTGTCACCGCCGCACCCTCGGCCCGGCGATTCACCCAACCGCCACGCGCAAAGCGCGACAGCGTGGGCAGCGTCGCGTTCTCGCGCGTGCGCATGCCCAGCACCAGCCCCTGCTTCTTGCGGTCCTCGGGCACAAAGCCGATGCCGTGTCGCATGGCATCGCGCGGGCTGCGAATCGTCACCGGCGTACCGCGTACGAACACTCGCCCTGACGCCGACGCGTCGAGCCCGAAAATCGCGCGCGCCACTTCCGAGCGGCCGGCGCCGACCAGTCCGGCCAGTCCGACCACTTCGCCCGCGTGAACCGAGAACGACACGTCGCTGAAGTGTCCCGGCGACGTGAATCCCTCCACGCGAAGCCATTCGGCACCGCGCGGCGTCGCACCGTGCGTGGCGAAATACTCGCCGAGTTCGCGGCCGATCATCTGCTTCACCAGCGACGCCTCGTCGAGCGTCGCGGCCGGCTGCGTCGCCACATGCTGCCCGTCGCGCAGCACGGTGATGGTGTCGCACAGCGTGAAGATCTCGCCCATGCGATGTGACACGAACAGCTGCGTCACGCCACGTGCCTTGAGCGAACCCATGAGCGCGTACAGTCGCTCGGCTTCCTTGTCGCCCAGGCTGCTGGTCGGCTCGTCGAAGATGATGACCTTGGCACCCTCACCCACCGCCGCGGCAATCTGCACCAGCTGCTGCTCGGCGACACTCAGCGACGCCATGCGGCGATCGGGATCGATATGCGCGCCGGTGGCTTCGAGCAACTGCAGTGCACGATCACGCAGCGCGCCCGACCGGATGAATCCGAATTGCTGCGGCAGCGACCGGAGGCAGAGGTTGTCGCCGACGGTGAGGTTGTCACAGAACGCCAGCTCCTGATGCACCATTGCCACGCCGGCCTTCAGTGCATCGCGCGGCGACGCGAAATGCACCGGCGCGCCGTCGATTTCCACGGTTCCTGCATCCGCCTGGTGCAGCCCGGCGAGAACCCGGCCGAGTGTGCTCTTGCCCGCACCGTTCTCACCGCAGATGGCGTGACACGAACCCGGCGCGACGTCGAACGACACGTCGCGCAGTGCCACCATGCCGGGGAATCGCTTGGTGATGCCCCGAAAGCGAACGCGGGGAGCGGACAACGGAATCGGCTACTTCGGCAGGGCCAGGAACTTCGGATCGATGTCCGAGAAGCCCCACTGCTGCAACTGACGCGACCACTCACCGAGGTTGTCCTTCGACACGCGCACCAGCTCCATCTGCACCTTGGCCGGCACGTCCTTCTTGAGGTAGACGTGATCGAAGATCGTGTTGACCGACACGTACCCCCAGCTGTACGTCGGCTGCGCGAACAGCACCGGCGCGAGGCCGGCATCGACGTATGCGAGCTCGGCGGGCAGTGCGTCGATCGCGACGATCTTCACCTTGTTGGGATCGAGGTCGGTAAGCAGCGCGCGCGTGAACAACGCCCAGCCGCCGATCATGGCGAAACCCTGCACATCCGGGTAGGCGTTCTTGACACGCAGCACTTCGGCGGCCGCGTCCTGTGGCGTCTCGGCGTGATAGAACGCGTTGAGGATCGTGATGCCGGGAATCTTCGCGGCGGCTTCGCGCACACCGCGCACGCGCGCCTGCAGGTTGAGCGCGTTCTGGTTGCCGGCGATGATGGCGACCTTGCCCTTGCCACCCATCTGGCTGGCCAGCTCCTCCATCACCTGCACACCCATCTTGACGTCGTCGCCACCGTAGAACGAGAACCGCCTGGAGTCGGGCACGTCGCTGTCGAAGGTCATGACCGGCACGCCGCGGTCGACCGCCTCGTTCACCGCACCCACCACCTTCGACGCATCGCTGGCCGACAGCAGGATCGCGTTGGCGCCGCTGTTGACCGCTTCCGCAATACGCTGTGCTTGCACGGCGCCATCCTCGTTCGGCGGCGTGAGCCAGTCGATCTTCACTGTCACACCGTGCGCTTTCGACAGCGAATCGGCCGCGGCCTCCGCACCCTGTCGCCCGGACAGGAACACCGGATTGGTGGAGCTCTTGGCGATCATGGCGATCCGGAATGTCGTGCCGCCCGCGCCGGCGTCGCCCTTGCCTCCGCACGCCACGAACGTGAAGGCTGCCGCGCCAAGTACGGCCAGAAACGAAACCCGGGACTGCGGGAACCGTGCGCGCATCTCAACTCCGGTGAAGGGTGTCATGTGCCGGCGGCGAACCGCTCGGAAACTTTCCTGAATCCGCGTTGATCGAGCACGACAGCCACGATGAGCGCCGTGCCGATGATGATCCACTCGTAGTTCTGGTCGAGATGCAATGTGCGAATGCCCTGGCGCATCATGACGATGAGCAGCGCGCCGAGCATGGCGCTGACGGCACTCCCCTTGCCGCCGGACAGCGACGCGCCACCCACCACCGCCGATGCGATGACGTACAGCTCGTACCCGTTGGCGTCCGACGATGTCGCTGAGCCATAAAACGCCGCGCCAAGGAACGCCGCAAAACCGGCCAGCAGTCCCGAGATGACGAACACGCCCAGTGTGATGCGCTTCACGTTGAGGCCGGAAAACCGGCTCGCCTCCGCGTTCCCGCCGATGGCGAAGATGTGGCGTCCCCAGATCGTGCGGGAGAGATACAGCCCGCCGACGATCGTGACGGCCAGCATGGCCAGCAGTGGCACCGGATACAGTGCGGTGCCGAGTCCGAGCGGCGCCTTGGCCACGGCCGTAAGCGATTGCGGAACGAGGATGCTTTCGGCGCGGCTGCTCACGAAGGCCACGCCGCGCAGGATCCACATGGTGCCGAGCGTGATGATGAACGGATGCACGCCGAGTCCGATGACCATGGCACCATTGGCCAGGCCGCAGCCGATGCTCACGGCGAGGCAGGTGCCGAGTCCCACAACGACGGTGACGAACGGGTCCATTGGCCCGAGCGCGCGCAGCACCATGGCCATGATGACGCCCGACAGGGCGTAGATCGCGCCCACCGAAAGATCGATGCCGCCGGCAATGATGACCAGCGTGGCGCCGACGCCCATGATCGCGAATGCGCTCGCGTCCGTGGCCATCTGGATGAGCGTATAACGATTGAGGAAGTTGTTGACGACCTCGTTCGTGCGCGGATCGGTGTGCGAGCCCGCGCCGATGGTGAGGGCGGTGCCCAGCAGGAGGAGGACAAGGACGAGCCCGAACTGCTGCGATCGCAGGACGGATCCGCCGAACCGGCCCATCGCAGACGATGGCGCAGCAGCGTGATTCACGAAATTGGCGGGGTGTTTGTCGAGGGGGTGGGTGCACTGTAACATACGGACGCGCACAGGTCCGTCAACGCGCATTCGCCTCCAGCGCTACGCGCTCCACCTCGCCTCAGTCATGTCCATTCACAAGCTCGAATCCAACGTCGGCGGCAAGGCCACCGCAGCGCGGGTCGCCAAGGTCACCGCGCGTCCCCGGCCGCCGGCTCGGCGCGTCACCCTGGGTGTCATCGTCGGCAATCGCGGGTTCTTTCCGGGGCATCTCGCAGCTACCGGGCGCGTGGACATCCTGCGCGCGCTCGAGGAAGAGGGCATCGACGCCGTCATCATCGACGCGGCCGCCACCAACCATGGCGCCATCGAAAGCCGCGACGAGGCCAAGGCCTGCGCGGCGCTGTTTCGCGAGCACCGCGAGCGCATCGATGGCGTGCTGGTCACGCTGCCCAACTTCGGCGACGAGCGCGCCGTGGCCGACACGTTGCGCCTGGCCGGGCTGGACGTGCCGGTGCTGGTGCATGCTGCATCGGACGACCCGGCGAAGATGCTCATCGATCACCGGCGCGACGCGTTTTGCGGCAAGATGTCGGTGTGCAACGTGCTGTCGCAGTACGGCATCAAATACTCACTGACGTCCATGCATACGCAGCGTCCGGACTCGCCGGATTTCCGGCAGGACTTGCGGACGTTCTCGGCCGTATGCCGCGTGGTGAAGGGGCTGCGCGGTGCGCGCATCGGCGCGATCGGCGCGCGTCCGGCGGCATTCAAGACCGTGCGCTACAGCGAGAAGATCCTCGAGCGTGCCGGCATCTCGGTGGAGCCAATCGACCTGTCGGAGATCCTGGGTCGCATCGCGCGCCTGTCGAACGACGACGCCGGTGTGCAGGCGAAGCTGGCGGACATGATCGCGTACGTGGACACAACCGGTGTGCCCGACGAGCCGCTCATCAAGATGGCCAAGCTGGGATTCGTCGTGGACCAGTGGATGAGGGAGGTTGATGTCTCGATCAGCGCCGTGCAATGCTGGACGTCGATGGAAGAGTACTTCGGCGTGGTGCCGTGCACGATCATGAGCATGATGAGCAACGACAACCTGCCGAGTGCGTGTGAAGTGGACGTCATGGGCACCATCAGCATGCACGCGCTGGCGCTCGCCTCGCAGACTCCGGCGGCGCTGCTGGACTGGAACAACAACTACGGTGACGATCCGGACAAGGCGGTGTGCTTCCATTGCAGCAACCTGCCGCGTGATTTCTTCGAGTCGTCCACGATGGACTACCAGGCCATCATCGCCGGCACCGTGGGGCGCGAGAACACCTACGGTACGATCGTCGGCAACGTGAAGCCGGGACCCATGAGCTTCGCGCGCTTCTGCACCGACGACCACACCGGCGCGATTCGCGGATATGTCGGTGAGGGGCAGTTCACAAAGGACCCGCTCACGACGTTCGGCGGCGCCGGCGTGGTGGAGATTCCCGGGCTGCAGGCGCTGCTTGCGCACATCTGCCGGAACGGATTCGAGCACCATGTCGCCGGCACGTTTTCGCACGTGGCCGACGCGGTACACGAAGCCACCACGCGATATCTCGGGTGGGATGTGCTGAGGCACGGCTGACATGGGCATCGTGGCCGGCGTCGACTTCGGGACGCAGAGCGTTCGCGTCTCCATCGTGGACAGTGTGCGCGGTGTGATCGGTCACGGTGTGTCGGAGTATCCCGTGAAGCGCGACCGCAACGATCCCGACTTTGCCACGCAGTCGCACGATGCACACATGAGCGCGCTGGTGCTGGCCATGCAGGCGGCGTTGCACAATGCGGGCGTTCCGGGGAGTGCGGTGCGTGCACTGGCGCTCGACACCACCGGATCGACGGTGGTGATGGTGGGCGAGGGCCTCGAGCCGCTCGACGACTACTACCTGTGGTGTGATCATCGCGCCAGCGAGGAAGCGGCGCGCATCACGGCGGTCGCGCGCGTGCTCGACGTTCCGGCCATCGCGTGGTGCGGCGGTGTGTACTCGTCGGAGTGGGGATTTGCCAAGCTGCTGCACTGGCTGCGGCACAATCCCGACAAGCGATCGCGCCTGGTCACCGCATTGGAGCACTGCGACATGGTGGCCGCCGTGCTGTGCGGCATCACCGACGCGAGACAGGTGCCGCGCAGCATTTGCGCGATGGGGCACAAGTGGTTGTGGAGCGCATCGCTGGGCGGGTATCCGGCGGAAGAGTTCTTCGTGGCCGTCGATCCGTTGCTCGCCGGCATGCGGGAGAAACTCGATGGTCCGTACCGCACATCCGATGCCCACGCGGGCACGTTGTGCGACGCGTGGGCCGCACGCCTGGGATTGACCGCCGGCATACCGATTCCGGTCGGCGCGTTCGACGCGCACTGGGACGCCATTGGTGCCGGAGTCGCCGAGGGCGATATCGTCAACGTCATCGGCACCTCGACATGCATTATCGCGATTGCGAAAGATGCGGGACTCGTTCCCGGCGTCTGCGGCGTCGTGGCCGGATCGGTGCACCCGGCGTTCATCGGTGTCGAGGCGGGGTTGTCGGCAACCGGGGATGTGTTCGACGCGATCGCCGCGCGCGCCGGGCGAACCGTTGGTGCCCTGACCGAAAGCCTGGCAGGCTATCGTGCCGGGCAGACCGGCCTGCTGCGTCTTGCGTGGGACAATGGCGACCGCACGGTGCTGGTGAATCCCAACCTGGGCGGTGTGACGCTGGGTTGGAACCTCGCCACCACGGCGGAGGACGACCTGTTTGCCGCCATCGAGGGCACCGCGTTTCACACGCGCGTGATTTTCGAGCGCATGCGCGAACATGGCGTGACGCTCAGTCGCGTCATTCACGGCGGCGGCATTCCGCAGAAGAACGACGTACTGAACCAGGTCTATGCCAACGTCCTGAACATGACGGTGCTGGTGCCGGAGACACCGATCACCAGCCTCGGCAGCGCGATCTTTGCGTTCCTCGCGTGCGGCGAGTTCACCAGCATCGAGGCCGCGCAGGCGGCGCTGTGCCCCGGCTATCGCGAAATCCGTCCCGACCCGCGCAGCGTTGTCGTGTACGAACGGCTGTATCCGTTGTATCGGGAGCTGTACTTCGGCCTGGGAACAATGGACTCACCGCCGCAGGCGATCGGGCATGTGCTGCCGACGCTGCGCGCGATCGCGGCGGACGTGCGCAGCGCGATCTGAGCAACCTTCACGGATTTCACGGACGATTTCTTCATGGTCTGACGAGGGTCATATCTGGTCACGATGGCAGGGACGCACCTGTCTCGCTCGTCGGCCGTTTCGCGCTACCTCGCGACCGAGTCCAGCGCCAGGAGTCCGCGCAACACCGACGCGGGCGCCAGGAACGCCGAGCCGTGCCGGATGCCGCGCGGTGTAGTGAGCGAGTCGCGGTACGGATCGAACGTCATGAAGTCCTTCGTGCGCACGGCGCCGTAGCGGCCGCGCGTGTATTCGTCGTAGTACACGTACCACCAACCGCCGGTACGCAGGATCGACGGCCCTTCGGTGTGCAGGTCGGTGAACGCTGGCGCGGCGGGACCATATGGGCCCGTGGCCTTGTCGGCGAACGCGACGCGCAGGTTGCGACGTTCGGGAAAGAACGTTTCGTCCTTCATGACCAGCACATACCGCTTGCCCGCGCGCGCGATGGTGCCGTCGATCGCCGCAAACCCGCCGTCGTACAGCAGCTTGCCCTGGGAGTACGTGACGAAATCCCTGGTGGTCACATAGTACAGTCGATGATCGGCGCGCCCCTTCGACGTGCGCTGAGCCAGTGAATCGGTGGCCGGAAAGCGGCCGGGAATCGAGGTGGCCCACACAATCACGTACTCGCGCGCCACGTCGTCGTAGAACAGGTCGGGCGCCCATGCGTTGAGCGCATTGGGCTCATGGTCCATCACCGGCAGGCGCTGCTGCGCCGACCAGTTGATGAGGTCGCGCGAGTGCGCCACGCCAATGCCCTTGTCGGTCCAGGCAATGGTCCACACCATGTGGAACATGCCGTCCGGGCCGCGCACGATGGACGGATCGCGCATGAGGGCCGCGCTGGTGTTCCACTCCTGCCATCCAACACCCTGCCCAGTGACGGCCGGTGTGAGCAGCGAGCGCGCGCCGTTGATGGGCTTCCACGTCGTACCATCGATACTATAGGCGAGGTGCAGGCCGTCGTCGCCGTTGCGCGTGAAGTACGAGAACAGGAACGCTTGCTCTTCCTGGGGTGCGCTGCCGGATGACATGGGCGCACACGAGGTGAGTCCGATCAGCGCGAGCAAAATGTATCGTGTCATCGCATCCGCTCGCGCAGGAATCGCCCGGTATGTGACTCCTTGTTGGCGGCGATGGCCTCTGGCGTGCCACTCGCAATGATACGGCCGCCGGCATGGCCACCCTCCGGACCGAGGTCGATCACATGGTCGGCCGTCTTGATCACGTCGAGATGGTGCTCGATGAGGATGACGGTGTGACCGGCACTCACCAACCGCGTGAGTGCTTCGAGGAGCCGCTCCACATCGGCGAGATGCAACCCGGTCGTCGGTTCGTCGAGGATGTACACCGTATGTTTGGTGCGCTGCAGCTTGCTGAGCTCGGTCGCGATCTTCACCCGCTGCGCCTCGCCACCTGACAATGTCGTGGCGGATTGCCCGAGTGTGAGGTAGCCGAGTCCCAGTGTGTGCAACACTTCCACCCGTCGCGCAATGGCCGGTTCGTCGCGAAAGAACGTCACGGCCTCCTCGATGGACATGTTGAGGATGTCGTCGATGGTCTTGCCGCGCACGGTCACGTCCAGCGTCTCGGCGTTGAAGCGCGCGCCCTTGCACGCGCCGCAGGTGACTTCGACATCCGGCATGAAGTACATCTGCGTGGTGATCACGCCCTCGCCCTGGCATTCCTCGCAACGGCCGCCCTTCACATTGAACGAAAACCGTCCGGCCTTGTAGCCACGCTCCACCGACAGCGGCGCGTTGGTGAACAGCTCGCGGATCGCATCGTAGAATCCCACGTACGTGGCCGGGTTCGAGCGGGAATTGCGGCCGATCGGCGACTGGTCGATGCTCACCACCTTGTGCACGCGCTCCATGCCATCCACCGCATCATGTTCACCGGGCAAGGTGCGGGTATCTTCGAGCCGCTTCCACAATGCCTTGTACAGGATGTCGTTGACGAGCGTGCTCTTGCCCGATCCGGACGCGCCGGTGATGGCCACCAGCGTGCCGAGCGGAATGGAGACCGTGACATTGCGCAGGTTGTTCTCGCGCGCGCCGCGAATCGTGAGCTGGTGGCCGTTCCCCGGTCGTCGCACCGATGGCATGGTAATGCGCCGCTTGCCGGACAGGAACTGGCCGGTGGGCGACGCGGCACAGGCCAGGACATCGCTCACGGTGCCCTGCACGACAACCGTGCCGCCGTGCACACCGGGACCGGGTCCCATTTCGACGATGTGATCGGCAGCGCGGATGGTGTCCTCGTCGTGTTCGACCACGAGCACCGTGTTGCCGATGTCGCGCAACCGCTCCAGCGTGGCGATCATCTTGACATTGTCCTTGGGATGCAGGCCGATGCTGGGCTCGTCGAGCACGTACAGCGTGCCCACGAGGCCCGATCCGATTTGCGTGGACAACCGGATGCGCTGCGACTCGCCGCCCGACAACGTCCCCGATCGGCGACTGAAGCTCAGGTAGTCGAGGCCGATGCCGAGCAGCAGCGACAGACGTCCGCGAATCTCGTCGAGGATATGCGCGCCCGCGCCCGCACCACGGCCGGTGGGTACCACCCTGCCCAGGAACGCATGCAGTTCGTCGAAGTGCATGCGCGCCAGGTCGTTGACCGACTTGCCGTCGATGGTGAACAGCAGCCGCGTTGCCTTCAGCCGCGAGCCGTGACAGTCGGGGCATTCATGCTCGACCATCACCTTGTCGAGCCACGCTTCCATGCGCGAGTCACCTTCGCCGCGCTGGCGATAGCGGCGGTATTGCCGCTCGATGCGTCGTGCGATGCCGCCAAAGCCCACTTCGTGCTTGTCCCAGTCGGCGCGACCGACCGTGCTCTCCGGCGGCGCCACCGTGCGAAAGCGTCCCTCGACACCGTACAGCAGGTGCATGCGCACGGACTCGGGCAGGTCCTGCCACGGCGTGTCGAGCGAAAAGCCAAGTCGCTGCGACAGCGTGAACATGATGCGCCCATCCCAGGTGTCGGGATTGTACCGGAACGCTTCGCGTACGAAACAGCCGGTGCGAATCGACCGCTTCGGATCCGGAATCAGCAGGTCGGGGTGCGTGAGCTTGTCGACGCCGAGCCCGCCGCAGGTGCGGCACGCCGATTCCGGATTGTTGAACTGGAAGTACTCGGGCAGGATTCCGACGTACACGAAGTGCTCGGTGGCACTGCACGTCGACGCGAAAAAGCGCGCTTGCTGCGCTTTCGTGGCGCCTTTCATGACATGCACCTGCATCAACCCATCGCCCACGAGCAGCGCGGCGGCGATCGCGGCCTTGATGGCCTTCTCGTTGCGTCGGGTGACGGTGACCCGATCGACGATCGCGTCCATGCGCTTGACGGTCGATGCGTCGGGGTCGATCGTCTCGGCCAGGTCCACCAGCCTGCCGTCGATGAGTACCCGGCGGCAGCCTTTCTTGCGCACTTCCGTGAACACCACGTCGAGTTCTTCGCCATATACCGGAAACAGCGGCGCGCGGAACTCCACCTCGGTGCCGTCCGGCAGCGCGAACAGTGCTTCCAGCACCTGCGACGCACTGCGACCGGGCACGACTTCGCCGGTGCGCGGACAGTGCGGCTCGCCGATGGTGGCGAACAGCAGGTTGAGGTAGCTGGCGATATCAGTCATCGTGCCGACCGTCGACCGCGGATTGCTGGCGATCGTCTTCTGTTCGATCGAGATCACCGGCGACAGGCCGTAGATGAAGTCGATGTCGGGCTTCGCCACCTGCGCCACGAAGCGCTTGGCGAACGAGGACAGCGATTCCATGTAGCGACGCTGGCCTTCGGCGTAGATGGTATCGAACGCCAGCGACGACTTGCCGGAGCCCGACAGCCCGGTGATCACCACCAGGCGATCCCGCGGAATCTCCACCGTCAGGTTCTGCAGGTTGTGCACCCGCGCGCCGTGCACGGCGATGGTGGTACGCGGCGCAATGCGGGCCGGCTTCGATGCGGTGCGCTTGGCCGGCATCAGAACTCTGCCGGCGGCGGTGTGAGCGCGTAGAACGCCAGTTCCTGCACATCGGCAGTGCTCTTGCGCGTGAGGCGCGATGTGACCGATGCGCGACCAATGATGCCCTGGTCGGCAAGGTACTCGCAGGTGCCGCTGACGCCTTCCACGCCCATGGTGCGCGCAAAGTGCGCATCGATCTCCGTGCACGAGCGGGCCTCACCCGCTGCTTCCAGCCATGCGAGAATCGGTTGGCTGAAGTCGGCGGTGCACTGACGCACGTAGTCCTCGGCCGCGCTCAGTGCTGCCTGCACGACCGCCGGAGACTTCCTGCCGTTCAGCATACCGGTGTACACGATGGTGAAGAACTCCGGATTGCGGGCCAGCGCACGCGGCAGCACCTCGCGATCGGCCAGCTCGCCGTGGCGCATGACCTCGATACGGGCCAGCGCCGAGGCTGTCGCCAGCACCCAGAGCGCGGAGTAATCGCAGTCGCCGCGCGTCAACAGCCACTTGTGCGCCTTGTACAGGCAGGCGAGCGCCTCGGTGGCGGCGCCCAGCATGAGAATCTGCGTGTCGCGATCACCGATGGTGCGCATGCGCTCGAGCAGCGGCGCGATCGAATCATCGTGCGAGTATACGAGACGACCCTTCGACAGCAGCGAATGCATGAAGGAGTTCGTCATGGCCCCGTCGGCCAGCCGCTTGAAGCGCGCCCGCGGAATCAGCAGGGCATGCACGTTCACGCCGTCGGCGTCGAGCGCCATCGAACCCTCGTCGACCAACCGGTCGTCGATGGTGATCAGCACGAGGTCGATATCCGACCGTGCCCAGACGGTGTCGTGCGCCAGGCTTCCGCACAGCAATGCCGCCAGGATCGCCTGATCGTCCTGCAGTCGCGCAACCAATCGATCGAACGCGCGCGTGAATCGCGCCACCTGGCCCTCATCGCCCGCTGCCGGTTCGGAGCCCGCGCTACGCGTCCTGGCCATAGTACGCCTTCGCGCCATGCTTGCGCAGATAGTGCCTGTCGATCAGGGCGCCGGAAATGGGTTGTGCGTTGGCATCGAGCTGCAGGGTGCAATACGCCATGGTCGCCACTTCCTCGAGATACGAGGCGTTGTCGACGGCGGCCTCGACGGTGGCGCCCCAGGCAAAGCTGGCGTGGCCGGCCACCAGCACGGCGGGTATTGCCATCGGATCGAGCGACTTGAAGCGGCGCACGATGGCGAGTCCCGTGTTGCGCTCGTAGTCGGTGGCGACTTGCGCTTCCGTCAGCGCACGCGTGACCGGTACGGCGCCATGGAAATAGTCGGCGTGCGTCGTGCCAAGGCAGGGGATCTCCCGTCGTGCCTGCGCAAACGTGGTGGCGAACATCGAATGCGTGTGCGCCACACCGCCAAGCTGCGGGAACGCGCGAAAGAGCACGGCGTGTGTGGGCAGGTCGGACGAAGGTCGCAAGTCCCCATTCACGACCGTGCCCTGCAAGTCGGTCACCACCAGCATGGCCGGTGTGAGCTTGTTGTACGGCACTCCGCTGGGCTTGATGATGATCAGCCCCTGCTCGCGGTCCACGCCGCTGGCATTGCCGAACGTGAATCGGGCCAGCCCGCAACGAAACAACTCGATGTTCGCCTCGCACACCGCGTCACGCAGGGCGCGTGACACATCCCGTGTCCGGCTCCTGGCGGGGCTCATGCGATCCCCGCCCGCTTCCGAGCCTCGGCGATGATGGCCGCCATCGTGTCGCGATGCTTCGTGAATGTGTCGTCGACCACTTGCAGTGTGGGAATGGCGTTGGGATTGAGGCCGAGCGTTTCGGTGCGAAAGCGTCCGAAGCCCGCTTCGTGCACGCCGGAGCTGCCGCGACCCGGTGCGGGTGCACTCAGGTGCTGGAAGAAGCTGGCGTACTTGCGCCACCGTCCGCCGCCGCCGGCGTGGAACATCGGGATGAACTCGTACAGTGCATCGTACGGCATCTCGCCCACACCCACGACGTTCGGGTACTTCGCGCGCAGGTTCTGGATGAGCTGGCGGGTGCCCTCGTGCATGTCGCCGTTGGTGCTGTTGACGTGACCGCCCACGATATCGAGGAAGTACGCGTCCACGCCGAACCGCTCGATCATCTCGGCGATGCGCCCCTCCATGTGCAGGCGCCACGTGTCGTCGCCGAGGTTCATGTACGTCAGCCAGCCATCCTGGTGCCGGTCGTTGTTCCAGTCCACCCAGTTCAGGTTGTAGATGTCACCGTCGATCTTGTGCGTCGCGCCCGACGCCACCGAGGGGTACACCGGCTGCTTGCGATTGGCGGAGTTGGTGCCGTACATCGGCATCATCTTGAAACCCAGCGTGCGGGCTTCGGTGATGAGCGTGCGGAATCCGGCTTCACCGCCCATGCGCGCGGGCACCACGTAGTTGGGATAGTCCCAGTAGTAGCGCCCGTCCCACGACGCGAGGAACACCAGCACGCGGTTGGGCGGTATCTGCGTCGCCATCCAGCGCAGGATCGCCAGTTGCTGTGCGTAGTCGTTGAACATGAAGCCCGTGTAGTGCATGCCATGCAGCGTGGTGACCATGGCGATGTCGCGCATCCACGTGGGCGTGTCGGCGCGCGTCTCCCACAGCGGGAGGTTGAACGCCTTCTCGATGTGCGCCATGTGCGGCGCCATGGCGTCCTCGAACGCCGACGCATGGCCGAGCTGCCAGCGTGGCACGACGACGCGCGTGTCGTTGCGCCACGCGTCGTGCTCGTAGATGGCCTCGACACGAAACGCCGTCTCGCCCGCCTGGTAGTAGTAGCGCTTGGGCCGCACGCGCGTGTCCTGTGTAGTGAGGTACAGGAAGTCGGTCTCGCCGGCCTGCAAGATGGTCACGGGTGTCGACATGCTTTGCGGCGTGCCGGCGCCGTGCAGGTCGCCCGCGCCAAACGTGTACCCGCCCAGCACGTCGCCCTCGCGCGTTTCGTTGAGCGCGCCGCCACCGAACGACACCTTGCCGCGCGGCATGTCGCGAATGACCGTCGTCACCGTCTTGATGGGATGGCCCATCTCGGCAACGATGTCCCACTCGATGGTGCGCCCGGTGCGCGTGAAGCGCACGGAGACCTTGCCGGGCGCTTTCTCCTGTCCGCCGGCCCACACCATGCCGGTGCAGGTCAGTTGCAGCGCGTCGGCATTGCCGCTGGCCTGCATGAGCGCGCGGTCGAGCGAGTAGGTGTTCTCGTCGGTGAAGACCAGGAAGCTGAATCGGTGATCGCCGAACACCACACCGGGTTCGGGGAAGTCGAAGCTGAACTTCATGAACGACGGTCCGCGCGGGGGAATGTTCACGTCGCTCGTGGAGTAGAGCTCCACGATATCGCCCGGGGCGTGCATGGTGCGGATATCGAGCGGCGCGGGCGCCGCGGCCGGCGCGGCACGCAGGCTGTCGGCGTGGACGAGATCGAGCGGGGCCAGCGTGCTGGCGACGCCGACCGTCTTGATCCAGTCGCGTCGGGAGAACGGCTTGGTCATTGGAGGAGGGTAGGGGTGCCCCAAGTATCAGATGGAATCAGATGCGTGTCGAGGGCTTGCAGGTGCCTTCGCTCTCTGATCGGACTTGTCATCCGTTTCCTCGGGGGCGATGATTGAGGGGTCCTGACCGCGCGATGCGCGTCTGACGCGAGCGGTGGTCGCGGTGCAGCCCGGGACTCGACAGGTTCGAACGTTCCCCTTCCAATGGAGACAACACATGCGGGTTGCAATTGGTGCACTGTTTGCGATGCTCGTCGCCGCGCCTCTCGCGGCACAGGACAGTCCTGTCCAGATCGCGCTCTTCACCCCGCTGCAGATCGTCAAGGCAGAGAAGGGCGTCTCGGCGGTACGGCTCAACCTCATCTACTCGGTGAACAAGTCGGTGAAGTATGTCGACCTCGGCCTGGTCAACGTCACGTCGGGCGGCGAGTCGTCGGGCATCCAGTGGGCGTTCGCCGCCATCAACAAGGGTGCCTTCACCGGCTGGCAGGGTGCGTCGATCGCCATCACGGAAGGCCGCTTCGAGGGGCTGCAGAACGGCTTCTTCACGTCGGCCAAGGGCGGCGGCAAGGGACTGCAGTGGGGCATGGTGAACACGGCCGGCGCGTGGGAAGGTTTGCAGGTGGGGTTCATCAACCACGCCCAGAGCCTGCACGGTGTCCAGATCGGCCTGATCAACATCATCAAGCAGAACGGTCAGTTCCCGGTGTTCCCGATCGTCAACTGGTCGTTCTAGCCTTCGACGTACTCCTAAAGTATTAGTTGACAGGTTCGGGCCGTCAGCATACTTTCTCCTAAACTCTTAGGAGGCGGTATCAGGTATGCTGACCGACCGGGAACTCGATGTCATGGCGATCCTGTGGGCCAGGGGATCCGCCACTGCTTCGGAAGTGCGCGAGGCCATTGATGACGACCTTGCCTACAACTCCGTGCTCACGATGCTGCGCATCCTCGAGGAGAAAGGGCATGCGCGTCACGAGGAGGAAGGCCGCGCGTTTCGCTACTATCCGCGCACGGCGCAGAAGACCGCTTCCCGGTTCGCACTCAAGCGACTGGTGAGCAAGCTGTTCGGCGGCTCACCGCGACTGCTCGTGACGGAATTGGTGCACGATCGCACGCTGAGCACGGAGGACCTTCTCGCGCTTCGCAAGCTGCTGGATGAGCGCCTTCGCGAGGACCAGGGAAGATGAACGCAATCACCCTGGTTCTTTACGCGTATGCGAGCGCCGGCATCCTGTCTGTGCTCGCCATGTGTGTCGAAACGCTGTGTGACGGACGGCGGCTGCGCTCATTGATATGGCAGCACGTTCCGGCCGCGCATCGTTGTTGGCCGTGGCCTTTCTGCTGTCGCGAAACGCCTCGTCACTGAAACGCCGAATCGACGGCATCACGTCCGGCGCACGGCGTCCGAATCCGGGACGCATGATGATCGCCATCGTCGGTGGTATCATGGCGATGGGGCTGTTGGTGGCGCTGCCGCGACCTGTCGTCAGCCAGCGCACACCTGCCACGCAGGCCGTTGTCACGGACAGCGGCGCCATCACGGTCATGGAACTCAATCGCTCCGGTCGCTGGGCAGACGCTGAACGTGTCGGATTGAGCTTTCTTTCGGGACGGTCCCCGCTGGCGATGGACGGCGAGGAGTGTGCGGTGCTCATCGGCGTGACGTACGCGCAATCGTTGCAGGGGGAGCGAGCCAAAGCTACTGCGTCAATGGCGCGCTTCGATGCGTCCTGCAAGACAGCGGTGTTCCCGGGCTTCCTTCCCGGTGAAGAACATCGTGTGCGTCGGCTGGTCAACGGCGAGGCACTGGGAAGCGTGTATACCTCCGCCCGCGCCGCCCACACGCCGACCACCGGTGGTGCCACGGACGTCATGATGCTGAATCGCGAGGGGCGGCGCGCCGAGGCGGAGCAGGCCGGCCTGAAGTTTCTCGCGAGACCGGAGCATCGGGCTGGGGACCCGGAGGGCTGCGCTGTACTGATCGGCGTGGTCTTTGCGCAGGCAGTGCAGCAGCGCAGCGCCGAGGCCACGGCATCACTCGCCCGTTTCGACCGCGAGTGCTCCGGCGTGGCGTACCTGGATTGGTTCCCGGCTGAGTCGGACCGAGTGCGAGGCGTCGTACACGGCACGCCGCTGCGCGACGTGTATCAGGTGGTGCGCGATTCGACGTCGCGATAGCGAACGAGGCCAGACCTTCGATGGAGCGGCTCATGAGTTGCACCGATTCCCATCGGTTCGTACGGCTCGCGGTGCGCCTCGTGGTGGCGCTGGCCGTGATTGCGTGTTCGCGGCAACCACCGATAGACCATGAGCGGGTGGGGAGCGACCCCACCGGTTGGCGCATATCCGGTGGTGCACGCGAGCAGTTCCGGAAGCGGGGCGACGCTTCGGTATTGCATGAGGGACGTCCGACGTCGCGGTTGGCGCCAGTTGCCGACTCGGCGTCTGGCTATGGGACGTGGATGAACAATCTGTTCGCGTCGCCATACCACGGCAAACGGATCCGCGTGTCCGCGTACTTGCGCACGGTCGGCGCGACACAACGTGCGGACTTGTGGGCGCGGGTACAGGCCGTGGACTCGCCCGGGGACGGTGCTGGACTGGTTGGCCAGTTCATTCGTCTGCCAGCGACCAGCGAGTGGCAGCGGTACGAAATTGTGCTGGATGTCCCGCGCAACGGTGCGTGGATCCAGTACGGTGTGGGCCTCGCTGGGTCGGGGATGCTCTGGTTCGATCGCGCCACGCTCGAGGTGGTCAATCGCGATGTGGCGGTCACTGTGGCGCGCTAACCGCATCGCCCTCACCTCACAGCCACAAATCCCGGCTCCCTGAGCAGCGCCTTGTCGAAGGTCGCGACCGACTCGCACTCGGCGAATCGGGCGTGCTCACGGAGCAGGTAGTCCGCGAAGTCGCCCTTGCCCGCGACGTACGCGTCGAGGGCGCGCACCAACTGGTCGGGCGCGGCGAACCGGAGGTGCCGCGCCCGGAACAGGTCACGGAGCATCGTCGCGATTGCGGTTCGGTCGATGCGGTAGCTGATGCTGAGTACCCACACGGTCTCGCAGACGACGATGTCGGACACGAAGAGTGACGCGTCGCTGGCAATCACTCGGTTGATCAATGTGGCGGCAAGTGCGCCCTGGCGTGCATCATCCTCGACCAGGTAACGCACGAGCACGTTGGTGTCGAGTGCGATCACGGGTCGCTGCCACCCGTCGCGCCACGTCGAATGGCGTCACCCATCTGCTCGATGGTGACATGGCGACGTTCCGCATTGAACACCCCGCGGAGTGTCCGCAGGTCGACCGATTCGGCCTCGACGGTGACGGTCCCGTCGTGCTGAAGCAGGAAACGAATCCGGTCACCCGGATGCAGCGAGAGCGTCTCGCGGACGGCCTTGGGGATGGTGATCTGACTCTTGCTGGTCAGCTTGCTACTGTGCATCCTTACCTCACTAAAAATCCTTACTCATAGTAAGGAAATTGAGCCCAGCGGTCAAGGCGGCCTCCGGCAGTTGCTGTCCAGGGGTTCATGAATGCCATGGCCGTATCGCGCGACGCGCCTCAACTTCTCTCCGGATGGCGGCGGTCGACCACGACCGTCTCCGCAGCACGCACCTCCTTACGGACAGGGATTCTCCATGTCAGTGTCCCCTCGCTCGCGCACGCCCCAGCGACTCCTTCCGCGCATCGGCGCGGTCGCACTGGCGCTCGTCGTCATGCCCTTCAGCGCCGGTGCCCAACGTGGCGACGCGCAGCCGCCCAGGGATCCGATGCAGGAAGGGCTGCCGCTCAAGCCCACCCGCACACTGGCGTTCACGACGAAGGTCGGCAACTGGATGTCGTCCGATGTGAGTCGCGACGGCAGCACCATCGCCTTCGACCTGCTCGGCGACATCTACACCATGCCGATCACGGGCGGCAAGGCCACGCCGCTCACCCGCGGCATGGCGTTCGATGCGCAGCCGCGCATCTCGCCTGACGGCAAGCGCGTGGTGTTCGTGAGCGATCGCACCGGTGGCTACAACCTGTTCACCATCTCGCTCGACAAGAAGGACACCGTCCAGCTCACCAGCGGCAACACCAACACCTACGAGTCGCCCATCTGGACGCCCGACGGCAAGTACATCATTGCCACGCGCGGACAGAAGCTCTGGATGTTTCCGTCGACGGGCGGCACGGGCATCCAGCTTATTCGTCCCCAGGCCGCACCCGCAGCAGGACGCGGCGGCGCTCCCGCGGCCGACGTCACGCGCGAAGAAGGACCGGCCATGGGCAAGGACGAACGCTACGTGTGGTTTGCGCAGCGTCGTGGACGCTGGGTGTACAACACGCCGCTCGGCGACTACGCGCTCATGCAGTACGACCGCGAGACGGGTCAGGTGACGACGAAGGAAAGCCGATGGGGTTCGGCCTTCCGGCCCACGCTGTCACCCGACGGCAAGTGGCTGGTGTACGGCACGCGTTACGTCGATCACACGCGCCTGCGTGTTCGCGACCTTGCCACCAACGAAGACGAATGGCTGACGGGTCCGGTGCAACGTGACGACCAGGAGTCGATTGCGTCGCTCGATGTGTATCCCGGCATGTCGTTCACGCCGGACTCGAAGTTCCTGGTGACGACGTGGGACGGGAAGTTCTGGAAGGTCGCCATGGATACCAAGGTGGCGACGGAGATTCCTTTCGAAGCAGACGTCGTGCAGGCGCTCGGCCCGAAGGTCGCGTTCGACTATCCCATTCCTGATTCGGCGACGTTCACCATCAAGCAGATTCGCGACGCGGTGCCGAGTCCCGATGGCAAACGCCTGGCGTTCGTGGCGCTCGACCGCCTGTACGTGATGGACTATCCCAACGGGACACCCCGGCGGCTCACCAACAGCAACTTCGGCGAGTTCGAGCCGACGTGGAGTCCCGACGGCCAGTACATCGCGTACACCACATGGGCCGACAGCATCGGCTATCTCAATCGCGTGCGCAGTGACGGCAGCGGGCAGCCGCAACGTCTCACGCCGCAGCAGGGACTGTGGTCGAATCCCGAGTACACGCCCAACGGACAGCGCATCGTGGCCAGCCGTGCGCCATCGCGCGCGTTTCGCACGGCAAGTGGCGGTCGTGGCGGCGGTGGTGGTGACCTGGTGTGGATTCCCTCGACCGGCGGTGACGCGACATTCATTGCGACCGGCGCTGGCGATGCGCATTTCTCGCAGCGCGACACGTCACGCATCTTCGCGTACTCCGGCCAACGCGGGCTGTACTCGATGCGCTGGGACGGCACCGACATCAAGAACATCCTGCGCATTGCCGGTGCCGGCGCAGGCGGTGGTGGTGGCGGCGGTGGCGGCGGCGCCAGTTGGGCGCGGTTGTCACCCGATGGCACGCGCGTGCTGGCACAGGTGAACCTCGACCTGTACTACATCCCCGACGTACCGTGGCCCGGCGGCACCGAGCCCACGATCACCGTGGGCGAAGGTCGCGGTGGCGGCGGTGGCGCTGCCGCTGGCCCGCCAGGTCAGGACTTTCCGTCACGGAAACTGACCGACATTGGTGCGCAGTTCCCGAGCTGGGCGTCGGACAGCAAGACCATTCACTGGTCCATCGGCAACGCGCACGCCGTGTACGATATCGAGCAGGCCATCGCCTTCGATGATTCGGTGCGACGGGCCAATCCGCCGCGGCCCGTTGGTGGCGCCGGCGGTGATTCCGCCGCGGGCAATGCGGGTGGCCGCGGCAATGCGCGCGTGCTGGCCACGTACAAACCGGTGGAGACGCGCATCCGGCTGCAGGCACCACGTGATATCCCGAAGGGGTCGGTCCTGTTGAAGGGTGCACGCATCATCACCATGAACGGCACCGAGGTCCTGGCCAACGGTGACATTGCCATCACCGACAATCGCATCGTGGGCGTCGGCAGGAGCGGCTCGGTGAGAACCCCCTCGGGCGCGCGCGTCATCGACGTGAGCGGCAAGACCATCGTTCCCGGCTTCGTGGACACGCACGCGCACCTGCGCGTCGCGAACAACATCCATCGCGAGCCGGTGTGGAGTTACGCGGCGAACCTTGCCTATGGCGTGACCACGGCGCGCGATCCGCAAACGGGCAGCACCGACGTGCTCACGTACGAGGATCACGAGAAGGCCGGCAGGGTGCTGGCGCCGCGCATCTACTCCACCGGTCCCGGTGTCTTTGCCGCCGAAAACATCCGCAACCTGGAGACGGCACGCACGGTGCTCAGGCGCTACGCCGAGTACTACGACACGAAGACGATCAAGGAATACCAGGCCGGCAATCGCGAAGTGCGCCAGTGGATCATCCAGGCGGCGAACGAGCTCAAGCTCATGCCGACCACGGAGGGCGGTCTCGATGTGAAGATGAACATGACCGAAGCCATCGACGGCTACAGCGGTCACGAGCACACCATCCCGACGTATCCACTGCAGTCGGACGTGATCAGGCTGCTGGCCGAGTCGGGCATTGCGTACACGCCCACGCTCATCGTGGCGTATGGTGCGCCGTGGGCGGAGAACTACTGGTACGAAAAGATGGACCTGCTGCACGATGCCAAGCTGCAGTTGTTCACGCCGTGGAGCGATCTCGAGGGGAAGATCCTGCGGCGCGGCGGCTCGGCGGGCGCGGTGACCACGATGGGGCAGGCCGGCTGGTTCCTCGACAATCAGTATCCCATGAAGGCGGCCGGCGGCGACATCAAGAAGCTCATCGATGCGGGCGGACTGGCGGGCGTGGGCTCACATGGCCAGCAGCAGGGCATCGGCTTTCACTGGGAGATGTGGAACATCGGCATGGGCGACGGGATGACGACGTTCGACGCGCTCAAGGTGGCGACGATCCTTGGTGCGCGCACACTTGGCCTGAGCAAGGATGTCGGGTCGATCGAGGTCGGCAAGCTGGCCGACCTGGTGGTGCTGGACAGGAATCCGCTGGACAACCTGCAGAACACGAACGCTATCAAGTACGTCATGAAGAACGGGCGGCTCTATGATGCGAGCAACCTGAACGAGATCTATCCGCGGCAGGTGAAGGGCGCGCCGTTCCCGTGGAACGAGGACGACAGTCCAACTCGGGATAAGCTCAAGAAGCCCTAGTTTTCAAGACAGAAGACAGAAGAAGGGAGACGGGAGACGTCCAACCGGACACTACTACAAGCCGGTTGGATGTCTCCCGTCGCCCTTCTTGCGTCTCCAGTCTTGAGCGACGTAATCGCCGCCCAGGTTGCGCGTAGTAGGTCAAGAGCGGTTCGCAGATGACCGGCACGATACGCATCGGTCCCTACGCGTTTGGCGGATACCGCGTGTACGAGTTTGTCGCAACGTTGGTGACGCCGTAGGGAAGACGGCAGAAGGGAGACTGGAGAGGCGAGACGCGGGGCCGGGGCCTACCCGAGCACGCTGGCGGTTGACATCGGGTGCCGGCTGTCATAGCATATTGTCATGACTGACTATCATGACAGGCGTCGCCCAGCGAAGCGAACCGGCGAACCGGCGCAGGTCTACCTGACCGATACCGATCAGGCGCGCCTGGAGCGCTTGACCGTTCAGCTCCACGCGTCGAAGTCCGACGTGCTGCGTCGGGGGCTCGAGGCACTGGAGCTGCAGCACATGGAACCGGCGGCGCACCCGGCGCTTCGGCTCATCGGCCTCGCGGACGACGTCGCCGAGACCGATGCCGTGGACGCTGCACGCGAGCACGATCGCGTCCTGGCCCATGGTGAGGAGGCGTCGTGGAGCGCGCCGTCGGACGTGGCGTGAGTGATGGATGAGCTGTTTGTCGATACCAGTGCGTGGTATCCGCTGGTCGTACGATCGCATCCCGATCACGATCGATTGAGCGCGGCGCTTCGCGCGCGCGTGGCGCGCCGGGTGCGCATCGTGACATCGAATCTGGTGGTTGCCGAGTCGCACGCATTGATCATGCGGCGTGCCGGGATCGCATCAGGCCTGCGCTTCGTGCGCTTGGTGCGCACGTCGCCCAACGTGGTGGTCGCGAGCAACGCGCACCTCGAAGACGCTGCGGTCAACGACTGGCTTACGCGCTATGCGGATCAGCCGTTTTCCATGGTTGACGCGGTGAGCTTCGCGATCATGGCCGAGCGTGGCACGCGTGCCGCGTTGACGCTGGACCGGCACTTCGCGATCGCTGGCTATCAGATGGTGCCCGAATGACTGGAATGCCGCCATCGCACTGGCGCCGGATGAGCCGGCCCGATGTCGTTGCCAGGAGGTGTCGCGTACTTCGCATCGCTGCAGGATGGCACGGCGGGCAGGAGCGGATTGTCGATACCATAACGCATACAGCAGGTACATCATCGTGAAGGCCTGGATGCCGCGAGTCGTCGTGATGTGTCTGTTGTTGGGCGTCGCGTGTACGTCAGGCCAGGAACAACACGGTCTCTCCACGGACGTTGTTCAGCTGCTGGGGCCTGCTGTCCTGATTGACTCGGTGCGACTCCGGGACAGCGAGCAGGCGTTCGTTGCGGAACCGGCGGGTGTCGCGATGACCGGCAACGCCATTTTTGTTGCCGACGCCGGGTCTGCGAGCGTGCTGCAGTTCGCCAGAGATGGAGCGCTTGTTCGGAGAATAGGCCGTCGCGGCCGCGGACCGGGGGAGTTTTCCGCTCCGGGCGGGATGGCGGTCGTCGGTGACTCGGTCCTGGTGGTCTCCGACGTGGGAACCGGTCGGATCTCGCTGTTTGATGCACGAACCGGCGATTTACTTCGAATCGTACGGTTTCCGGGATCGCCGTTTACCATCAGTGCGGTCGAGGACACGCTGCTGGGCGGAACGTTCGATGCCATGCAGACGAGTTCGATGTACCGAATGGTCAGTGGCGATTCGGTTGGACAGGCACTGGGGCCGATATCCGGGGACTACAGCACAGGGCCTCGTCTGAAATTTGCCTATCCGTTTTCGGCGGCCGCACTCCGGCCCGGAGGCGCCGTCGTTGCGATGGTGGCGTCACGAACCATGTATGTCACGGATGCCCATGGGACGGTTGTCGACTCGATCCTTCTTGAGGCGCGCAAGAGGCGTGGCGTTCCCGACGGCCTTGAACGGTTGCTGGCGAGTTCCAGGAAGCCTGAAGAACAGATGGTCATGGTGTCGATCCTGACCGCCATTGCGTCGTTGGGCACGCAGACGGCAATGGTACACGTGGACTTCAGTCCGCAGGGCACGAGCGTTTCCGGAACGGCCTATCTCTCGCTTGTTGACTGGGAGACGCATCGGCAGTGTGTCGATGCGGAAGTGGCCCTTGCTCCGGATACGCGTCCCGTCTTTGCGTTCCGCGGCGATACCGTACTGGCGCTGCAAAATGTTGTCACGGGCACGGACTCCATGGTTTCGGTGACGCAACTTCGTCTGTTCCGGGTTCCGCGGTGCCCGGCGTATCGGTAGGTCGGTGGCCGCATAGAGCGTAGCAGGAGTGAGCTTACCCCGATCCAGTCTGGCTAGGCCGCACTGCTGTCGTCGCGAGCGGGGCGCAAGCGTGCCTCGAGCAGCCGCGCCACCGTGTCGAGCGCACCGAGCTTCCGCAATACCGTTGCAGAATGACCCGTGTAGCGCTTCAGATGGTTGGCGAGCAACACCGGCGAGTCGAAGCCAAGGACCGTGGCGATACTCTGCACGGTACGGCCGGGTTCCTCCAGGTAGTACGCGATGAGCAGACATCGCGCCCATCCGGCGATCCATTGCGGCGATACGAGGTCATGTCGTTCACAGAGTCTTCGGATGGTGCGCTCGTGCATGCGCGCTGCGGCCGCGAACGCCGCCATCGAAATGGGTGCATGGGCAATGCTCAGCGCGCGCCACAGGAGTGTCGCCGCCGGTTCGTGCACATCAAGGTGAGTCACGTGCCGCAGGCGGGCCGCCACGCTGGCGGCCTCTCCGCGAGACAGGGCATCACGAAGCACACTGGATGTGTGCAGGCGCGTCGCCGGCACGATCTTGTGCACGCCGAGCGCCCCAAGATGGGCGAGCGCGCCGAGGTCCGATACGCCATCGACAAACAGACCGACCCATCCCGCGTGCGGGAACTCCTGGCACAGCCCGGACAGGTCCTCGAGCTGTGCCTGCGCCTCGGCAGCCGGGATTGTCGCGAGTACCGCGAGACCGACATGCTCGCTCAGGATTCTCCGGCCGTCGTCGATCGAACTTGCGAACCAAACCGGTGCGACCTCCTCGAGCGAAAACGTGACGAGCGGGCACAGGTTCGCCGGCACCCGGTAGGCGACGACTCCGGTCGGCAACGGACTGCGCGAGCGGGGGCCCGAAACTTTGGGCGGGCGCCCGCCGTGCCGTTCGAGTTTCGTCATCAGCCGGCCCCGCCACCGCGTACCGCGAGCGCCTCGAGCCCGTCCATTCGCCTCCACACGGTCGTTCGACGAGCGCGCTTTGTACGAACAACTGTCTGGGTCGGCGACGGATCCCTTTGCAACACAGCACGCTGCTCCGACCAGGCGCGACGCAACGCGTCGACCTGAAACTGACGCTCATGAAACCCATGACGCACCGCGAGCATCTCTGCAAACTCGAGCCATTCGGCGGCTTCGGAGTAGCGCTCGTCCGCGGCGATCAACTCGGCGAGGCTCAGCGCCAGAACGACCTGATCGTGAGCGGTCAATCCGCCACCGGTCGTGCCGATGCCGAGCTTCGGCCGCAACAAGTCTTGCGCGTGGCCTTCCGCGCGCGCGACCACCGTCATCTCCGTGCGCCCGGCCAGTACGCGCCGTCCCCACGCACTTTGCGCGATGATCGTTTCTGCCCGTGCGTTCGCACGCAGGTTCGGCTGCGCCAGCACGCCGAGCAGGCCGGTGAGTGCGGCCACGGCGACCCGTGGGAGTATCGGAAGAGCCAAGGCCGCCAAACGCGCGTGCAGGGCGCTCTCCCATTCACCGACCTCCGCGGCGATCTCACCGAGTGTAACGAGTGCATCAGCACGTCGTGGGTCTGTGTCAGGAAGGAGGTCGAAGGCCTGCCAGACATGAGCCAACGCCGCGCCAAACCTGCCGCGTTTCTTCAGGATCAATGCAAGGAGCAGGTGTGCCTGGACCTGCTGCGATGGCGGAACGTGCGACACCAGGACTTTCCGCGCTTCCTGCTGCGCCAGCGGATAGTTCCCGCGTCCGACCGCGAGGATCGACAGGCCGAGCCAGGCATTGGACACCACGTCTGACCACCACAGGTCTGTCCTCTGGCGTGGCGTCCTGCGCAACGCCTCACGATAGCATTGTTCCGCATCGTCCAATTGCGCGGCCAGTCGCGCAATCCGTCCGCGCCGCGTCCACAGGAACGCGTCGAACGCACGTGCCTCGTCGTCGGTGCGGCCGGAAGTAACCACCCGGCGCAGTCCCTCGACCAGATCCACTGCGACGTCGTGAAAGCCATGCGCTTCGATGATGGCCGCGGCATTCACCCACATCCTGATGGTCGTGTCGGTGCCGAGCAGCCCGATCTGCGGCTGCAGTTGCTCGACCAAGGGGTCGAGGACAGGGCGCGTGACCGCAGGCAGCGGGGGAAGCGACTCGGCGCCTTCGAGCTCCGCCAGGAGTCGCAGTCCCACGCCCTGAAGTGTCACGCGATCAGGAAGCACCGCAGGCACGGCTGTCAAAGCGGCTCCGTCGAATCAAAGTCTGGTGGATGCGCGCTGACGACAGTACGCCGGCGCGCCTGCGCACATACGGCTGAGTATACGCGCGGCCGGAAGGCCACGCGAGAGACGTGTGTGTACGCCTTTTCCTAACGGACAACAAGAAATGCCCGAATACGAAAAGGTCTGGCCGAATAGCCGCTGACTCCCTTTCCGTGAAGCTGCGCATGGTTGTAGCTCCTCAAACATGGAGTTCCTCGATGCGGAAGTACCTCTGGGTTCGGTCAGCTCGTCGCGCCTTCTCACTGGCGGCAATCGTCGTGGTTCCCTCGCTCACTGCGTGTGCCGATGCGCCTTCGGCACCCGAGCTGGAGGGGCTCAAGCCGCGCAGAGACGCCATCTGCGTCCAGACCGATGAGAACGGCACCATTCTCCTCACGCAGGAGCCGGATGCCACCGGTGGATGCGGCTACGGTTTCGAGCTTCACGTCTGGAATTGAGCGGACTCTCCAACTGGAGCAGGGGCAAGGGGATACCGTGGCATGTCGCCGCTGATGGTTGCCCCTGTCGACGCGAAGCCGCGAAGACCCCTGCTCTGGTCGGAACGCTCCAGCGCCGCGGGCACGTCGCTGCGCTCGCACGCGCCTGGCTGCGCTCCTCGCCCCTAAACGCCATCTGTTCGGAGAAGCCGTGAGGATTGGCCTATGGCATCCAAGCGACGAGATCGCAACCATTCTTTCCAAGGGCGCGAATCATCTCGAGCGAGCATTCTCGGATCGCGATATCGAGGAAGCCATGCAGGATCTGCGACTGGATGTGGTTCTACTGGAGCTTGGCATCAAGGCAATGCCTGCCTTGCAGGTCATCGAGCGTGTGGCCGCAAGGGGCGCGGTCAATCGGCCAATCGTCGTCATCGTGCCTGCCACAAACGTCGGCTATCGGCAGTCGCTCATGCTGCTGCGCATGCGACTCGACGTCCGGATCGTTCTGGCGACTCTTGGTGCCGACGCGCTCCTCGACGCGACCGCCTCGGGAAGTGTCACGAACCGGCCTCGGTGCGTGGATCGGCTCAGCACGCTGCTGGCGCCGAGACTGACCGAGGCATCGGCGAGCATCCTGCTCCCCGCTCTCACGGTCGGTTGTCGGCGATCAAGGATCGGCGAGCTTGAACGCGCAAGCGGAATGCCGGGACGAACACTGCGTGCGCGGGTTGCTCGTCTTGGGTTTCCGCGCCCGTCACGGCTCCTTGGGCTTGTGATGGGATGCAGCGTCGCGTTTCAATGCGATCACGACGGGCCCAAGTTGTCCGTGGTCGCGCAACGCCTCGGTTTCGAGACAGCTGACGAGCTTCGCATATACCTGGTTCGGCACACGGCATTGACTCCGTCCGGGTGGAGGGCGCTTGGTTTCGGCGGCAGTGCGCAACAACTGGGCGACCGTCTCTTCACCGGCGACTTGGCTGGCAATCTTGCCGAAAACGTACGGACAGCAGCCAAAGGCGTGCTGGTGCCACTCGAGGTCAGCGACACATAGTCTGGTCGCGCGCCAACGCGCCGATTCCAGACTCTTCCCGGAGGCATCATGTCGAGTGTTCGCCGTTTGCTGGTCAAGTCAGCCGTCGTAGTTGCCCTCGGAGTGGTTGCCATTCTGCGCACTCCGTCATCGGCGTCGGCGGCAACGTCAGGTTGGTGCTTTGAGGACTGCAATGAGGCCTTCGCGATTCTGGGCCCGCTGTGTCCCTGGGAGACGCCGGCGTGGTGTCACTATGATCCGATCACGTGTACGGCCCACTTCCCGGCGCTTGGCTACTGCTACGCTGCGTCCTAGTCGATCGCGAATCGGAACGCCTGCGGCGCTGTCATTGCTCATGGCGAATCGCCAAATGACAGCGCCGCAAGCGTAACCCAGATACTTCGGTGCGACACCTGACGAGGAACACCAAACCGCGAGGAGCCATGCAATCCGTTCTGGAAAGGAGCTTGTCAGTCGTGCTCACCGCGGCGGCGGTGGTGATCTGCGGATTGCTTGTACGTCGAGAGCTTCCGGAGCCGCCGACGCACGAGCCGAACGCACCGTCCGGATACTTCCCCGAATGGCGGAGCATGCTTCGGGCTGGACGGACGTCGGGCAGCGACAGCGCGCGTGTCGTCATCGTCGAGTTCTCGGAGTTGGAGTGCCCCTTCTGCAAGCGGTTTCATGCTGGCCTCTCCCGGCTGCGTGCGCGGTATCCTCATCAGATCGCGCACACGTTCATTCATTTTCCGCTCCCCTTTCATTCGAACGCCCCTGCAGCAGCGGCGGCGGCAGAATGCGCCCATGAGCAGGGAAGGTTTGAACCGATGATCGATGCGGTATTCGAGAATCAGTCACAACTTGGACTTCGGGAGTGGGGCTGGTTCGCCGAGCAAGCAGGTGTTCCGGACGCGCTCCGTTTTCAGGCCTGCATCATGCGTCCCGAGGCCCCTCCGCTCGTTGCCGCCGGCGCGGAGTTGGGCAAGAGTATGCAAGTCCTTGGAACACCAACGGTCTTCTTCAATGGATGGCGCATCAACGGGGCGCTGCCGGACACCCAGCTCGTGCGCGTGGTCGAGGATCTGCTGGCGGGTCGAAAGCCATTCAAGAGGTTTCCCGAATCGGCCCTCGATGTGAGCCTTCATTGAACGCCGACGATTCGAGTACGTGACAGCGCATGCTCCTGTGACTCGCGTCTCCAACGCGCTGGTGATCGACGATATCGATGAGGCGTTCAGGCTACTGTCGGGTTTCGGACAGGAGACCCTGCGCGCTCCGGTGGATGCGATTCGCGACGCCGTCTATCGTTTTGCCGATCGCTACGCATGGCAGATCGTCCGGTATCGCTCGTTCGCGCAATGGGCAGAGGAGTATGCGAACGATCATCTGGCGCATTGGCTCGTGCTCGATCCGCTCTTTGTTCCAGCGACAGACCCCGGGCGTTTCACGCACGTTCGTACAAGTCGACAGCAGGACCTCTCCATTCCGTCTGTTCGCATCGACCCCGAGCTGAAGGAGAAGGTGGGCGATGCGTACGTCGGGGTCCTCGACGATGCCGCTTCGAGCGGACGGACCCTGCGATCTGTCGTCACCGCCGCCAACTCAGGGGGCCTTCGCGTCTCGACCGTGCTGGTGTGCGCGTCCTCTCGTGCCGCGTACCAGCAGGTATCATCGATGGCCCGATGGCGAGCGTTCGTGTCTGGAGACTGGGAAGTGATGCACCTTCGCGACGGGTTCCCCTTTCTCCCTTTCGCCGGCCGGCCAACCGCTCACCCGGCACTCGAGGTGGGCGGCCTACAGCGCCTGCAGCTTCGGAGTTCCAGCGCCCACGCGCCCGGCAATCCGTGGTACGTACTGCAACGCAATGGCGCCGTCGATACCGCCATTCAGAGTGCTCGTCGCGAGGTGGGAAGTGTGCTGAGCCGACATCTCGGCCGGCCTGCGACCGTCGCGGACGTGCAACTGCTCGGTGCAGCCGCAAACATGTTCGTTGACCCGACGGCGACGCTGATCACGAAAGACACACTCCTGCAGTAGTGTCCGGGGAGTCGATGCGTCCTGCTTCTGACTCGCCGGTGCGCTGGCGCCCGATCCGAGATGGGCCAGATGGCCGCTGGAACAGCGCATGACGAGTGCACCCTTCCGGCCGGCGCAATGGCCAGTAAGTTCCAGAATTCCCGTTCCTGAGGAGCATGCGGATGCCATATCGCACCAACGTCCCTGCGGCAGTGCCTCGAACGCTTGCCAGTGGGTTCGTCTGCCTTTCCATTGCGATGGTGCTGAGTGCGCAGCCCATCGCTGCGCAAGCATCGGCGGGTGTACAGGCGACCCCGGGCACGCTGAGCGGGGTTGTCACGGACACCCTGGGTAATCCCGTCGACGACGTCGAGGTGGTGCTCACGGAGTTGCGGCGCCGGGCACGCACGCAGGCGGATGGTGCGTTTCAGTTCGACAATGTCCCGGCGGGAACCTACCGGGTGAGCGCCCGTCGAATGGGATACGTGGTCACCTCGGTCGAGGTGTCCGTCCCGGAGGCTGGCCGTCATGTCGAAATCCGGATGACGCCGATTGGCTACACCATCGCCGCCGTCACCACGATTGCCGACATCGGTGGCGTCAGCGGTGTGATCGCCGACACCGCCTCTCGTCCGCTCAAGGATGTGCAGGTCACGGCCCTGGGTGCAGGGAAGTCCGTCAAGACCGATTCGGCCGGCGCGTTTTTCATTCCGCTCAAGGCCGGCCAGTACATGTTGCGGATCGAACGCGACGGGTTCAGTCGCCAGACCAAGGCGGTGATGATCCCCGAGAACGAAGGTCGGAAGATCGCGGCGTGGCTGGTGCCGCGCACGGGTCCGCCAAACCATATCGAGAGCAATGCGTTGTTCGACCTCAATCAGCGTATCGTGCGCGCCAGCCCGGTCTCGTCGAAGTACTTCGCGCGCGAGGAACTGGTTCGGTTGGGGCTGCATGACCTGTCGGCTTTGGCGCGCAAGTGGGCCCAGGGCAGCATCTCGCACGAGTGCGAGGTGGCAATTGGCGGTGTCCCAAACCTGACAATTCCCCTCGCCATGCTCCTGGTCTCGGAAGTGGAGTTCGTGGAAGTCTATCTGCCGTCGAACATCGCCGGCGCCGGCCCCGGCCCTCGAGGAACGACGAGCTTGAACAATAACCCGACAAAATTCACGACGCCCACCGGGCCCCCTCGCCTCCAGGGATCGCGAGCGTGTGGCAACATCTCCATCGTTGCGTGGCTCAGACAATAGGCCAGCCATCGCTGCGCGCGCGTCAGGGCGCCCGCCACTGCGGTCATGTTCGGAGCTCGCCGCGATCGCAGCTCACCCGCGTGCGCGAAAGGCCTCGCCCATTCCGCGAATAGCGGCTTCGACCTGACCCGATGGCGCAAATCCAAGATCCGTCCGTGCGCGCGCGCTCGAACTGCGCTTGTCGGCAACGAGGACTTCGCGGTTGTGCAGGAACTGCCCCAGCGCGGTGTCAGTACGCGCCAGCAGGTGCGCGTATCGCAGGGCCACCGCGTACGGCCACCGCGGCGGACCCGCCGTTGGCGCCGGCACGCCAAGCGCGCGCGCGATCATGCCCGTGAACGCGCGCACGGTCGTGGGCTGGGTGGCGCCGAGCACGTAGAGCCGTCCGCCGATCCCGGGCACAAGGAGCGACTGCGCGATGCCGCGCACGATATCGTCCACCGGCAGCAGGTCGATGTGGTTGGCTCCATCGCCGATGAGCCGAAAACCACCCGATGCGATGGCGCGCATCATCGGGTTCCAGCGGTTGGCGGAGGCGCCAACCGCGGAGGTGAGCCGCACGACCACGGTTTCCATCGGGGAACCATCGGGAGCCTCCTGCAGCACACGCTCGCCTTCGAGCTTTGTCCGGCGATACACCGTGTTCGGCCGCACCGGTGAGCGTTCGTCGAGCACATCGCCGTTCACGAACCCGTACACGCCGAGCGTGCTCGCATACACCAGGCGCTGCACGCCGGCTTGCCGGGCAGCGTCGGTGACGTTGCGCGTGCCCTGCACGTTGACCTCGCGGTACTGCGCAAGCGTGCGACGGACACCGCTCGTGGCCGCCGCGAGATGCACCACATGACTGCACCCGGCCATGGCGCGTTGCACCGCAGGCGCATCGGTGACATCGCCGGCAACGATCTCCACGCCATGCTGCTGAAGTCGCACGAGCGCGCCGGACGGGTCGCTGCCACCGGGATTGCGCAGCAGCGCGCGCACGCGATGTCCCGCCGCCGCCAACGCGATGGCGAGCGCACGGCCAAGCAATCCGCGTGCACCGGTGACCGCGACCGTTGCGGTCATGGCGCAGCCTCGAGCGGGCGCGCAGATGCGTGCGTGGACATGATGTCGCGTTCGCCCCGCGCGAGGTGTCGTGCGCGATGGAGCTCGAAGTCCTCCAGGCGCTCGACGCCATGGCCGACGCCGGCCACCACGCCGAGTGCCTCGCCGAGCGCCATCACGCCCAGGGTGGCGGCCAGGATAACGCGCACCCTGGACTGCAGTGCCGCAGGGATCGGGAGCGACCGAAGATGCGTGCGCAGCGCGCGCCACTGGAAGAACGGATACACGGGGAAGAGGCAGGCGTGCGTGATGCGCCGCAGTGCCGTCCATTGCTCGCGTGCCGAGCGCAAGCCGCCCATCATGCGCCCGCGATGCAGGTTGAGGCGCATGGATGAGCGCGCGCGCGATACGTTCAGGTGATCGGTGCGAATGGCCGTGCTGAGGTACAGTTGGCCGCCGGATGCGACGATCGCTTCCTGCAGGCGGCCTTCGTAGTCGAGCAGGGGAGCGAGCCGGCCTCGATACGGCTCCAGTGCACCGCGTTTGTACGTGCTGTTGTGCCAGGGAATCAATGCGCGCGGGCCTGGCGCCGACAGCGGACTCATGGCGCCGTAGCTCAACAGAAAATTCACCCAGCTGGTGGCCGTCGCCGGATTGGCATTTCCGACGCAAGGCCCCACACCCCGCCATGGCCCGTCATGCGCGGCGATGAGGCCCTCGGCCCATGTGGGCGCGGGAAATGAATGATCCTCGATCAGCCCCACGAGGGGTGCCACCGCACTCTCGACACCGGCGGCAGCCGCTTCGCCACGTTGCGTGACATGCGCCATGGCGACCAGCCGAAAGGCCAGGAACGGGTGATCGAACGCGCGCATGCGTTCGGCAACTTCGGTCGTGCCGACGACGACCACTTCGAGGTGCTCACGAACGGTCTGTGCGCAGAGATGCTCGAGCGTGCGCGTGATGCCCGGCCAGCCGGAACCTGCCACCAGGACCACCGAAAGCTGCGGGCCCTGCGCCGTTGCCGCGGTCATGTCGACGCGCCTGCGGTCAGTTCCCCGTAGAGCGCAGCGAAACGCGCGGCGCAATCCCGCAGGGTGAAGTGCGCCAGCGCGCGGGCGCGGGCATTCGCTCCGAGGCGCATGGCTTCTTCGGGCTGGCGCAGCACGGTGAGCAACGCGTCGGCCAGCGCGGACGCGTCACCGGGCGGAACGAGATATCCGGTGTGACTGTCGACGACGGATTCCGCGATGCCGCCCGTGTTGCTCCCCACAACGGCCACACCGCGCATCATCGCTTCGGTCGTGGTAATCCCGAAGGGCTCTGCCCATATCGACGGCACGGCATGCACCCAGGACGATGCCAGCAGCGACTCGAGGGCCACGCCGTCCAGGTGTCCCGCGAACTCGACGGCCGGCCCCAGTGAGAGTGCACCGGCCAGCTCACGCAGGTGCGCTTCGTCGGGTCCTGTACCGGCAACGCGCAAGCGAACGGCAGGCATCTGCGCCCGCACGCGGGCGAAGGCTTGCAGAAGAACCCCGGCGCCCTTCGTGCGATCCAGACGTCCGGCAAACGTGACCGTCGGCGTGTCATTCAGCGCCAGCCGCGGCGTGGCCTCCGGTGTGCCGGGCCAGATCACGTCGGTGACCGCAACGTCGTCATCCTCGAATCGCGCGCGGAGCGCGTGCGAGCACGCGACGATCGCCGAGAATGCGTGGCGACGCCGGCGCCACAACCGACGCTGAAGCATGAGCGGCACGAAACCGGCGCTGGTGACGCACCCTTCGCGCACGCAGGCCATGCCCGCCGTGACCTGGCATTGCCGGCCCGAGGGCAGGCACTTGGTGCCTGTGGGACACACGGCCTTGTACGTCATGGCGTAATACACGGAAGGCACGTTGGCCAACAGTGACAGGATCGATGGCGACAGTTGCCAGAGGAACATGTGCACCTGCACGACGTCCGGACGGAACGCCGCCAGCTCGGCGTGCAACATGCGAGACGCCGATGTGTTCCACATCGACACGAGCGTCTGCGCCCGCGTCGAGGTGCCCCGGCACGTGACGTCGGCAAAGCTGTCGCCGGCAATGAGCCTCGCATCGCTGGCAAACACGCGCACGTCATGCCCGGTTGCCCGCAAGGCGTCGCGAAGGCTGCGGGTGATGCGCTCGGCACCAGCCGTGTCCGTGGCATAGTCGTTCACCAGGAGCACCCGTGGCGGCCTCACCGGGCCGCGTCCGCTACGGCCGGGTGAGAGGTCGCGTACTCGCCGACCCCGCGAGGTGCCTCGAGCGCGTGCGTGATGAGCGATCGCTCGGCCGCATCGATGACGGCGAGGCTTTTCGCACCATCCAGCAGGTCGGGCCGGATGCGTTCGTGGTCGATGTCACCACGGATCGCGCCCACGAACGCGGCAAGCGACCGGCGAAAGGACACTTCATGCCCCGGTGAACGCAGCAGCACGAACGGATCGAGCGCGGTCACGGCCCGGCGCAGCCGATGCAACCGGGCGCCTGAAAGATCGGCGCGCCAGAGCTGCGTGCGTGCCAGTTCGGTGCGATCGAACACCAGCCGACCGGTCGTGCCGATCACCTCGATGTGATGGCGCTCGGCGCTGGCCAGCGAGACAAACGCCTGCACCATCGTGTCGTCCATCATGCGCAGTTGCAGCGACGCGTGTTCGTGCTCCGAACCCAGCGAGCGTACCGACGCGATGGCGCCAGCCGTGTCGGTATCGAGCAGGAAGTGCGCGAGATCGACGTGATGCGATGCCAGGTCCAGCAACGCGCCGCCACCGCTGTCGCGCCGGCGCTTCCAGTCGGGCAGCGCATGTGGCGCCACGGCAAACGTACACTGCATTCCCACGACCGTGCCGATGTCACCCGCACGCACCCGCCGTCGCATCCCGGTGATCTGCGGGTGATAGCGAAAGTTGAAGCCCGCCATCCCGACACGTCCTGAAACTCTCCACGCCGCGAGCACCGACGCGGCATCGCTCATGGAGGTGGCGATGGGCTTCTCGCAATAGACATGCTGGCCCGCCGAGAGTGCCGCGACCGCGGCCGGCGCATGAAGCGCTGTGGGGAGGCAGATGACGACCGCATCCACGCCGCCACTGTCGATGAGGGCGCGAAAGTCCGTGAAGGCTGCGGCACCCGCTGCCAGTGACCGTGCCGCGTCGAGGTTGTCTGCGACTGTATCCGCGATTGCGGTGACCTGCACGCCGGGAAGGTCTTGCAGGACGCGCAGGTGCACCGCCCTTGCGATGGTGCCGCACCCGACGAGTCCGACGCGAATGGTTGTCATCCGCGAAGCGCTGCATGACCAGCCACTGACGAGCGCAGAAGGGGCATCCCCCAATCTGCGGTGCCGCCGGTGCGGTCCGCCAGACTGGCGTGGTTGCCGACCGTTCGCTGCGGCGTAGAATTGGCGCAGTTGGCCTGAGATCCATGGCACCGGAGCTTGTGCCGCGTTGAGCTCCGGCAACTGCACGGCGCGGGTCAGGGCACGAACAGTTCCCGACGTCGCGTCGGTGCGCCGTTGTCGACCGCAACCACCATCCACGGCGCATTGGCGATCGTGCGCCGGCCCTTCCACTCCACGGTCACGGGCGTACCGGCGCTGAGCGTCACCGACCGTGATGGTGATGTCACGCGCATGTTGTCGGTGCGCAGCGTGAACGTGTGCACGCCTGTGCCGCTCGCGGTCAGTCGAACGGTAATGTCACCGTTGGCCGCGGTGGTGCCGGACAATGAGAAGTTCACGGGCGTTGACGGTGCGCTGGCGGGCGGCAGCAAGTCGGCCATGAGCCACAGCCACCGGTTGCTGGAGTGCACCCAGACTTCCTTGTACACATACATGTTCTGCGACGGCCAGTACGGCAGGTCGGTCACGCCGCGACTCTGCATGCCCACCGGAAGCGATCCCACGAGATCGCCCGACGAGACGCTGTACTGCTGCGCCCAGTCGTAGCCCTCGCCGTACATGGTGCTTTGCGCAAAGGGATTCCGGCCCACGACCCACTGCGCCTGGCGTTGTGCGAGGTCGAGCCCGGCGCTGTCGCCGCGCAGGCGTGATGCGGTGGACAGCGCCTTTGCCTGCGAGAGCAGCACGCCATAGTTGCCGCGTCGCTGGAACCACACCGGGAATGTGCGCAGGAACCAGCCTTCGCCCATCGGCGTGCCGGCGCGCACCTGCGCCGCATACTCGCTCTGCTTCTCCATGTAGCGTCCGCCGGAGTCCGGTACCTGCACGCTGTCCACCACGCGATACACGTACGCGGGCAGCACACCATAGGGCGCGGTGATGGTTGCCGTGCGCTTCTGGTACTCGGCATAGCGCGCGATGGTCGCGTACCACGGCATCCAGTCCGGGTGACCAGGGAACGCCTCGACGAGCTGCGACAACGCCACGATGGATGCCTGGTCGGCGGCCCGGTGGAACTGGTGGAAGATCGTGTCGCGATCCGGTCCGGTGTAGAAGAAGCCCGACAGCGGAAACACCGACCCGACGCGCGCGACTTGCTGCGACGCCATCACCACGCGCGCCAGTTCGACCGCCTTGTCGCGATAGCGCGCTTCGCCGGTGGTGCGAAACAGCTCGAGCGATGCCGTGATGCCGATGCCGGCGAGCTCCATCCGCGACGCGGCGAACGCCGGCGTGTGCCACGTGGACGGCCCCTCGATGCCCACGATGGCATGGTCCCAGTCGTCGCGCGCGATGCGCAGGCTGCGCGCGGCCAGCGCGGGATCGCGATCCTTGAGCACGCGGTATCCAATGGCGCCCGCCGCTGCCGCGATGTAGTTGGCGTTGGGGTTGTTCTTCGCCTCGACCGTCCGGTCGTCGGCATCACCGACGATGTTGTTGGACCAGTAGTTGTGGCTGCCGAAGCCCAGGCGATAGCCACCATCGAAGCGCACACGCAGCACCCACTCGAGTCCCCACTTCGCTTCCTCGATCAGCCGCGCCACCAGCGCCGGATCGTCGCCCCGCGCGGCAAGCTGGTCGGCCAGCGCGAACATCGCGTAGGTCCCTTCACCGGTGTTGATCAGGCCCTGCGACAGGTCGCCGGCATCGTGCCAGCCGCCGCTCATCGTGATGCGCTTGTCGCCGAGTGTCGCAAACCAATCCTGGTGATCGACGCCGTGAATGCCCGGTACGTCGAAGCCACAGCGATTGCCGTAGTAGAAATTGAGTGTCTTCCAGATGGACGCCTTCCACGCGTCGTCACCAATGCGGAAGGGCTTCGTGATCACGTTGCCGGCGCGCAGCACATAGCTCCCCGGCGTTTCGATGGCCGAAAAGTCGAGCTGCTGGAAGGTGCCTTGCGCAGCCTGCACCGTCTCGATGGGTTTGCGCAGTACCGTCTCGCCGAACGCAATGTCGCTCACGCGCACGACGTCAAAGGTGGCCGATGTCAGTCCATTGGCGATGGCGGTCTTGGACGTGCCGAGCTGGTATCCGCTGTGACTGAACGCGATCTTGCCCGGCGCGACCGTCCAGCCGGTGTGGTGGTCGGGCACCACGTTCTGCAATTCGAGCCGGCCGATCTCGAATGCGACGCGATCGTCGGGGCCGGCCAGCATGCGATTGACGAAGTAGCCGATCTCGAGGCGCGTGATGCGGTCGCGCGCCAGCGGCTCGATCTCCCACACGATCTGCTGCCAGCCGTTCGCGGCCAGCGTGATGACGTGCGTGCCTTCGCGGTTGTAGCGATCGGGGACTTTCTCGGCGCCATCGTTGTGCAGCACGACCTGAAACGGCAGGACGGGAACGCCCGTGAAGTCGGGGCGCACCCACAACGACAGGCGGTTGTAGCCCGACCAATCCTCGTTGGCGAACGCACGCTGCAGGTTGATGGCCGGCAGCCGTGGGCGCTCGGGCATGTTGGCGCCCTGGTTGAGGCGCATGTCCACGCGCAGCGCGCGCATGTCGCCCAGTCGTGGTGCGTCCGGAAACGACAGCGTGCCGCTGCCGGTCAACTTCCAGATGGCCGGCTGTGTCATGTCGTCCAGCACGCGGCGTGCCAGCACCGGCTTCGCCAGCCATCCGGCTTCGGCAGAGTTCACGAAGTCGATGGGCATGACCGTGCGCGGCGACGCATCGCCCTGGGCGAACACCAGCGCCGGCGAACACAGCAGGGACGTGACGGCGACACACGAAAGGCGCATGGAGGCTACGCGATGATCGGGGCAACGCAACGACGTGCCGCTTCCCTCATGGTGCTTCCGGCGGCGCCGCCGCACCACCCAGCACGCGCAGCGTCATTGCATCGAGATCCGCGCCGGGCAGGAACCGCGCGAACGCTTCACGGGTCATGCTGACGGCCAGCTCACGCTCGGCGAACAGGGCGCGCGCTGCCCCCATCTCCTCGAGGAAGCGGCGCTCGTCGTCGCTGTGCGTGCGCACCAGCACTTCCACGCCGGGATTGAGCTGGTGCGCGCGTGCCAGCACCGAGCGCGCCTGCCATGCGTCGGGGGTGGCCAGCAGCACGAGACGGGCGTCGGGCAGGCCAGCTTCGCGCAGCGCGG
>CAZPON010000004.1:0-12481 GCA_964588045.1 uncultured Gemmatimonas sp.
GTACTCATGACTCCCTACTCCATACTCGGAGTGAAGAACTCCAAACTCCATACTCAGTCGTATCGCAATGCTCGCATCGGCTCCGTCCTGCTCGCCCGCCGCGCCGGTTGCCATCCCGCGGCGAACGCGACGCCAGCCAGCAGCAGCACCGCCAGCGCAAAGACCACCGGGTCGTGTCCCTCGAGGCCGAACAGCAGCGACTGCGCGGCGCGGCCGAGTCCGAGCGCGACCAGCGCGCCAACACCGGCACCGATCGCAATCATCACGCCCACCTGACGCAGCACCATGCGCTGCACGGCCATGCTGTCGGCGCCGAGCGCCATGCGCACGCCGATTTCGCGCGTGCGCTGGGAGACGGAGTAGGCCAGCACGCCGTACAGGCCGACCGCCGCCAGGAGTGTAGCCAGCAGTGCGAATGACGCCGACAGGATCGAGATCATCCGGTCGAGGAAGATGTTCTCCCGCATCTGCTGCGGCATCGTCTTGAGTTCCTGAACCGGCACCGTCGGGTCGATGCGCTTCATCAAGGCGGGAACCGCGGCCAGCAGTTGGTCGCTGGGCAGCGGGGACCGCGCGTAGAAGTACATCTGGCCGATGACGCCTTGCTGCATCCAGGGCAGGTAGAACACGGCTTGTGGCGGCTGCTTGACATCGTTGTACTTGATGTTCGGGACGACGCCGACGATCTGGATCGTCAGCGAGTCGCTGTTGCCGGAGCGGTCCATGAACTTGCCGACCGCGTCCGGGCCCAGCTTGAATTTTTCCACGAACGCTTCATTCACGAAGGCGACCTTCGAGCTGCCACTGACGTCCGAGGCTTGCACGTCCCGTCCGCTGCGCATGGACACGCCGAGCATCGTGAAATAGTTCGCGCCGATGGCGTTGTAGCGCGAATTGCAGTCGATGTCGGGCAGGCAGGCGAACCCCTGCACGCGCACGTTGTTGCCCCAACTGTCGCCCGACAGGAGCGGCACCATCGAGCTGGTCACGCCGGTCACACCCGGGTGCGCGGCAAGTTCCTGCTCGATTCGTGCATAGAGTGCATTGGCGCGCAGGGTGTCGTACCCGACCCGCAGCGGCGAGATGGAAAACGTGACGACGTTCTCGATGTCGATGCCGAGATCCACCCGCGTCACGTTGATCAGGCTCTTGATGAAGAGCCCCGTGGAGGCGAGCAGCGCGGTCGAGAGCGCGATCTGCGCGATGGCGAGTCCGGAGCGAAAGCGCGCCGCCACCCGTCCGCCGGCGATCTGTCCGGCGCCGGCGCGGATGGTGGACATGAGATCGGAGCGCGTCGAATGCAGCGCGGGGAAGAGCCCGAACAACAGTCCGGTCGTGACCGCCAGTCCGCCGGCAAACACCACTACGGGCAGTTGGATCGTGAAGTGCAGGGTGGCGGCGGCTTCGGGCGGCAGCAGTGCGGAAATGCCGTTCAGTGTCCAGGACGCCACGAGGATGCTGGCCGCACCACCCAGCACGGCCAGCACCAGGGCCTCGATGAGCAGTTGGGTCATCAACCGGCGACGGGACGCGCCGAGTGCGAGTCGCACACCCATCTCGGTGGCGCGGCCGGCGCCGCGCGCCAGCAGCAGGTTGGCGATGTTCGCGCAGGCAATGAGCAGCACGACGGCGGTGATCGAAAGCAACAGCAGCAGCGGCGTGCGCGCTTCGCCGTGCATCGAGCTTTGGCCTTGCTTGCCGGGTTCGAGGACCATCTGCTTGGCCTTGAACCGCGTCATCGTTGCTTCGCTCATGGAGACCTGGAGCGGCGCCTCGACATCGGTGAGGATGGGCCGGATGATGCGATCGAGGTTGGCCTTGGCCGTGGCGAGCGGCACGTCGGGCTTGAGCCGGCCGAAGACGTAGACCCAGTAGTCGCGGCGGTTGGTGAGCCCGCTGTAGGACCCGACCCAGATGCGCGACTGCACCGGCACGTACAGCAGCGGACGTGCGCCGAGGGTCGTCCCCTCGAATCCTTCTGGCGCAACGCCCACCACGGTGAACGAGCGTCCGTTGATACGCAGCACCTTGCCGAGCGCGTCGGGGCTTTCGCCGAACCGTTCACGCCAGAACGCGTGACTGATGACGGCCACCATGTTGTCGGCGCCGGGCTCGTTGTCCGCAGGCCCCAGCAGTCGGCCGAGTGCCGGCTTGATACCGAGCGTCGGGAAGTAGCCACCGGTCACCCACGAACCCATGCCGGTGGTGGGCTCGTCACCAACGGTGAGGCTCACACCGAACAACCGGTGCCCTGCGATACCGGCCAGCGTCTTCTGCTCGCGCTCGAGGTCGCGGAACATCGGATAGCTGAAGATGATATCGCAGCCGCCGGACTGATTGCACGAGTCGTTGCCCTGGATGGGCCCCGGCATGCTGATGTTCACCAGTTGGGTGGGCGCGGGAACGGGGAGCGGGCGCAGCAGGATCTGGTCGAAGAGCGAGTAGATCGCCGCGTTGGCCCCGATCCCGAGCGCGAGGGAAAGGACCGCCACCGTCGTGACGAACGGGGTCTTGAGCAGCATGCGGAAGGCGAAGCGGATGTCGCGCATGGGGCGGGCAGGAGGGGAGCAGGCGTCGGCGGGCGTCTGTGGTGGGACAGTACAGGCGGCCAATTGGTTTGAGTACGGAGTACGGGAGTCTTGAACTCCGAGTATGGAGTAGGGAGTTGTGAGTCCGGAGTCCGGAGTTTGGCCGATGGACTGACTCCTGACTCCCGACTCACGACTCCCTACTCCCTACTCGGAGTACAAAACTCCCGACTCCGTACTCAGCGACAGACCGGCGCCGGGTCCAGCCTCTCCTCCCCCTTCATCGGCGCGACATCCAGGTACTGCACCCCGGCCGGCTCGGTCGGCGCCAGTGTGATCGTCACCCGCAGGTCGCCGGTGGCGCAGCGCATGCGCCAACTGCCGCGCAACGCGTTGAGCGCCAGCAGGTCGCCCTCGTTGCGACAGGTGCCGCCCGCGTCGGCCACGAGTTTGGCCAATGCAGCCTGTCGGCGCGGCTTCGGCTCGTCGAGAAAGAGATTCATCGCCGCGAGACTGTCGGCCAGCGCGGGGTTCCATTCGGCCACCAGCCGGCTCACCTGTGCGCGCCGCTCCACCAGCACGGGCGCCGGTTGCGGCACTCGTGGCGCGAGTCCGCCCGTCTGCGCCAGCGCGGCGAGCGATTCCTCGACCACGCCGCCCCATGGCGTGTACGTGAGGTTGCCGAGTGCGACGATGCCGACGCCCTGCTCCGGAAGCCAGCGCATGATCGAGCCGAAGCCCGGCAATCCGCCGGTGTGCGCGATGGAGACGCGAAAGAGACAGTTCTGTCGCACGCCCAGTCCGAAACCATAGCCGCCAGCACTCAGCACGGGCATGCCGGTGGCGTCGCGCATGGCCGTGCCGCCATTGAAGCGAATCACCTGCTGCATTTCACGCCGCGACGAGCGCTTGAGCGGACCGGTATCGGGCTCGTCGCGCGCCGGCCACGCATCGAGCATGAAGCCCACCCACTTGCTCAGGTCGGCAATCGATGTGAGCATGCCGCCCATGGGGCCGAACGACCCGTCGGGGAGCTGTGGCTCCTCGAGCCACACACCATCCTGTCGGCGGTAGCCATGTGCCAGCCGGCCCGGCGGCACCTCGCGCGCCTCGAGCGTGGTCACCGACATGCCGAGCGGCAGCAGCACCTTCGCGCGGATGTACTTCGCGTACGGCATGCCCGATACGTTGGCCACCACGCGCCCGAGAATCGCGAACCCGTAGTTGGAGTACTCGTACCCCGTGCCGGGCGATGTGCTGAAAGGAATGCCGCGCTGGATCATCTGCGACAGCTCTGCCTCGGTTCGCGACAACTGCTGATCGCCCCACGGGTTGTCCTCCGGAAACCCGGCCGAATGCGACAGCAGGTCGCGAATGGTGATCTTCGGCGCGTCGCTGGTCGCATAGCGCAGCTTCGCCAGCTCGGGCACATAGCGCTCGGCGGGTTGATCGAGCGACAGCTTGCCCGCGTCACGCAACTGCAGGATGGCCACCGCCGTGAAGCTCTTGGTCATGGACGCAATACGGAACACCGTGACACTGTCCACCGGCGACCCCATCGCGACGTCGCGCAGTCCCGACACGCCGACGTGCGCCAGCGCGCCGTCGACGATGACGCCGTAGGCGATGCCCGGCACATTGGCACGGGTGGCGAACGCGCGCATCACCCGGTCGATCTCCGGATACGCGCTTGCCAGCTTCGCGATACGACCGGGGTCGGTGAACGCGGGCGGCGGCGCCTTGCTTGTCAGTGGGGCCGGCTGGGCGTGTGCGGTGGCGGACATGGCCAGTGTGACGGCGAACACGGAAAACCGTTGACGAACGTGCATGCTTGCTCACTCTCGAATGGGGATCACCCGGACGGTGCTCCCGGGCTGCGGCTTGCGCAATACACGACAAGCGATCAAGATGAGCTCGCTTCTCGGATCGCACGTTTGTACGTTCGAGGCTCCCCTTACAGAGGAGATCCGAAATGTCGCTCGACGATCAAGCACTGTCTGCCCGTCGCTCGTTCATCGGCTCTGTCGCGGCCGGAACGCTGGCGCTTGCGTCCACACCGCTGCGTTCCCTCGGCGCGGAGGCCATCGCCACCCAGGATGATCCCTGGCTCCGGGCGCTCAAGGGAGCCAACCGGCAGGTCTTCGACGGGGCCACTATCAACGGGGGACTCTCGTTGATGTTTGCCTACACCTATCTCCGCACCATGATGGATCACTACCAGCTTGGTGCCGGTGATGTGGGTGCGTTTGTGGTGGCACGATACATCGGCACCGGACTCGCGCTGAACGACGCGATCTGGAAGAAGTACGGCCTCGGCGCGATGTGGAGCATCATCGATCCGGTCACCAAGGCGCCGGCGGAGCGCAACCTGTTCTACAATTCGAAGGCCGGTGACATGATGAACATCGACGCGTCCGCCGACAAGATGATTGCACGCGGTGTCGTGGTCGGGGTGTGCGGAACTGCCCTCAGGGTGCTGTCGGGAGCGACCGCGGCCGGCGCCGGCGTGACGCGCGAAGTCGCACTCGCCGAGTGGACGGCGGGCGTGATTCCCGGTGCGCACATCGTGCCCAGTGGCGTGCTGGCCATTGCCAAGGCGCAACAAGCCGGCTGCACGTACTGCTACGCAGGCTGACGCGACCTTCGGAGCCGCGCAATCCTTACGCTCGATCAGCTCAACGAAGCGTTCGTCGGCGTGTACCGCGTCGAGGGCATCCTCGGCGCGGGCGGGATGGCGACTGTGTACGTCGCCCGTGACGAGAAGCACCAGCGAAGCGTTGCCATCAAGGTGCTGCACCCGAGCATCACCGACGAGGTGTTCGCCGAGCGCTTCCTGCGCGAAATACGGATTGCCGCGCAGTTCTCCCATCCGGGCATTCTCGGGCTGATCGATTCGGGATCGCTCTCCATCGATGGTGCGGCGCTCCCGTACTACGTGATGCCGCGCGTCGAAGGCGAGACGCTGCGCGAGCGCATGAATCGGGAAGGACAGCTGTCGATCGACGATGCCGTCGACATCACGCGGCAGGTCGCCGACGCCCTGGCGTACGCGCACAGTCACGACGTGGTGCACCGCGACGTCAAGCCGGAAAACATCATGTTGACGGGGACGCACGTCCTCGTCGCGGACTTCGGCATCGCCAAGGCGATGACCAACGCCACGATGACCGGGCTCACCGCCGAAGGCGGGATGCTTGGCACGCCGGCGTACATGAGCCCGGAGCAGGTGACCGATACCAAGGTGGGACCGGCGTCCGACATCTTCTCGCTCGGTGTCGTGTTCTACGAATTGTTGACCGGCGAGCTGCCGTTCAGCGGCATCACACCGCAAACGCAGCTCGCGCGCCGCTTGCACGACACGCCCACGCCAGTGCGCAAGCTGCGGCCGGCCGTGTCACCACGGCTCGACCGCGTCGTCGCGACGATGCTGACCCGGTTCCCCAAGGACCGATTCCAGTCCGGCAAGGATGTCGTGGCGGCGCTCTCGAATCAGGCCGTCATGAAGGAATCCCGGCGTCGCAGTGTCGCGCTCGCTGGCGGAGCGGTCGCGCTGCTGGTGCTCGTCGCCGCATTCGCGCTCCGTCAATTCGGCGGGAGCGGAACCACCGCACAGGCCACGGGACCGCGGTCGATCGCGGTGTTGCCGTTCGCCAACGTGGGCACCGATGCGAGCAACGAGTACTACGGCGATGGCATTGCCGACGAGTTGGCCGGATCGCTGGCGAAGCTTCCCGGCCTTCGCGTCGCGGCCCGCAGTTCCGCGTTCCAGTTCAAGGGGAAGAACGTCTCGGCGCGCGACATTGCCAGGCAACTTGGCGTCGAGGCGGTCGTTGAAGGATCGGTGCGCCCGATGGGAAAGCAGATTCGTATCACGGCCCAACTCAACGCCAGCGACGGACTGGGCCTGTGGTCGGAGATCTACGAGCGTCACGTCGATCAGGTTTTCGATGTGCAGGCAACGATCACCGAGGCAATTGGCAAGGCCCTCGGCCTTGGCAAGAGCACGGCAACGAAGGCGACTGTCCTCAACAGTCGTGCGTACGAGGCCTTCCTGCAGGGGCGCTGGCACTGGGGGAAGCGCAACCGCGAAGGATTCGAGCAGGCCATCAAGTACTTCCAGTTGGCGTTGCGTGAAGATTCGTCATACGCCAAGGCGTGGGCCGGACTGGGCGATACCTACAGCCTGCTCGCCGGCTACGGGTGGATGGCGCCGTCGCTGGCGTTCGAGCAGGCGCGCATGGCCGCCAACCGGGCCATCGCCCTCGACAGCACGCTCGCCGATGCCCACACCGCGCTCGGCTTCGTTCACTTGTTTTACGATCGCGACTGGAACCGTGCGCGCGACGAGCTCGAAACGGCGCAGCGGCTCGATCCGAAGTACGGTGAGGCGCGACTCTTCTACGCGTGGTACCTGCTGGCGATGAATCGCGCCGACGACGCGGTGGACAGCCTGCGCAGCGCAGTGCGTGACGAGCCGGTGTCGCTCATCCTGAACCTGCGTCTCGGCTCGATCCTGATGCTCGGCGGCCGCACCGAGGAAGCCAAGGTGCAGTTGAAGCACGTCATCGAGCTGTCGGCAACCTATCCGCTGGCCTACCTCGACCTGGCACGTATCGCGGCCGTCGAAGGCGACTACGCGACGGCCACCGCGCACTTGTCGCGCGCACCGGAGTTGGTCGCGTCGTATGGCAGTGGCATTCGCGGCGTCGTTCTCGCGCGCAGCGGACGGAAGGCGGAGGCGTTGGCGGAGGCCGAGCGTTTGAAGCACGGATTCGGGCCCAACGTATCGGCGATGGGCGCGGCCCAGACCTACGGTGCGCTCGGTGACTACGATCGCGCCTTCGAATGGCTCGAACGCGCCTATGAGGATCGCGACTGGACCTTGTTCTTCGCTCGCAGTGACCCGCTGCTGGTGCCGCTGCACCGCGACACGCGGTGGGCGCCGTTCATCGCGCGGCTGAACTTTCCCTGACGAGCCGGCTAGTGCGCGTCAGCTGACGGTCGCCAGTTGGCCAGCATGATACCGCCCAGCACACACGCCATCCCGATGGTGAAGAGCAGGGTGATGGGCTCGTGCATCAGGAGTGCGCCGAGCAGCGTCGCCGTGACCGGATTGAGGCCGATGAACACGGCGACGCGCGATGGTGTGGAACGCTGCAGCGCCCAGATCCAGAGCGCGAAGCCCAGTGCTCCTCCCAGCACGCCAAGGAAGGCCACCGCGAGCCACCCGCCGGTCGTGAACGCTGGCACGGTGGTGAACAGTCCTTGCGAGGCGGCAATGGGCGCCAGGAAGAGTGTGCCGGCCGCCATGGCCACGGCGCTGACGTGCAGCGGTGGATACGCCTTGAGGTACGGTCGCGAAAACACGTTGAACACCGAACCGCACACCGCGGTGAGCAGCGCGAGGCCGATCCCACGCCATGCGTCGCCGACGGATATGGTCGCGTCGCTGGATCGATGGAGCGCAATCCACAGTCCGGTGAATGCGAGCACCTGACCCGCGATCCTGGGCGTCGTGAGCTGTTCGTAGCCCTTGAGGCGTGACACCACGAGTGTGAGGAGCGGCGTGATGGCGATCAGGACGGCGACGCGTGCCGACGGCAGGTACGTGAGCGACGCGCTGAAGCTCCACGGAAAGATCCCGAAGAACAGCACGCCCAGCATGCCGATCGCGCCAACGTCCCGGCGGGGCATTCCGGTCCGCGCCACCTGGTACAACACGGGCAGCAGGCACATCGACGCAATGAGGTATCGCAGGAACGCGAGCGAGACCGGTTGCGTCTGCGCAACGACATAGCGGGTCGCAACCACCGACGCGCCGAACACCACGCTCGCCGCACTGGCAGCGAGGGCGGTGCGCAGCGCGCCTGGTGATGCGGAACGTGCGGACGTGGAGATTGGCGTGCCGCGTGGCGCGCGCGCTCAGGCTTTCTTGTTCGAGATCATCCGGTACACCCAGAGCAGCAGCATCGCGCCGAGGACGCTGACGATGAAGCCGACCGGCGCGCCGGGCGGATACAGCCCGAGCATCTGCCCCAGCCAGCCGCCCACGAATGCACCGGCGATGCCCAGGACGATGGTGATGATGAAGCCGCCCGGGTCCTTGCCCGGCATGAGGAACTTGGCAACCGCACCCACGATGAGACCGATGCACAGCGTGTAGATGAGACCCATGGTGCTATCCCCCGAGAGTGGATGGACCTGCCCTTACAGCGCGGAGCGCGGTAGCGCTGAGCAGATAGTACGGCCTGCGCCGATGCGGGGATAGAAGCGGCGGGCGTGGAGCGTCGCGCCACGGCCCGACCATTCGGGAATTCCCCGACGACCGGACGGCTCATCCATCCCCCGGACGTCCGAGGCCGGATCGCCCATATGGGCGATGGTCCCGGCGGTTGGTGAACCGTACCCTTCGTCAGACGTGAGGCGTCGCCGTACAAGGCCCTCCGTGCCACCGCAGGCAACGTCCAGTTCAACAGTCAGTTCGACTGGGGGGAGGTCCCGATGCAAGCGCTCGATGAGGAGTATGACGAGATGAACGGGGCATTGACCAACACACTCATTCGCTCCATTCTCGAGAGCCGTCGCGCCCTGCGCGCGGCGGTGTCGATGTTGGAGGAAATGATGCGAACAGGAACCACGATGGAATGGTCCGACGACGTGACACTGCCCGCCGCCGAGCGCCGGACAGAACTGCCGGCACGGCGCATTCGCCCGGGTCCGGTGGCGCGCTCGAAGCGGAAATCGACGCACCACCCGCCGCTTCGGCTGGTGACACCGTTGCATCACGACTCACCGCTGGTGCTGCCGGGCGACTCGCGAAGCAAGGAGGCGGACGAGCCGGCGCGTGATCATCGACAGGACGAGAAGCGGCCCAGCCGTCGGGAAAACGCCGTTATGGACGCGTAACCAGCCACAGGCCGCACAGGCACAGTCCGACCCCGGTGAGCCGGGTGAACGACAGCGGTTCGCGGAACACGAGTGTCCCCACTGCAAGCAGCACGACGGCGACGCACACGTTGGCGGTCAGCGACGCGTTGCCCAGCACCCAGCCCGATCGATAGGCCAGCAGGAATCCGAGCTCGACACCCACGATGCCGATTCCCACCAGCACCGTGCTCCAGTTCAGCACGCGCCAGGCGGAACCGAGGTCGACGCCGCGCGCGAGGATCGGGATGGTGGCGAACGTGCCGGCCATGGCGACGAGATAGGCGACGAGCGTGGCCACCACGGCGTTGGCCTCACGCGGAATGGCGCGCTGCCCGAGGTGGTAGAGCACATTGCCGAGGACGACGATGACGATGGGCCAGACCACTCGATTCTCCTCCTCCGCCTGGGGAGCGCGCGTGTTCGTCGGGTTCGTGGGTGATCATCACCGACTGCGAATCGGGAACATCTCCCCCAACGCCCGGCGCGTCAACGACCTCGCATTCCTGCGAGGAACGCGCTAACGCACGCGCACCCGCGTCCCGACCGGCACGTTCTCGAACAGCCAGGCCAAGTCTTCGTCGGCGAGCCGGATGCAACCGTGGGTCGATGCGGTGCCAATCGAGCGCTGGTCGCGCGTGCCGTGCAACAGGTAGCCATCGCCAAGATCGAGGGCAAACGGACCCAGTTCCCCGGCAAGCTGTCGGTTTCGTGAGCCAATGGGCGGAATGAACAGGGCCGAGTCGAAGACAATGTGTTCGTCGATCGGCAGGGGTTGAAACACGCGGTCGCTGACCGCCACGATGCCGACCACGGAATCCCGCATGACCAGCAGGTTGCCGTCGCGAAGGCGAACGCCCATGACGGGCAGCTGGCGCAAGTCGAGCGTGTGGGCGCGCGCCACTTCGGCGTAGTGCCAGTCGGGCGGCGTCCAGACCGGGTCGGTGCGCTTGGCGCGCACGAGTCGCGTGCCGCGTGGTGTCTCGAACCGCCAGCGACGGGCGCCCACCTGCAGTACGGCGCCGGATGCCACTGCGATGCGCGCGGCCTTCAGGGTATCCGCACCCTCGATGACCCACAGCATTCGCTCGCGCAGTGACACGACCACCTGCAGCGCCGGCGGATCGGCCAATGCGGCAAGCGGGCGCCCCGCGGTCGCTGCAGCGAGCAGTCCGAAGACCACCGCGCTGCAGCGCCTGCGCACGCGAGTCATCGCGCGCACGGGACGGCTCCTTCCCCCGTCAGGGTTCAGCGAATCTTGACGCCCAATACAATCGGAATCCATTGCAATGACTGATTGCGATTGGTGCCGTAGAAATCGGTGAACTGCACATTGTCATCACGATCGGCGAACACATTCACCATGCGGGACTCGAGGTAGATGGAGGCCGGGCCGTACCCGAAGTCGATGCCGGCGCCACCCTGCGCGCCGAACTTGTTGCGTGTCTTCTGGAAGCTGGCCTCGTTCGTCTCGAGGACATCGTTGCCCAGGAATCCACTGAGGGACGACGAGGGACCGAAGTCACGGAAGTGATACAGGCCGCCACCGCCCAGTGCATACAGGCTCACGCCCTTCGACGGCATGATGGGGATATGCGCGGTCAGGTTGAGCACGGCCGACAACACTTTCGGGCTGCCGTTCGTCAGTGTGACGGTGCTGCCGCCGGGGCCCATGCCGATGGAGTTGCTGCCACTGAACTGGCTGTATCCGAGGTCCATGCGGAGGCCAAGCAGGCGATCGCGCTTCTGCCAGCCGACCGGCATCGTGATTGCGTATCCGCTGTTGTAACCAAGGTCCTTGAACTCGTTGTTGGGAATGGCGCCACCCGCGGCGAGTCCCATGTACCAGCCGCTGCCGTCGAAGCGATAGCGATCCAGCTCGCGCTGACGGCGCGCCTGCTCAGCGGCTTCCGCCGCGGCGATCGAGTCGCGACGGGCGGCTTCCGCCGACGCGATCGCGGCAAGCCGCTCGCGTTCGAGACGCGCGGCTTCCTCGGTCCGTGCGCGCTCGACGGCGGCGAGCGAGTCACGCGTGCGCGCCGTCGCCGCTTCGATCGAGTCGCGGCGCATGCGTTCGGCGTTGGCGATCGAATCACTGCGCGCGATCGCCGCGCGATTGCCCGCCGAGCTGTCCCAGGCGGGACTGTCCTTCTGCACGCGGATGCGCTGCTGCGAGGTGACAAGCGGTGACGACTGCGCCGCGGCAAAGCCTGGCAAGGCCAATGCGGTGGCGCCGGCCATCGCAAGAATCGTTGAACGTATTGTCATGGTGTCACTCCTGTTGACGAGCTGCATTGAGAACAACGGGCTGCGCGGACGTGCTGCTCCTCGCTGTGATGAGGATAGAAGCCCCGTCGCCCACATACCATCGCCCCATTGAGGGTTCGAGGCCTCGCTCCATCGGGTGATGTCATACCTGCACCGTGATGTTCGCGCGCAGGATGCCCTCATCACGTCGTGTCGTTGTGATCCCGTGCGGGGATGCCCGTCCATTCGGCGCCGTGTCAATTGCATGAGTTGACCGACTCCGCCCCGCCACACCTTGCCAGGGCGCGAGACCCTCGCCTCGGAGGCGCTCGACGATGAGCGAATCGAGATGAACGACGCCAGAGTGAATGCGAAGGTTCGCAGGATCCGTGAGCAGCTCCGCGCCGTGCGTCGCGCGATGTCGGCCGTATGGGAGAGGCTGCAGGACGGGGCCGTGATGGAGTGGGGAGAGGATGAACCCATCCCGCCGGTCGAGCGCGCGAAGACGCCACCTCGCCTGTTGACGCTTCGGGATCACGAGCGTGCCGAGTCGCACCGCGTGCCGCCGATGCTGACGCCGCGCACAGGGCTGCGCCTGATCGCGCGGGAACGGTTGCTGCGCGCCGCGGGCAACCTCGAGGGTGACGGCGAGGAGACCTGACGACCAGCGTGCACGCCGTGCGGCGCGATCGCGGCGACACGTAACGCATCGGGCTGACCGCAGCTATTGTTAGCGCCGATGATCCGCTCTACACGCATCCAGGTCGCCCTCGGCGTCACCG
>CAZPON010000004.1:12491-42092 GCA_964588045.1 uncultured Gemmatimonas sp.
CGTCACCGGGGGCTTGCTCCTCCTCGTCGCTTCGGTCGTTGTGTCCACGGCGCGCGGCGTGCTGGATCGCGACCAGTTCGCGACACGGCTGGCTCGCAGCCTTGGCGATGAACGGGTCGCCAGCTATGTCGCCGAACAGGCCGTCAACGGCCTGCTCGAGGTGAAGCCGAACCTCATCGGCGTGCGCCCCATTCTCGAGTCGTCCGTTCGCGAGGTCGTCGAAACCGCCCCGTTTCGTGCCGTGGTGCGATCGAGCGCGCGGACGGCGCATTACTCGCTGTTCGAGTCATCGGGTGGTCAGCGCGCCGTGCTGGTGCTGCCCGATCTGGCGGTCCTCCTGCGTGGCGCGCTCACGCAAGGCAATCCAGCGCTCGCCGAAAAGATCCCCGAGTCGCTCGAAACCGCGCTGGCATCGGACGCGGCGCAACGTGCGTTCACGGCGTTCATCGAGTTCTGGCGCGTTGCGAAGAAGCTCTTGCTGGCGTGCTGGGTGCTGGCGTTCATCGGCATCGCGCTGCTGCTCTCCAGCATTGCCGTTGCGCCCGATCGACGCAGGGGCCTGGTCTTTGCGGGCGGGGTGCTGGCGGCATCGGGGATCGGCATCTTCGCGATGCTTCCGCTCGGCCGCATCGTGCCGCTGGCGCTGACCGATGAACCGGCGCTGCGCGGCGCCATGACGGGACTGTGGCTGGCGTACTTCGCCGGGCTGCGCTGGCTGGCGCTGGTGTTCGCCGGCACCGGCCTGGTGTTCACCGCGGCGGGAACGACCGTGCTGGAGACGGCGAACCCCATCACGTACGCACGACGCCAATGGACACGCGTAGCCGCTCCGAATGCGTCCGCCGGCATGCGGCTGGCGCGCGGTGCCGTGCTGCTCGTGCTGGGTGGTTCTGCCGTGGCCGCGCCGATGTTCACGCTTGCCGGACTCGGCGTGATGGCCGGCGTCGCATTCGTCTATCTGGGCCTGCTCGAAGTCTTCCGCATCCTGCTGCCTATTGTCGAAGGTGACACGGCGCCGATCGTCGGGGGGCTCGGCCACAACGCCGTCATGCTGGGGGGCACACTCGCAACGGTCGTCGTCCTGCTGGGCGGCGCGGCGTACTTCGCAACCCACCGGGAAGAGCTGGTGCTGGCGGTGCAGGGCACGGTCAGCGAATGCAACGGATCGGCGCGACTGTGCGACAAGACCGTGGACCAGGTGGTGTTTCCCGGCGCGCACAATGCCATGTCCAACGCCGATATCGATCAGTTCCTGTTCCCGAATCACCGGCACAAGATCCGTCGCATGCTCGACGAAGGGATTCGTATGCTGGCCATCGACGTGCACTACGGCGTGCCGACCGCGGGGCGTGTACGAACGGATCTCGACCGGGAGCAGATGAGCTTCCAGAAGATCGAGGAACAGCTCGGACCCGAGGCAACCGCGGCTGCCATCCGCATTCGCAACGAGCTGACGGGCAAGGACGAGGGAGAGTCGGGACTCTACTTCTGTCACGGATTCTGCGAATTGGGATCGTACGAGATGGGTCCCACATTCCGCGATATCCGCGATTTCCTCGTCGCGAATCCGGGCGAGGTCGTCGTGCTCATCATCGAGGACTACGTCCAGCCGCTCGACCTGGCGAAGGAGTTCACCAGCTCGCATCTGGCGGACTTCGCCTACATGGGGCCGGTCAAGCCGTGGCCGACCTTGCGCCAACTGGTGGACGACAACACGCGCCTCATCGTGTTCACCGAGTCGGGACGCCCTGGCGTGCCGTGGATGCATCCGTCGCTCGCGTCCATCCAGGAGACGCCATACACGTTCCTGAAGCAGGACGACTTTTCCTGCACGCCGAACCGGGGCGGCACGGCGGGATCGCTGTTCCAGGTCAACCACTGGATACAGACGCTGCCGGCGCCGCTGCCGACGAACGCCGAGATTGTCAACGCCTACGACTTCCTGCTGGCGCGTGCGCGTGAATGCATGCGCGTCCGGAAGCATGTCCCGAACTTCATTTCGGTCGACTTCTACGACATCGGCGATGTGGTGCGCGTGGCGCGCACGCTGAACGACGAGCACACCGCGACCGCTCCTGTGCGACGCGCGCGCTGACGTCGGCCCCCCGAAGCCCTGTTCCCATGGTTGCGCTCAGCGACAGGGCATCACCGTCGCCAACACCGACGTCGGGCCGCAGACGTCAGGCGTCGTTGCTGTTGGAGGTGTTGACAACACCCGAGTGTTGCCATACTCTCCACCATGAGCGCGTTGCTGCTCTTTCGTACTCGGGTGATCTACGCGGAGGACGCATTCGCTGAGCTCGTACTCTGGCGCCTGCGAGCGCCGGTCGCAGGCTCTGCACACCGCTACAAGTACCGGCTGGCGTATGTCGTCAACGGCACCTGCGTGTTACGCTTCGACAACGAGGCGGGTAAGGGCGACCACCGTCACGAGGGGGAGCGCGAACGTCCGTATCGTTTCACGACGCCGGAGCAACTCCTTGTCGACTTTGAATCCGCGATCGCGAGGTGGAACCATGAGAACCGTGATCCTTGAAGTCCGTGCGCCCGGCACTGTGATGTCGGGGTTTGCCAAGACCTGGAAGAGCGGCAAGGCGGATACGTCGGCGCGCATCGTGTTCGCGTCTCCGGAACTGCTTTGGCGAGTGTTGACAGCCAAGCGCTGGGAGCTCCTCAAGACATTGTGCGGTGCCGGTGTGATCTCTATCCGCGAAGCGGCCCGGCGCGTTGAGCGCGACGTCAAGGCTGTGCACGGCGACGTGACGGCACTGTTGAACGCCGGCATTCTCGAGCGTACGGAATCCGGCGGAATCGTGTTCCCGTTCGATGCCGTGCAGGTGGAGTTCACATTGCGTGCGGCGTAGCTGGCTGCTTCTTCGCCGGGCCTCTGTGAGGTGCGCGGTGACAATCGTTCGCGGTGACGATTCGCTGAGGTACAAGCGCCAGATTCTGCGCTCAACGACACGGTTCCACCGTGGCAAGCACCGGCAGATGGTCGGAGGGGAACCGGCCGTCCCAACTGTCCGGCAGGATGCCGTGCGACAACACGGTTACTCCCGGCGACACCATCACGTAGTCGATGCGACGCCCGGGTTCGATGGCCTTGAACGCCGTCCACGATGACGTCGGACCGTAGTGCCCCGAGACGCTGTGTGCGAACCCGTCCAACAGCGGCGCAATGGCGTTGGGTATGGTGTCGCGCGTGAGCACGCGATACCCACCGCTGGCCGGATCACTGTTCAGGTCTCCCGTCACGACGACGGGCAATGGGCCGGCCAGCGTCAGCAATCGTTCGCGAATCACCCGCGCGCTTTGCTGCCGCGCCACTTCGCCGACGTGATCGAAGTGCGTGTTCAGCATGAGAAACGCGCAGCCCGTCCGGCGATCACGGAAGCGACCCCACGTCGCGATGCGTTCCAGTGCCGCGTCCCAGCCCCTGCTGCCCACGACATCGGGCGTTGGCGACAGCCAGAACGTGCCGCTGTCTTGCACGGTGAGCCGGTCGGTGCGGTAGAGGATCGCACTGAACTCGCCGTCGGCGATGCCATCGGTGCGCCCCACGCCGAATCGCGCATAGCCGGGCAGGCGCGCATCGAGGTCGCGCAGCATGGGCGCCAGTGCTTCCTGCACGCCGATCACATCGGCGTCGTGAAAGCGCATCAGTGAGGCGACCCAGTCACGGCGATTCGGCCACGCGTTGACGCCGTCGGCGGGATTATTGTAGCGCAGGTTGAACGACATCACGCGCAACGAGGACGCCGTCGCCGGTGCGGGCGGCGCGCTTGTCACGACGGACTTCGGCGTGCAGGCGACGAACGCCGTGACGATGGCCACGCTGGCGATCGTCGCAGACGCCAGGCGGCATCGCGAAAGGTTCATCATGCGCGACCGATGCGTTCGACGGCGAGCGTGCGGATCTGGCTGATCTTCACTCATGAACGTTTCGGGAGCTTCGGGCGGCCAGCCCTTCCTCGGCGAGGGCTCGCTCCTCTTCCGGGTCGAGCTTGGCGCATTCCTCAATCAGCCGTCGGTGCTCGACGCGATCGCGTTGCGCCGAGACGCCGGCTTTGATGGCTTGGTTGCGGGATTTCGGGATGTTCACCATGCGACTGCCACGACGTCGGTGCTCGTGAAGTCGTCGCCAACGAACAGCAACGGCTCTCCGCGCGATACTGCAAGGGCATAGCTGAAGCAGTCACCGAAGTTGAGCGCCGCCCGGTGGCGACCACGCCCGAAGGTGCGCGCTGCGTCGCGTGCAAAGGTCACGTGATCACCATCGACAGCCACGATGTCCGCACCGAGCGAGCGAAGCAACGCGTCGAGCTGGACCTCGCCCCGCTCACCGAAACGCCCGAGCAGCACGAGAGATGTCTCGATGACCGTACCGGCCGAGATGAGCCGCACCGGGGATTGTTCGATCGCCGCAACGAGCCGGGTGGCGCCTGGTTCGTTCTGCATGATCGCAATGAGTGCCGACGTATCGATGACCATGTGGCGTCAGCGCGGAACGCCATGTTCGTCGTAGCCCAGCAGTGCGTCATCGTCACGCGCGTCGAGCACCGGAAGGCTCGCCAGCCGCTCCTGCACGCGGCGCACGGCCGTCTCCAGCCGGTATCTCGTTCCACGCTGCGTTTCTCGCGCGAGCCGCTCTTCGAGCGCGCGTCGAATCGCCTCGGTCAGCGACTCGCCAGTGGTGTCGGCCAGCGCACGCGCCAGCCGGTCGGTTTCGGGGTCCTTGATGCTCAGTGCCATGGTATACCTCTATATACTATCGTATAGAAGGATATATCCATTGAAGAGCATGTCAAGCCGCCGCTACTTCCCTGGCCTGAACAGCGCGATGCCCTCGGAACGACCGCCATCAGAAGCGGTGCCCCTTGTGCTTGAGCGCGAGCAGCTCGTCACGGCCCAGTCGCTTGAGGGCGCCCCGATAGGTCTTGAGCCGCTTGACGGCCTCCGCCAGGACCTTGGGGTCGCGCACGGCGTCGGGCGGGCCCAGCTTGCCGACGGGGCGTCCGTGCCTGGTGATCTCGAAGGTTTCGCCCTTGGCGGCGCGTTCGAGCAATTCGCTCAGGCGGGTCTTGGCGTCAAATGCGGCGATGGACTCCATAGTTTCAACTGGTTGATGACTAGTCTAGTCTAATCCAGCCGCACCGCTGGACGCGTCAAGCGTGGCAAAGCGATGGCCGCGTCGCTCGAGGTGCGGTCACGGAACCCCCTTGATCGCCCTCTTCGGATACGGCGGCGCCTTCGGAACCGGCCGCGGATCCTCCGCAATCTTCTTCTGCAGGTAGGCGATCGCCGCCTCGAGCTGCGCGTCCTTTCCGTTGAACGTCGCGTGCGGCAGGTTGTCCACGACAATGTCGGGAATCACGCCCTCCTGCTCGATGAGCCACTTGCCTTCCGGACCGTACACGCCGCTCATGGGCGCACGCGCGACGCCGTTGTCCGACAGCGTGTTGATACCACTCAGCCAGATCTCGCCACCCCATGTGCGTGTGCCGATCACGACGCCGAGTCCAAGGCGGCGGAAGCCGTCGGCCACGGCCTCGCCGTCCGACGCGGTTTCGTGGTCCACCAGCATCACCATGTGGCCGCGGAACGCGCCCTGCATGTTCCAGTACGGCTCGCCCACACGGTCCTGCCAGTACATCCACGGCTTCCGCGACAGCATCTCCAGCACCCACGAGTCGATGTTGCCGCCGCGATTCTGCCGCATGTCGAGGATGAGTCCCTGCTTGTTGAACTGCGGCGTGAACTCGCGATAGAACTGGTTGATATCGTTCGCACCCATCGCGCGCAGGTGCAGGTAGCCGATCGTACCGTTGCTCTTCTGCTCGGCCTCCAGGCGACGCGTGTACTCCCAGTCGCTGTAGCGCAGGGTCTGCTCGTTGCCGATCGGCTGCACGACGATGTCGCGTGCACCGGCTCCGTCGCCGAGCGTGAGCAGCACCTGCTTGCCCACTTCGTTGCGCAGCAGCTCGCCGATGTCCTTCACCGACAGCGTCTTCGTGCCGTTCACCGCGGTGATGACGTCGCCGGCCTTGACGTTGAGCTCGGGTTCGGCGAGCGGCGAACGCTCCGCGGGGAAATCGGGATCGGTGCGATACACGTAGTCGATGCGATAGCCGCCCCTGGCCGGATCGCGGAACAGGCGGGCGCCCAGCGATGCCACGGCGATATTGTCCTCACCGCGTCGCAGGTCGCCGCCGCCTACCGACGTGTGCAGCGCCGACAACTCACCGACCGCCCATCCGATCAGGTCGCTCAGCTCCGCGCGCGTAGTGATGCGCGGCACCAGCGCGAGGTACTTGGCGAGCGTGGCCTTGTAGTCGACGCCGTGCATGTTCGGGTCGTAGAACCAGTCGCGCTCCAGCCGCCACGCGTCCACGAAGATCTGGCGGAAGTCGTCGCGCGTGTCGATGGAGAACGTCCAGCCGGTGAGGTCGATGCGGCTGTCGGCGATGTTGGCGACCTTCGCGGCGCGCGCGTCGATCACGTGCAGGTTGTTGCCCTTGCGCACGAGGATCTTCTTGCCGTTGCCGGACAGCTCGATGCTGCGAACATCGTCGACCACCACCACCGGCTCCGGCTTCTCGTTGGTGAGCTTGAGCGCCGTCAGGTCGGTCTTGGCATCGGCCCCCGAACCGCGCGCGGTGTAGAACAGCGCTTCGCTGTTCACTGAGAGCGCACCGAAGTTTCCTGATGGCACCGGTACGCGACGGATGCGCAGTGGCAGGCCTTCAAGGTCGATCTGCACCGGACGCGTCGTCGTGTCAGGCTTCGCGGCTGCGGCAGGCTTCTTCAGCTCGTCATCCGGCAGGAACGGCGAACGCAGCCCGGAGCGCAACGCCACCTGGTAGATCTCGATCTCCTTGTCGAAATACGGCTCGGGTCTGCGATTGCCCCATGGCGCGCCCACGAGCGTGCGCAGGTTGCGATCGGACAGGAAGTAGATGAATTCGCCCTTGGGATCCCATGCCGGCGACGTGCTGTTGGTGCGGTCGGTGGTGAGCGCGACACTGCGTCCACTCTCGACGCTGTAAATCTTGATCTGCTGGAACGTGTTCGCGGCCTGCATCACGTAGGCGAGCCAGCGCCCGTCGGGCGACCACGTCATGCTGCCGATGCCCTCGCGATTCTCGGAGACCTTCCTCATCTCCTTCGTCGCGATGTTCATCACCCACAGGTCGCGGTTGTTGTCGTCCCACGCGAGCCACGTGCCGTCGGGTGACGGATGTCCGCGGAAGCGCAGGATGTCGCCGTTCTTCGTGAGCGCATCGCCGGTGCCCACCCCGTTGGCCGGCACGCGCACGAACTCCAGCTCGCCCGATTCGTCACTCAGCGCGATCAGGGACTTGCCATCGGGCGCAAACACCGCGTCACGGAACCGGACACTGTTCTTGCGCGACGCACGCACGAAGCGACCGCCCTTCACCGGTGCCACGAACAGCCGGCCGCGTGCCGTGAGCACGACACGATCGCCATCGTTGGAGATATGCGACGCGGACAGGTAGTTCCACGGATCGCTGACCCAGTTCTCGCGCAACTGGTCGAGGTCCGACGCCAGCGTGATGGGAATCTGCTTCGTCTGGCCGGACGCGATGTCCAGCACCCACAGGTCGGCGCCAAGCTGATACACGATCCGGCCGTCCGACACCGACGGATCGCGCACGTCCCAGCCGGCGTGCCTGGTGACCTGCTGCTTGTCCCGGCCATCCTCGGCCATCGACCACACGTTCATCGTGCCGTCGCGATCGCTCACGAAGTACACACGGCCGTTGTGCCACATCGGCGAATGACTCTCGCCCCTGTAGTCGTCCGTCAGGTTCACCGCTTCGGCAGCGCCGGTGGTGAACTTCCAGATGTTGCGCGCGGTGCCGCCGGTGTAGCGCTTGGTGACGTTGTTGTGAAATCCCGGTCGTGCGAAGTAGACCGTCCTTCCCGTCGCGTCGTACGAGGCTTCGGACGCGCCGGCCAGCGGCACGACGGTGCGCGTGCCGTCGGCGACATTCAGTTGCACGAGGCCGAACTTCGGAATGCTGCTGTACTGGAGCGTGCGGTACACCAGCTTGCCGTCGGGCGTCCATGAGGTTGCCACCGCCGCATCACCATCGTACGTCCAGCGCGTCGGTGCGCCCCCGGCAATCGGCATCGTGTACAGCGCGGCCGGACCTTCATATCGCGCGGTGAATGCGAGCGTTGCGCCGTCGGGGGAAATGGCCGGATCGGTTTCTTCCGCCGCATGGCTGGTGAGCCGGTGCGCCAACCCACCGCCGAGTCCCACCGACCAGAGGTCACCCTCGGCGGCGAAGACCACGGTCTGGCCGCGCACGGAAGGGAAGCGGTAGAAGCCGAGCGTTCCGGCGGGCGTTTGCGCGGCGGCCTGCGAGGCGGCGAGCGCGATGACGGCGGCAAGGAGTCGACGCAGCATGATCGGAAGGGTGGTACCTGCCGTTACCTCGGCCGGTCGGCCTGCAACTGCAGGATGGGGAGCTGTGAGGCGACTTGCAGGCTGATCGCCATGTTGAGGCGTCGATCGATCTGGAAGAACGTCGCGCTCTTGATGCCGGGCAGCACCTTCGCGACCTGCGGCAGGTACGCGGCGCGCAACCTGTCCTCGTCGAGGTCGGCCTGGAGCCAGCGGCTGATGAAGTTGGCGGCCGTGGCATCCGTGTACTTGCCGAACGTGTTGACGTACTCGGCGATCAGCGTGTACCGCGCGTCCTTCAGATCACTGAGCTCCGCCGCGTACTGGTCGTACACGGGCCAGAACTTCGTCGCCTCATCGGCCGTCAACTGCAGCGTTTCCGCCGTGATCTGCTTCTTGCTCGACCGGAGCTCGGTGCGCAACGCTTCGAGGTCGTCGGCGGTGAGGTTCCTCCCGCTGGTCATGCTGGCACTGGTGATCGCGCCAGCCTGCGCGTGCGCTGATCCGAACGCGAGGGTCGAGCCGGCGAGCAGTGCCAGCGCATATACTTTCAAGTTCATGTGTGTCTCTCGGGGTTCCGTTGAATGGCGTGCCGCACGGGATCGGCAGGATTGGTGCGGCCTGATCGTACAGGCACCACGAGGTCGCCCGCAAGGCCCCGCCTACGACCTCGCTTTTCGCCTTGTCCCGGCCGCCTTCAGCGTATTCTCCGTGACCCGCGCCTGCACGATGCGCTCGAGCAGGTCCCACGGAATCGGCTCGTCGTAGCGGAACCGGAAATTGCCACGCTCATTGGCATACTTCGCGGCCTCACGCATGAGCGCCTTGTCGCGGATCGGCGGATACACCCCGACATGCTCCGCGAACCCGCCGAAGTACAGCAGCACACCATCCTGCGTGTAGGCGGGCATGCGATAGCTGATCTTCTCCACCGCATCGGGCGCCACCTTGCGCACCGTCCGGCGCACGCGGTCGAGGATCACCTGCACCTTCTTCGGGAAGGTGGCGATGTACTCGTCGACCGTAGCCGGTGCTGGTCCACTCGCTTTCACGCGTCCTCCACGTCCGCTTCAGGACACACGTTCAACGACGCGCGCTTACGGCATCCCCGCATTCTGCAGTGCGGCCGTGCCGCCAACGACAGGAATCAGGAACGTCGAATGCGCGAGATCGATCGACAACTCGGCGCCCGGCCTGGGCCAGAGCGTGAACTCGCGATCGCTCGACATGATCATCACGGCCAGTTGCTTGCCCGCCGGCACGAATTCGTCGTCTGGTTCGAGGTCGAACGTGATGTCGTAGTACTTGCCCGGCTGGAGCGGCTTGCCGGCCTTCTTCGACGCGTACACGCCGCCCTTGTCGAGCGATTCGTGATTCTGGATGTCCGCCCAGCCGCGCGTGATGATGCCCACCTGGCTCTGCGATCCGGCGCGCGCCGAATCATACGGCAGCATCACCAGCCACACGCTCAGGTTCGCGGCCGGAACACTCGACGCCACGCGCAAGGTCACCCGCACGGTGCCGGAGATGTGCACCGTGTCGGTCAACACCGGCGTCGCGTACAGCAGGCGGTTCGATGATTGCGTGGCACTCGCGAGCGCGCTGCCGCTGAAGCCGACATCGTCCACCAGCTTCTCGATGCCACTGCCCGGGGCAAGCGCGGCGAGGGCACCGATGCCGTTGCCGCCCCCCTGCGGGCGAAACGCCACCGGCACGGAACCGGGAACGGGGAACGAGGCGAATGGCGTGGGGGGTGTCATCACACGACCGCGACCACCCGGTCCGGTTGGTGCCGCGGGTGCGGGCGCGTTGGGAAACTGCGCCCCGGCATCCTGTACGATCCACACCGGTGGATCCTTCTCGACACCATTGTCGACGCCATACAGGTAGTGACTGAACCACCGGTTCACCATGTCGGCGGGCGGATTGCCGCCGTGACCACCCTGATGCAGGTACATCGAGACCGGCAGTCCGCGCGCCTTCATCTCGTTGTAGATACGCACGCTGTGATCGGGTGTGACGTTGTAGTCGTTGAGCCCGTGTGCCAGCAACACGGCCGCCTTGATGTCCTTGACGTGTGGCAGCAGGTCGCGCGACGCCCAGAAGTCGTTGAAGTCTCCGCTGGCGCGGTCCTGTCCCTTCGGCCCGGCCATGATGCCGTCTTTCCAGATCACGTCGCACTTTGCGCGCACGGCCGGATCGCCGCTGGCCACGAAGTCATAGAGGACGTCGACATCCTCGCCCAGATAGCCACCGGGAGAGCGCACGAGTCCGTTGGCGCGATAGTAGTGGTAGTACGACGTGTTGGGTGACACGGGAATGACGACTTCGAGTCCTGCGACACCCGTCGTGGCCGCGGCGAGCGGCAGCGTGCCTTCGTACGACGTGCCGATCATGCCGACCTTGCCGGTGGACCAACTGGTCGCGCTCACCTGCTCGGTGCCGGTGGGCGACGTGTAACCCTTGGCGCGTCCGTTGAGCCAGTCGATGACGAACTTCATCGCCGTGCGCTCCGGTGTGTCACCAACCGTTGCGCACCCCTGCGAAAGACCCGTGCCCGTGGCCGAGGAGTGCACGACGGCGAATCCGCGCGGCACCCACTCGTTGACCAGCGCATTCGAGATGCGATGCCGATTGGGCTGGTGCGTGGGCGCCGCCATCGCGCGTCGCGGCGGTGATGCCGCGCCGAGTTCCTGCTTGACATCCCAGTTGGAGTCATCGCGCGACGTGCCGGCGAAGTACGGGCTCGATCCGTAGAGGATCGACACCTTGAGTCCGTCCGTTTCCGTCTGGCCGGGACGTGTCACGTCGACGTGCACACGATCCTTCCTGCCGTCGCGATCGGAATCGAAGTCGGTCTCGACCCACAAGTCGTAGCGGATCCACTTGGTGGAGTCCTGAAACTCGGGCACCACCTGCGCCATGCCGTTCACGAACACGGGCCCGGGCCTGGAGCTCGAGGGCGCGGGCTGTGCGTTGGTGGCCTGGGAGGCGAGGGCCAGACCGAGGGCGACAGTGATGCTGAGACGCATGTGCATGAGCCAGGAAGGAGGCGGGGGCGGGATCGACACGAAATTTACCGCGGAGGTCGCACGGGAGGCGGAACGGCTCTCGGCGCTCAATGACGAGCGCTCAGGATCCCCTGCAGAAGCGCTCCCAGGGCGATACCGGCAATGGCGTAACCGAGTTCCCAGCTGCCGGCGCCAAGCCCCGCGATCGCGGGGCCGGGGCACACACCCGTGAGACCCCAGCCGATCCCGAAGATCGCCGCACCAATCACGGTGGAGCGATCCATCGCCGACTCGTGCCTGCCAAACCGGCCGCCGAACACCGGCTGCTTCAGGAGGCGCGGCGCGAAGCGATACGTGAAGAACGTCACGACCACTGCGCCGCCGAGCACGAGCAACAGACCCATGTCCTCGAAACGCAGGAAGCTCAGCACGACCTCGGGCCGGATCATCGAGGACAGCGCAAGGCCGAAGCCGAACAGCACACCGGCCGCCAGCGCCGACAGCAGTCGCGGCCGCGAGGGAACCCGATACGCGGAGGTGACGCCCTCGTCCGCGACCACCTGTGTCGGCGTGTGCATACGCTCAGCGTCCGAACAGGTGCGCGGTGACGTTCGCCGTGACGAACGCCGTGGCCATGAACGTCAACACGGCGACAAGCGACGGCAGTCCCAGGGACGCGAGTCCGCAAATGCCGTGGCCGGACGTGCAGCCGCGCGACAGGCGTGCGCCGTATCCCACGAGCACTCCGCCACCCAGCAGTTGCCACCACGGCAATGCCACGGCCACGCGCATACCACTGCCCTGTGTGGTCCACCACAGCACTGCACCGAGCACAAGGCCGGCCGAGTAGGCGAGTCGCCAGCCGCGGCTCCCGGCGAGTTTCGCGTCCTGGAAGAACGGGAGCTTCACCACGTACGACCACGTGGAGGAGTACACCGTGCTCATACCACCAACGAGACCGGTGAGCACGAACAGCAGCGACACACCGAGACCGATGCAGAGTCCGCCCAGCAGGTAGTGGGTCCAGCCGAGCGGGAATGGGAACATTCCGTCCTTCAGCTCAGGGCGTGAATGATCGCAGGGCGTTGACCACCGGATTCGCCAGTGGTGCGCGGAACAGCGTGACGGTGTACAGGACGCCGGGCTGCAGGGGCTTCGGGGGAATGGTCTGGTTGGAGCCGGCGGGCTTCGTCCCATACAGGACGCTGGGCCCGAAGCCTGGGTCGCCGTTGGCGAAGATGGCCCACTGATCCGCTCCCTCTTCTTCCACGATCAAGGCAACGATCGAGCACTCCGGCGTCCACGAAAACTCCGGTGTGGTGCCGCTGCTGACCGTCACGGTCACGTCACCGGTGCAGGCCGCCGGCGCGTCCGGTGAAACGGGGTCGTCGTCGCCGCAGCTGGCGAGTACCAGGAAAGCAATCGAGGCCGCGCACATGCGCGCGACGCGGTCTGCGCTGAGGGGAAACATCAAGACACCTCCGACGGTGACGGACAGGGAAGAGCGAGTGTAGTGATGGACGTCAGTCAATGAACCCGCGTTCGCGCAACCTCCGGGCGACCGCGTCACTGCACAGGCGTTCGGGTGCTTCGTTCCACTGGTTGAACGATTCGGCCCGGGTCGAGCCGGCATCGAGCAACCGATCGATGATGGCAAGATAGTCGGCGTCGTGTCCCGGCCGCGAATTCACCGACCCATGCGACGCCCAGGCGATCGGGGAACTGCCATACGTGCTGTCGCGCACGTTCACGGGCGCGCCACGCTCGAGCAGCAGCGCCACCATGGCCGTCCGGCCGTGCCACGCCGCCCAGTGCAGCGGCGTGCCGCCCCAGATGCTCTCGTCGGTCAGCGACCAGCCGAGCGACAGCATCAGTTCCACACTGGCCGCGTTGCCGTCGGCCACCACCGACACGATGGCATTGCGGTCCTCGCGCGTGAGCGAATCCATCATGCCGGGATGGGCAGCGATGAGCGCGTGCGCCGTGGTGGCATCACCCCGTATGCACGCACCGAGGAGTCGGTCGACCGGCAATATTCGTGTCGTGTCGGCGCCGGCACTCGCCAGAAAATCCGCCGTGTCGGTATCGCCGGCGCGCACGGCCAACGCGTATGCGGTGCGTCCATCGGCGCGCGGCGCATCGACCTGTGCGCCGTGCCTGACCAGCAGCCGTGCGGTCTCGACGCGGCCCCTCCACTGCGCAATGCGATGCAGCGGCATCTCGGCAGCCCCGTCCGAGCCGTCACGCTGCTTCCCGACATGACTGGCAACATTGGGATCGGCGCCGTGCTCCAGCAACCACTGCATGCCGGGTATGATGGTGGCGATATGCGGGTGATTCGGCGGGTAGCCGCAAAGGAAGTACAGCGGCGTGTTGCCGTAGTGGGGGTGCGCCCCGCTGATGTTGGCGTGGTGCGCCACCAGCAACTCGAGGCATTCGCGATGATTGTGCTCGGCGGCGTGGTACAGGCTTTCGCCGTCATCGGGGTTGGCTCCGCGCTCGAGCAACACGCGAGCCACCTGCACATGGTTCAGCACGCACGCGAAATACAACACGGGAAGTCGCGAATCGTATTCGTCGTTGTGCAGGACGAACGCGTTGGGGCTGACTCCCGCATCCAGCATGGTCTGCACTTCGTCGGCGTCGCCCACCGCGGCGGCCGTCAGGATGCTGCGTCGCGCGAGCTCCGGATTCTTCTCCAACATGGCCGTGGCGCGCGCCGTATGGCGCTCCACGAGCAGCATCAGGAGCTGCTGCTCGTCACCGGCGGGGGAAAGTGGTGCGTCATGGGTCATGGTATGGCTCCGCTTGGCATATTCGAAGAAAAGCGCCAAACTTGGAAAGCGGCAATACCGGTTCTTACCTCTCCACTGCCATGACTGACCAATCGGCCGGCTCGCTTTTCTCGCCGACGGCGCTGGCGCAGGACTTTCGCTTTGCGCGGCGGATGTTCGTCAAGCACCCGCTGTTCACGACGGTCGTGGTGCTCACGCTGGCCATCGGCATCGGACTCAACACGGCCGTGTTCTCGGCCGTCGAGGCGATGCTGCTGCGACCCCTGCCCGGTGTCCGCGCTCCGGAGGAGCTGGTTCAGCTCTACAGGACCGCTCCGGGCGGTGAGCAATTCAACTCCAATTCCTTTCCGCACTACTTCGATATCCGCGATCGTACGCAGCGCGTGTTCTCCGGTGTCGCGGTGTGGTCGTTTCAGTTCGTGAGCATCACGGCCGACGGACCGCCGCAGCAGGTCGCGGCCCAGATGGTCTCGGCCAACTATTTCGACGTGCTCGGCGTATCGCCGCTTCGCGGGCGGTTCTTCACGCCGGACGAAGACATCGGCGTCGGCGCCCATCCGGTGGCTGTGCTCAGCCACGGCGCGTGGAAGAGCCTGTTTGCGTCGGACCCCAAGGTGGTGGGCCGCTCGATCCCGCTGAACGGACAGGCGATGACGATCGTGGGTGTCGCGCCGGCGGCATTCAACGGGACGCTCCGCATGGTGGAGCCCGTCCTCTGGGTGCCGATCATGCAGGTGGCGCAGGTCAAGCCCGGTCGCGGCGCGGTGGACCTGCAGAATCGCGGCAACAACTACAACGACGTGATCGCGCGGCTCGCGCCGGGCGTCACGGTGCAGCAGGCACGGGCGCGCCTGTCCGCGCTCGAGAAGGAACAGTTGGCGGAACACCCTGACAACTACAAGGATCAGGGCATCAACATGGTCCGCCAAGTGGATGCGGGTATTCATCCGACGCTGCGCGGTGCACAAGTGGGGCTGTCGGCCGTGGTGATGGTGGTGGTCGTCATCCTGCTCATCATCGCCTGCGTGAATGTCGCCAACCTCTTCCTCGCGCGGGCTCGCGACCGCTCGCGCGAAATGGCGATCCGTCTTGCCCTGGGCGCGCGTCGCAGTGCGCTCATTCGGCAACTGCTCGTGGAAAGCCTGCTCTTCGCCGTGGTGGCCGGCGTGGCGGGCATGCTGGTGGCCTACTGGGCCATCAGCATCACGAATCAGATCTCGATTCCCTTCAACGTGACGTTCAGCCCTGACCTGCGACTCAGTCCCAAGGTGCTGACGTTTGCGCTCGGCGTCACCGCGCTCACCAGCCTGGTGTTCGGGATCGCGCCGGCGCTGCAGGCCACGCGTCCATCGCTCGTGCCGGCGCTCAAGGGGGAAGCGCCGGCGGGTGAGTCGCGCTCGCGCACGAGCAAGGGGCTGGTCGTGGCCCAGATGGCGCTGTCGATGGTGCTGCTCGTGTGTGCCGCGCTCTTCCTCGTGAACCTTCGCAGCGCCACGACACTCGACAAGGGATTCACCGGCGGGACGATGCTGCTGGCCGATCTCGATCCGGGGCTGCAGGGGTACACGCGTCCGCGATCCGAGGAGTTCTATCGCGGACTGCTGGATCGACTGCGCGCGAACCCGGAGGTCGTGTCAGCGGCCACGATCAACGACGTGCCGCTGGGGCTGAGCGGCAGCGACCGGGGCGTGACTATTCCCGGATACGTGCCGACGCCCAACGAAGGCATGTCGATCAACTACGCGATGACCATTCCGGGCTACTTCAGCACGATGGGCATTCCCCTGGCCGCCGGCCGGGAGTTCCTGGCGCAGGATGACAGCGGCGCGGCGCCGGCGCTGATCGTCAACCAGCGATTTGCCGAGCGTTTCTGGCCGGGTCAGCAGGCAGTGGGGAAGACGGTGCGCACGGCTGGCGTGGATCACACGGTCATCGGCGTCGTGCCCACCGGCAAGTACAAGCGGCTGGGCGAGGATCCCACGGCGTTCATGTGGTTTGCGCAATCACAGCGATGGACGTCGGAGATGTCGCTGATCATCCGCACCAGGGGCGATCCGACCAGCTTCATTCCGACCTTGCGACGAGAGATCTCGGCACGCGATGCCAACCTGCCGATCAGCAACATTCGCACGATGGATGCGCATCTCGGGATTTCGCTGTTGCCGGCACGCGTGGCCGGTACCGCACTGGGCGTGTTCGGCGTGATCGGGCTGTTGCTGGCGTCGGTCGGGATGTACGGCGTGATGGCCTACTCCGTCTCCCAGCGCACACGCGAGATCGGCATTCGCATGGCCATCGGTGCGACGGCTGCCAATGTGGTGCGCCTCATCATGCGCCAGGGGCTGATGCTCGTGCTCGTGGGCACGGCGATCGGCCTGGCCGGCGCGATAGCGGCGTCACGACTGCTGGCCGGCGTGCTCTACGGCAGTGACGCGCTGAATCCGCTCACGTTCTTGCTCGTGCCGCTGGTGCTCATCGGCGTGTCGGCGCTGGCCACGTTCGTGCCGGCGCGACGGGCCGCGCGGGTGAATCCTGCCATCACCATTCGCGCCGAGTGAGCTGATAGCCCATCTTCCGTGCGGATATTCACTCACGCGAGGGACACATGATTTGCTTCCGAACACGGCGCGGCCAGGACCGCCCGCGTGCAGGCCGTACGCTGCTGCTGGCGAGCGCGGTACTGGTGCTGGCCGGCTGCGCCTCGGGCGGCAGCAAGGTGCCGCCGGAATCCGTCGTCGACATCCAGATCCTTCCGATCGATACGACGCCCAAGGCGCCCGTCGACCCCATGCCGGCGGGATTCCGCCCGGCATTCGCGACGGCGGATGCCCGGGCGCGCGCCATCGTGTTCAGCCAGCAATGCGAGTCCACCGTGCTGCGACTGCGTGCGGCGGCTCGCTTTGGTGCGGTGGCAACGGCTCCCAGGCGCGTGCACTGCGAGCGCACCGCCGATGGCATTCCGGTGGGTGGCGTGTTCGACATCGACACGGGATTCACGCGTGCGCGGCGCGTGATGCTCATTCGGCTCGACGATGCGCGGCCCCGCTACACTACGGCGATCGACACGGTGCGCGTGGCGCAACTGGCCCGTCTGAAGCGCGACGTCGATCGCCTCGTGGGTCCGGCGTGGCGCCGGCAGAGTCGCCCCTACTCGGTGGTCTCGCGGGTGAAAGACGACGGAACGTTCGAGGCGTGGGTGTTGCCGTTGTCGGCGCGCGGCGGTCTGACCGCGGTGTTGGGCGGCGACATGGGCTTCGATCGCGGCGCTGACGGCAAGCCCGTGAAGACCATCGACCGGACGGCCACCTGGAAGCTGTTCACGGTGCCGGCCACTGGCGACGTGACCATTCCGAGTGCGGAGGAGGAAGTGGCTGCCGTGTCCGATCTCGTGCTGGCACGAAGCCTTGCCGACCAGGGGCGCACGGTGACGGTTACGACGGCGGTGGCCAGGAGCGAACTGGTGCCGGTGCGCGATTCGGTCACCGGCTCACCGTCCAGCTGGGTGCACGCGCGCGTCGTGCCGTGACAGATGGAATCATGCTGTTTCAGGACGGACACCAGGCTGGCGTTTGGTATTACTAAACGCCAATGTATCGACATGAACGCCCGGCCGTGGTAGAACGTGCTCACCTCGCTGCACTGACAACCTGAGCAACACGTGCAATCGGCGCGGCCGTCGCACGGGCGCCGTCTTCGCTACGCCGAACGTCGCGCCAACACGCGCATGGTGCCGGCGGATACGTCGGACGCGATGGCGTCGAACCCCTGCGACGGCAGCCAGGCCAGCAGCTGCGACGCGTCGTATGCCGAGGTCACGCCGAGATCCAGGCGCCGCTGGTGCACGGGGGTTCCGGTTCCGCGCATGACCGTGGACAGGTTCTCACAGTACGTCACGATGTTCATCGCGCCCGGCACGTTGGTGAAGCGCCGGTTGATCTCGAAGCGAATCGGACACTCGTCCACGGTCGCGGTGGTGAGCGCTTCGACGGGCGCAAACGCGAACCGCCTCGACTCGATGCGATCGTAGGCGGCCAGCAGCGCCTCGCGCTGACGCGCGGTGAGCTGTGACTCCCCGACATCCTGGCCGAAGTCGTGAACGCGGAAGTCGAACAGCAACAACCCGTCGCCGGGCATCAGGCGCGCCAGTCCGCGCAACAAGCCGCTCTCGGAGTAGTTCCCGAACGTGAGGCCAAGCAGCAGGAACAGCGTCGTCACGCCCTGAGCGGGTGCCGGCAGGCGATCGGGCGTGAGTTCGAGGAAGTCGCCATGGATCAAGTCGAACGGCACGCCGCGTCGTGCTTCCGTGCATTGCGACAACCGGCGTGCCGCGTGACGTAACAGGTCCATCGACGAGTCGATCCCCGTATACGACTCGATCGCCGCCACGGACGGCAGGGCATCGAGCACGGCGGCGTCGAGCGCTCCGTCGCCCGGGCCGAGGCTCACCACCGACATGCGCGATCGCGCCGTGTCATCGATGCGCCGGAACAGTCGCGATATGGCGGCCCGGGATGCCTCGATGAGGGCATCATGCCCGTACGTGGGATCGCGACACACATCGAGCCAGCGGTCTGCGCCCAGCGGACTGGCGTAGTGGAATCGCAGGTCGGGGCGGACCACATCGCTCAGATGCATCGGTGCCACTGCGTGGGTCGCGTCGATGGCGTCTGTCACGGATCGCTCGGCAATCCGGCGCGACGAATGAGCGCCGCGTACCGCGGATCGCTGCGCAACGGCGCGAGAAGCGGATCGACCTTGATGTTGACGACACTGGGGCGACGTTCGCTGACGGCACGATCGAGGGCGCGAATGGCGCCGTCGCGATCGCCGAGGCCGGCCAGCAGGATGGCCTGGTCATACGGCGACGCTGCCGTGTCGCTGCCGGCTGTGGGCATGAACGTCTGCAGGATGTGCTCGGCCTCGGCGCGATGGCCAAGACGCGCCAGCACATGTCCAAGGCCTGCCACGTAGAAGCGCGTGTCGGGGGCCAGTGCCACGGCTTCCTGCATCTGACGCAGCGCGCCTTGCCGGTCGTTCATCGTCAGCAGGGTGGCGCCGAGGAAATAGTGCGACAAGTGATGCGACGGACTCATCTCGAGCGTCGCGCGCAACACGGCGGCGGCGTCGTCCGGCCGGTTGGACGACAGCAGGATCCAGCCGTGCACCGCGCGTGGTGTGAGCTCGAGTGGACGGAGGCGTGTCGCGGCCACGACGTGTCGTTCGGCCTCCGACGCGCGACCGGTCATTGTGAGGAGTTCCGCGTACCACTGCTGCGCATTGGCCGATGTGGAGTCGAGTTCCACGGCCATGCGCAGCTCGCTTTCGGCACGCGCCCAGTTCCAGTCCAGGTCACGCAGCGCGAGCCCGAGCGCCGCATGTGCTTCGGAGAGGCCTTCGTCATAGCGCAGCGCGGTTTGCGCGGCCTCCATGGCGGCCCGGTAGGCCTCGGTCGGGTCGACTGGCGCGTAGTACGTCTGCAGCAACCGCGCCATCGCCCGTCCCGACCACGCGCGCGCCACCGTCGAATCCTTGTCGAGTATCGCGGTGTACAGCGCGAGCGCGCGCTCGAGGCTCGCCGCCGTTCGCAGTCCGGCGTGGTAGTCCGCCTGTCGCAGCTGCAGCAGGGGTTGCATGCGATCACTGCCGGCGTTTCCAGCGCGGGACGACAGCGTGGCGACGACTTCGGCCGCAATGCGTCCGGGGAGCGTGATGACCTCCGTCGCTGCCACCGGATACGACTGGCTCCACACGATGTCGCCGGTGCGACTGCGCGTCACCAGCACCTGCGCATGCCAGCCCAGTGCGCCCGAGTCGAGTCGTGTGGTGAGTACGGCATCCATGCCGGCGCGTCGCCCGGCATCTTTCGGACTCACGTCCTGGCTGGCCGTCGGCGAATCCTGATAGCGCAACGTGATCGTCGGCACCGAATCGAGCGCCGCCGTGATGTTCGCAGTGATCACCCGGCACTGGTACGAGACCGATGCGGTGGATCGACTGTCGTTGCAGGCCTGCACCAGCAGCGAGCGGATGCCAGCGGTGCCTTCCGGTGGACGCAGCGCCCACCAACCGGCGAGTGCCGCGATCGACGTCGCGGCGGCCACGAGCGGCCACCGATATCGGGACGCCCACGATCCGAGTCGCTCCGACGTGCCGTCGGGTCCGATCGCCATTTCGCGACCGGACGTGATCGATCGGCGCAGCTCACGAAGGTCCGTGAGCAGATCCTCCGCCGACTGGTACCGCGTGTCGCGGTCTTTCTCCAACGCGCGGGCGATGATGTGATCGAGCGCGCGCGGAAGCGATCGATTGCCTTCGGCAGCTCGCGGTACCGGCACCGGCGTTGCGATGCGCGCGAGCGTGCTGACCGAGTTCCCGTAGTACGGGAGCGCGCCCGTCGACATCTGGTACAGGACGACGCCAAGCGAATACAGGTCGGAACGCGCGTCGAGCGGTTCGCCGCGCGCCTGCTCCGGCGACATGAACGGCACGGTGCCAAGGATCATGCCCTCGATCGTGAGCTCGTCGGAGAGTCCGTCGTTGTCCTCGTCTGCCCGCGACTTGGCGATGCCGAAGTCGAGAACCTTGGCGTCACCGCGATTGGTCAGGACGATGTTCGCACTCTTGATGTCGCGGTGCACGAGGCCGTGCTCGTGCGCTTCCTTGAGCGCCTCGGCGACCTGGATGCCGACATCGACAATCGTGACCACCGGCAACGGACCCGATGCCAGCACCTGCTCGATCGTGGGACCTTCGACATGTTCCATGACGACGAACGAGTGCCCGTCGTGCATGCCGGTGTCGAACACGGTGCAGATGTTGCGATGCGCGAGGGCCGACACGACACGGATTTCACGTTCGAACCGCTGGCGAAGCTCGGCGCTGTCCTTGGCCACGAAATGGAGGACCTTGATCGCCACATGCCGGCCGAGTCGCGGGTCGAACGCCTTGTAGACCTCGCCCATGCCACCGGCCCCGATGAGGTCGGCCACGACGTACGGCCCCAGCACCGCGCCACTGGCGAGCGTCGCGCCGCGTGGCTCGGGCGTGCGCTTCGCGCGGGGAGTGGGATTCGTGGCACGTGGTCCTTCCACAACGCCTCCAAGGGGTCACAGCGGCGACGCACGGGAGGTCCAATGGACTACGCACGCCAAGACACATTCACGCGACATCGTAACACCCTGTAACGGCAGGCGTCAGGGGCGGCGCCTGCGGCAGGCGCGCAGGAAAAGCAGTTGCCGCTACCAGGACGGGAGACGGGCGCATGCAGAAGGGAGCCATCCAGCTCGCTGGATGGCTCCCTTCTGCATGCGCCCGTCTCCCGTCTACACCACGCCCTACTTCGTCGCTGCTGCCAGGTCCTTGATGGCCTGGGCCATCGTCCTGACCTTGGCGCTGTCCCTGGCACCGGTCGCATCCTTCGTCACCTCGCCGGCGAGCTTGTTCAGCGCGGTGCGCCGTGCGGCGCCCGTCTGCTGCTCGGCGGCATTCAGGGCGCTCGCAATGGCGGTCGTGCGTGCGGCGGCAAGTCCGTTGTCGCGCACCAACTGATCGAGATACGAGCGCACGACGGGGAAGGCGGCCGGCCATACGATCGTCGGCTGGCTTTGCGGATTGAGCTGCTCAAACCGCACCAGCTTGGCAGCAGCAATCTCGTTGGCGGACAGCTTGTCGCTTGGCGTCAGCTCCATGATATCCATGCCACGCGCCAGCTCCGACGAGTAGATGTAGCCGTTGTAGTAGTACGCGCCCCACGAGCCGCCGATCGTGCCGCGGGTCGGCGGCGCAGCGGCGCCCGGACCGGCATCAACCAGCGGTGGCGCATCGACCGGTCCGCGGTCGAAGAAGGCCAGCTCGAACGGCTTGTTGGGATCGGTGAAGTCGATGACGTCCACGCCGCCCTGATACCAACCCTGCACCATGATGTCGCGTCCCGGAACCGGCACCAGGCCGCCGTTGTGCGACACACAGTTCTCCTGTGCCGTCTGCGCCGTCGGTATCTTGAAGTACGCGCCCTGCTTGAACTTCTTGTCCTTGGTGATGGTGAGCGTGGTGTTGCCGCCCATCTCCATCATGCTGTTCGCCTGGCACATGGGTGAAGTACCACCGCCCCATTCGTCGGTGAACACCACCTTGCCACCGTCATTGCTGAACACGGCCGTGTGCCACAGCGAGAAGTTCGTGTCGGAGACCGCATCCAGACGAATCGGCTTCTCGGGATTCGAGATGTCCACCAGGATGCCGTAGCTGCCGCAGGCGCCGGCCAGCAGATCCTTGTCCGGATACGCGGTCACGTCATGACAGTTGCGCGGTCCCGTTGGACGCGGCGGCGCCACTGGTGCAGCCGTGGAGTCGCCACCGCGACCACCGCGGCCGCCGCGGCCAGCGCCCGCACCAGCGCGACGCGGTGCGGGCTCCATGCCCGTGAACACGCGTGCGCCCGTGACGACTTCCGCCTTCGTCGGGTCGGCAAGCGGCACCTTGATCACGTCCAGCCGATACAACGAGTTCAATTCATCGGCAGGATCCTCCAACGCCTTGCAGCCGGGCATCTCCGTTTCGGGACGCGCGCCCTGGCTGCCGGAGACGTAAATGTAGATGATGCCCTTGTCCTTCTTGCTGGGAATGATCGTGTGCGTGTGCGAGCCTTTGCAGGTCTGCACGTTCTTCACGAGCTTCGGATTGCGCGGATCGGACACATCATAGATGCGCACGCCGGCCATGTGATCCTTGGGATCCTGCACGCCACCCTTCGCGCAGTCGTTGCGATTGCCGGCGCCTTCGGCTGACAGGAACAGCAGGTTGCCGTAGATGGACGGATCACCCTGTGATGTAATGCACGACACCACCGACATCTTTTCGGGCTTGGCCGGGTTGCTCACGTCCCAGATGGAGAAGCCGGCAAAGTTGCCCTGGTAGACGTAGTTGCCGCGAAACGCCAGGTCCGAGTTCACGAACGTCGTCCCGCGCGCCGTATCGAACTCGACGGGCTTCGGCGTGAACGAAACGAGCTTCATGCCTTCGGCGGCAACACCGGCGTCATTCCCCTTTCCGGACTTGAGCCCATTGCGCGGGTCCTTACCGGAGGGGTACGTCTGCGCAGCGAGCGCCGACGTGACGGTGAGTGAGAGCGCGGCGAGCGCGCACATCCTGCGAACATGTCCCATCAGAGTCGACTCCGGTAAAGGGCTACAGCGGTCTGGGAAAACTTCAGGGCTTGGCGGGAATCTCTTGCAGCATTCTCTGCATCGTCCCGATTTCTGCCGTTTGCACAGCGACGACGTCGTTGGCGAAGATCGACACGTCGACATCCTGCGCAGCACCCTGCGACGCGAACAGGTCGGCAACCATCTTGAGCGCGCCCTCATGATGCTGGATCATCATGTGCAGGAAGTGCTCATCGAACTCGGGTCCGCGCGCGGCCTCCAGCGTCCGGATCTGCTCCGGCGTCAGCATCCCATCCATCATCATGTGATGGTACGACGACGTATCCGGCGCCGTCTGTCCATTCGCTGTGAGCCATTCCTGCATCTGCCGGATTTCCGCCATCTGGGACTGGTCGATCTTGAGCGCGAATCGGAGCAGCCGGGGGTTCGCACCATTTGAGGCGGCCAGCCGCGACATGAAGATGGCCTGGGCATGGTGCGCGATCATGCCCTGCATGAAGTGCACGTCGGCGACGGTGTAGATGGCGCCCTTGGGAATGGTGACCGCGTCCATCCCCGACATGCCGGCCATGGCCGACATGTCGTGGTGTGCGGCGGCCGTGGTGTCAGCGGCGGGCTTGCCGGCCGAGCAGCCGAGCAGGAGGATGGCGAGTGCGACGGCGCCGCGGGCGTAGTGGGGCATCACGTTCTGGCGGGCGGTGTGGCGGTGCGGTGGGACCGGAAGGATAACCCTGTAGGTTACCGGGATGGCGATCCCCGCGCCAGCGGAGGGACGCACGTTTCGTCCCCGAACGCACGTGTCGGTAAGTCGTCAAGGCGCTGTGACGAGCAGGCTGACTGCGTAGTTTTATCGGTATGAATCAACCCACACGATTTCCGACTGCAGGAATGGCTCGCGTGCTGGCGGCCGCGGCCCTGTGCCTTGGTGCGCTGGCCTGCAAATCCGATGCGATCGCCGGCGGTGAGGGCGTCACCGAAGCGCCTGGCGAGCCCGCGCAGGTCGTATTTGTCGTCACGTCCGTGGTCGGTGGACACCGCCTGCTCGACTCACTCCAGATCGACTCGACCAGTGGCCGGTGGAGCCTGAGTCAGTGTGGTCCGGTGAACGCATCGCACGTGACGTGCAGTGATTTCCGTACGGACACCGGCACGATGGAGCCGTTTCTCCGTGCGCCGCTGTTCGAGCGAGCGGGGAGGCCCGACTTCAACGCGCTGCGCCGCGAGTATCGCCGCAACGGACAGCTCCCGCCCGACGTCGCCACGTTTGTCCTGAACGTCGTGCACAACGGCCGTCGTCACCTCGTCACGTGGGACTCGGGCGCCGAGCTTCCTCCGGCTCTTGAGGCGTTCCTGTGCCGGCTGCAGCAGTCGCGCGGCGCCTTGATCCTCTGCCGCGAGTAGTCCCCTTCGCGCCTGGCTCGGGTTCAGGCGCCGTGGCGGTCTCTGACGGGCCCATGATGAAGTCGACGTCCGGCTCGTGCTGGACGAGTCCGCGCATGTCGTCGAGCGCGCCCTGCCGCTCGAGTCGCTGCAGCGCGGCGACCACCACCGGGTCGAAGTGCGACAGCGCGTCCCTGGTGATGATCGCCACGACATCGCGGGGCGCGAGTCCGCGACGATACGGCCGGTCGCTGACCATCGCATCGTAGACATCGGCGACCGCGACGATGCGGGCAAGGAACGGGATGGCCTCACCGGCCAGTCCATCGGGATAGCCGCGCCCGTCGAAGCGTTCATGGTGCGAACGCACGATGCAGAGGATATCGCGAAACGCGGGCACGACCTTGAGAATCTGCTCGCCGATTTCGGGGTGGCGCTTGATGATGTCGAACTCCTCGGCGGTGAGGCGCTCGGCCTTGTCGATGATCGCGGCCGGGATGCCGATCTTGCCGATGTCGTGCATCAGGCCGCCGCGCTGCAGTCGTTCCAGGTCGGCGGCATCGACGTCGAGCACTTCGCCAAGCCGCACCGACAGGGCGGTGACCCGCTCGCTGTGACCGGCCGTCCATCGGGAGTTGGCATCGATGGCGCGCGCGAATGCCAGCAGCGTGCCGGCAGACAGCGCCTCCAACTGCGCGAGGAAGCGCACATTGGCAAGGCCGAGCGCCACGCGGTCGGCCATGCGACGCGACGCCGTCACCACCTCCTCCGACTTGGCCGCCTCCGAGTCGAGGCCGAGCTCGATCACGCCAAGCAAGTCCTGATCGTGTCGCAGCGGGAGGACGATCGACTGCGCCGAGTCGGACTCCAGGAGCGTCTGGCGGTCGACGCCACCGAGTTGTCCGCGCGTGCGGCGCACGTCCGGGCTCCGCGCGTCGGCGTGGACGATCGTGACGCAATCATCGAGGTCGTTGTCGAGCGTCGTGATGGTGATGCTGTCGCTGCGACACGACTCGTGCAGCCGCTCCAGCGCTTCGTCGACGATGGCATCCGAGCGACGCGTGCGCAGCGTCACCTCGTCGACGGCGTCGAGCCCTTTCATGAGCGTAACCTGGCGACCAACGGCTTCGGTCATGGCATTGAACGCACGGCCGACTTCGCCGTATTCGTCGTTGGACAGGATGGCGACGCGTGCCTCGAAGTTCCCCGACATCACTTCCTGCGTGGCGTTGCGGAGTGCTTCCAGTGGCTTCGTGCTGCGCCGGACCTCGACATGTCCAATCGCGAAGGCCGTCAACGACCCGACGAGCAGCAACAGCATCAGCACGCTGGCTGAATCGCCGGCCGGCGCCAGCACGGCACTGCGCGATTCCACCGCCACCACCCGCCACGGTTCGGCGGCGAAAGTCGACCGCAGGAAGACGTCGTGGCTGGCGACGATCCAGCGCGGCGTGAGCTGGATGGCGCCGTCACGCTGGGTCGCGGCGAGCACGCGCAGTTGGTGCGCCGTCACGGTGTCACCGTATCCGGGCGAACAGTGCATGCGCCGCCAGGTGCGCAACTCGAACACGCAGTAGCCCGCGCGATCACGATCGTACGCGTGGTCGAGCGCGCCCCACACGTCGGTTGCTGTGGCCGACCAGTGCATCTCGCGTCCGTTCGCGACCCGGCGGCGCAGGCGCAGCGGGGCGTCGGCGGAATCCATGTCGAGCAGGGCGCCGCCGCTCAGCAGGTGTCGGTACTCGTCGGGCGAGTCGTCGACATCGAGCGGTCGTTCGGCCACGCCATACGCATTCATCGACACGGCCGACGCCAGCGTCGTCAGCCGATCGGACAGCATCGATCCCGCCGACTGCGTCCGACGGAGGTGTGTGGCGCTCGCCTGGCTGGTGAGGGTGGCGCGCACCTGTGACTGACCCACGATCGCGACGGCGACTGCCGGCAGCAATGCCGCCAGCAGAAACGCCGCGAGCGTGCGTCGACCCACGCGCGTGCGTACGAAGCCCACCGAGGAGCCCACCATGGTGTCGAGTATCGGCTCGAACCTGGCCGTCCTTGAGGGTGAGACGGGAGACGGGAGACGCAAGACGGGCGACGTCCAGCCGGACGCACATGTCGGCTGGACGTCTCCCGTCTTGCGTCTCCCGTCTCCCGTCTACCGACGCAGGAGATCGCCCGCCACGCCGGCCTTGGTTATCGTCACCGGCCGGATCAGTCCATTCGCATCGAAGTGCAGTTCGTCGATGCTGACCACGCGATGATTCCGGTCTGTCTCGCCCAGCGGGCGTCGATGGTACACGATGTACCAGTTGGGAGAGCCGGGTGCGTGCAGCACCGAGTGATGGCCAGCGCCTGTGGCCACCGTGGAGTCCTGCTGCAGGATCTTGCCCACGCGCTCGAACGGACCAAAGGGCGACGTGCCGACGGCGTACGCGACCGCATAGTTCGGTCCCGTCCAGCCGCCTTCCGACCACATGAAGTAGTACTTGCCGTCTTTCACGAGCATGTACGCGCCTTCGACGTACCCGGCCGGCGTGATTTCCTTGAACGTGCTGCCGTCCGGAAACGGCACGAACCCCGTGAAGTCGTCGTTGAGCTTCGCGATGTTGCAGTGACGCCAGCCGCCGTACACGATGTAGTACGCACCGTCGACATCCTGGAACACCATCTGGTCGATGGGCTGCGCACCGTTGTGAAAGCGGTCGATCAACGGCTTGCCGAGGTGATCGATGAACGGACCGGATGGGGTACGGGAACGTGCCACGCCAATGCCACCGTGCTGCTGGTCGTTCTGGATGTCATTGGCGCCGAAGAAGAGGTAGTACCACTCGCCTTTCCGCACGATCGACGGGGCCCACACGGCACGACGCGCCCACTTCACGTTGGCCGTGTCCAGGATGCGCGCGTGCTTCGTCCACGTGACGAGATCCTTCGACGAGAACGCGTCCATGAAGACCTGCTCGCCGTACGGGGCCGAATACGTCGGGAAGATCCAGTACTGTCCGTCGAAGACGTGTGCTTCCGGATCGGCGTACCATCCGGGAAGGATCGGGTTGCCGGAGCGCACCGCCTGCGCCGATGCAAGCGGTGCGGCACACAGCAACGCGGCGACCGCGAGGCCGGGATATCGGAGTGTCATGGTGTCACGGTCGCCGTGTTATGGATGTGTGTCTGCGGTTACTTGACGGTGATCTGCGTCATCATGCCGTGGGCCACATGCGGCTTGCCGTCCCTGGCATCGGGCAGGAAGCACAGGATGGCGTACTCGCCCGGCGTGAGATCTACCGGCACGTACGCGACGTCGCCCTTCGACATGCCGGTGACGCCCCCCATCGGCTTACCTGGTGGCGGCCCCTGCTGGTTTTCGATCCACGCGGCCAACTCGCCCGCCGTCCTGCCCGGCGCGAGCTCCGCGAAGATCATTTCGTGCGCTTGCTCGGCTGCATTCTCGAGGCGCAATACATGCGGACCAGCGGAGATCTCCGGCGTGATTTCCCACGCATAGTCCTTGAGCGTCACCGTGATGTCCGCCGTTGGCGCGGGGGCCTCGGGGCCGGTGGCCGGCAGCACGGTCAGGCCGCGCACCATGCCCTTCATCGCGTGCGGTATCTGGTCGGCGCCAGGGATGAAGCAAATGATGGCGTAGTTGCCCGGCTCCAGGCGCGAGGTGATGCTGAACTCGCCGCCCGGCACCGGTGTGTTCGGCCCGGCCACGTCCTTGACCCACGGCGGTAGCGGATCGGTGGACTTCATGTGCGCGAGCCCTTCGGTGAGGTCGGCAACCGTCTTGCCGTCGCCGAGCATCAGCAGTTGCACGTGATGCAGGTCCGGTCCCTCGTTCACCAGCCGCAGTGTGACCATGCCGGCCGTGATCGTATCGGGCGCATCGTAACTGAAGTCCCTGGCGGTGAACGTGTACACGACGGGCGTAGCGGATACCGCCGCGGCCGCGTCCATCGCGCCCTTGGCGGCATCGTTGCCGGCGCAGGCAATGAGAAAACCGGCAGCAACTCCGGCAGCGACGACCTTCGCGTAGCGCACAGGCATGTGATCAACCTCCAGGGAGTGAGGGGAGCCGACTGGCCAACGGTGATGGTGACGCCATGATCCTGCGATCCGGACACGCGCTCGGCAAGCTGAGCCCTGTCCCCGTCATGGTTCCCGGAATTCAGGAAGCGCAGCATGTCATTGTCGCGGTGATGCCGGCAGCGCCGGAAGGCAGAACACGAACACCTGGTATCGCACGGCGTCGGGCGCGAGCACGAGCGCGTCGTTCACGCGTGCTTCCGCGTCGGTGTTCAGCATCGCTTCGACGCTGACGTTGAACAAGCAGTCCGACTGCTCCCGGCGGAAGCGCAGCGAGGCCTCGTTGGGCGCATCGAAGGGATCGGGTGTGCGCATCCACTGCGCCGCGCGCAGGCGCTCGTAGAGTCGCACCGCTTCCCGCTGCACGCCGACATCGGTTCCACCGGCCGCCGTGATCCGGCAGCCGGCGAGGCGCTTGCGTGTGCGCCAGTCGTCGATGGTATCAGGCCCGATCTCGGCCACCATGCGTTGCTCACTGCGCAGGAATCGCGCGGCCGCTGAGCACAGCGCCGAATCGGCCTGCACGACCGACAGCACAAGGGCAAGAGAGATGATCATGTCGACACGCCATCCGAGGTTCTGCGAGCGGGGCCAGGTGGACTCCGGCAATCTCGCAGTTCACCGCCGTTCCCGCAGTGGTGCGCCCAGCGGAAAAGCCCCATATTCGGCGGGATGAAATCGAATTCCGAGACATGGCGGTAGGACGCGACGATGTCGCGTCGGAGAGGCGCCCG
>CAZPON010000005.1:0-29782 GCA_964588045.1 uncultured Gemmatimonas sp.
AAGGGCAGCAGGTGTCGGCGCGTCCGGACACCTGGCGCTATCGCGTCCGCACATTCTCGCGGCGCAATCCGCGTATTATGGTGGCGATGGGCATGGCGGCCTTTTCGCTGATGGCCGGTGCAGCGGGCTCCGCGTGGCAAGCCATCCGCGCCGGTCGTGAGCGAGACAATGCGCGGGCCGAAGCGATCCGGTCAGCGCGCGTGGTGTCGTTCATCGAACAGGTGCTCGCCGCGCCGGTGAGTGGTGCGCTCACCGACGCGACGATCCTGGCCCTCGATGGTGCGGTGCAGCGTGCTCGCGGCGACCTGGCCGGTGATCCGCTGGCCCGCGCCGCGGTGTTCCGCACGGCCGCAAAGGCGTACGCGTACCACAACCACAATGAGCTCGCGGTGCCGCTCATCGACTCGGCGCTGCTGCTGGATCGGCGGCAAGCCGGCAATCGTTCGGTCGAAGTCGGCCGCGATCTCACGGTCGCCGCGCGCATTGCCTACAACGCGGGCCTGCTCGACTCGGCCGTCGCCTATGCGCGTGAGGCGGTGGAACTGCTGCGCGCGTTTCCGTCAGACCGGCCGGACGACCTGCCAACAGCGCTGCTGAGCTACAGCTTTGCCTCCACGTATGCCGGCCACCCGCAGGACGGCCGCACGATCGCACAGCAAGGTATTGCCATCGAGTCATCGCGCGCGCCGTCGGCGCTGCTCGCGTACCTGCACATGGCGCTGGGCGAGGCGGCACTGTTCGGTGGCGACGATGCGGAGGCCGAAGCGGAGTATCTCCGCGCCACGCTCATTTACGATTCGCTCAAGGGCCCGCAGCCGGTCGAGCGCGGCATCGCCGAGCTCGGACTGGCGTCGCTGCAGAGCGACCGCGGTGCCATCAGCGAAGCCGATGCGCGCGCACGCCGGGCGCTCGAGATCTTCACCAGCCACTGGGGCCCGAACCACGCCTTCGCCGGCCGCGCGCACGCCCGGCTGGCGCTGGTCGCGTACCGGCGCGGGGACGCGGCCGCCACGGCCACCGAAATCGCCGCCGCCAAGCAGGCGCTCGAACACAGCCGGCTGGGCATCATCGACTGGGTGGCCATCGAGCTGGACCTCGCGCGCGTGTTGCTCCTGTCAGGCCGCCGCGACGAAGCCACCGAGCGGCTTCGCATGGTGCTGCAGTCTCGGCGCGAGGAACTGACGCGCGCGCCGCACCTCATGGCGTTCGCCGAGGTGTTGCTGGGCCACGCCCTGATGAGCACGAACCAAGTGCGCGAAGCAAAGGTCGCATTCGACAGTGCGTTCGTGCACCAGACCATCGGCTACGGACCGGAGCATTCGATCACCAGGGCGACGGCCGCGCAGGTGGTGTTCCTGTCCGCCGCACTCGGCGAGTCGGCGGCGGATGCGCGCGCGGCGGCGCTGTTGCCGAAAGACAGCGTGGCGGCGATCCGGGCGCGGGGTCGCGCATGGAAGCGATAGCCGAGGTGTGAGGTCCGAGATGAAAAGCGCGCGCGGAGAACCGAGCGCCCGCACAGAGCCGAGCGGTCAGCTCGACTCTGCGTTGCCCGGTTCTCCGCGCGCGCGGTTTCACCCTCAGAATTCATCTCATCCCTCAAGCGTCCATCAGCGTTTGATGCTCCCCGCCGCTGCCGGCCTCACCGGCTGCCAGCTCGCGTCGTCGATCGAGCCGAACGTCCCGCTCACCAGGAACCGCTTCTCCGATCCATCGGCTCGCATGATGTACAGGTTCCCATTGTTGCCACTGCCGTTCTGGAACACCACATACGCGCCGTCGGGCGAGCCGATGCCGTGCTTCGAGAAGGCGTCGTTGACACACGTGGTCAGTTGCACCCGGGCCAGGTTGGCCGGATCGACGTTGATCCGATGCACCTCCAGGCCGCATGACAGCGAGGCGGCATCCATCGTGATGTAGAGCTGCAGCCCATCGGCTGTCCAGTCGGGCCAGGTCTCTTCGCTGCAACCCGTGATCGACGTCAGTTGCCGCTCGTTCGTGCCGTCGGCGTTCGCCAGCCAGATTTCCGTGCCGGGCGATGTGCCGCGACAGCCGGGCGTCAACACCGTGCGGCGATACGCGATCGTGCTGCCATCGGGGGAGAAGCGCGCCTGTCCTTCGCGAATTCCCTCGACGCCGAACAGCTTCACCTGGCCGCTGCCGTCGGCGTTCATGATCCACGTATCCTGGTTGTTCAAGGTGATCGATGCATCGCGCGAGAACATGATCCTGGCGCCATCGGGCGACCACTCCGGCACCTCGGCGTTCATCTGCTGCGGGCCACCGGTGCAGCCCGAGCCGACCGTCGCGTCGAACGTGAGCTGCGTCTGGTTCGAGCCGTCGGCGTTCATCTTCCAGACTTCCAGCTTGTTGTCGCGCGTACGCTGGAACGCGATCATGCTGCCATCCGGCGACCACACCGGGAGTTCATCGCCGCGCTGGCACACCGCATTGCCGTAGCCAGGCGTCAACTGCGTCAGTCCGCTTCCGTCGGGATTGATGACCCACAGTTCGCCGCGGCCACGCTTGAACACGATCTTGCCGTTCGCAGGCCGTGCCACCGTGATATTGTCCGAGGTGACCGTCTGCGCCTGGCCACCGACGTCGCCGGTAAAGGCGAGCGCTGCCTCTCCGGGGTTGCCGATGAACCGCAGGTTCGTGAAAGCAGCGGCCCCGGTGGCGTCGGTGGTGGCCGTCATCGTGCCGGCGAGCATCGCTGACGAGCCCGTCATCGACGCACCCGCCTGTGCACCGGCGACTTGTGCCACCGTCACGACCACGCCGGCCTGAGCCACCGCGTTGCCGAACGCATCGCTCACCTGCACCGACGGCACCGGCGTCATCGCGAATCCGAGCGTCTGCGTGCCGGCCGGCGTCACCTTGAACGTGAGTTGTGACGCCGCGCCTGCGCCGAGTGCGATCGGCGCCGACGCCACGGTCGCCGATGCACCGGAAAGCGTCGCCGTGAACCGCAGCGTGCGGTTGCCCGCCGGACCGCTGATGGAGAGGTTGGTGAAGGTTGCAGCGCCCGTGGCGTTGCTGTTGACGGTGGTCGTGCCGCCGACAGTGCCGGCACCGTCGAGCGCAACCGTGATGGGCACGGCGGCCAGCGACAACGGATTGCCACCGCCATCGCGAATCTGCACGGTGGGTTGCTGCGCCAGGACGACGCCGTTCTGGGCGGTGGCCGACGGTTGCGTCGTCACGAACAGTTGCGAGGCGGGGCCCGCAGTCAACGCCACCGTTGCCGGCAACGATACGGCCGTGCCGTTCAGCGTCGCGGAGAACGTGAGCGTGTGATTCCCCACCAGGCCGGTGATCGACAGCCCGGTGAACGCCGCTGCACCGCTCGCGTTCGTGTTCAGCGTTGCCGTACCACCCAACGTGCCGCCACCCGCCGTGAGCGCCACCGTGACCGGCACTGCGGCCAGGGCCACCGCGTTCCCCGATGCATCCTGCACCTGCACCGTGGGTTGCGCGGCCAACGCGACGCCAGACTGCGCCGTTGTGGACGGTACCGTGCTGAACGCGAGTCGCGCGGCCGGTCCGGCGCCCACCGTCACCACCGCTGTTACGCTTGCTGCGACACCGTTGAGCGTCGCGCTGAACCGCAAGGTGCGCGGTCCCGCCGTACCGGTGATCATCAGTCCGCCGAACACCGCCGCGCCGCTGGCGTTGGTATTGACGGTCAACGCGTCACCGGTGAGCGTGCCACCGCCGCCATCGACTGCAACCGTGACCGGCACCGACGCCTGCGATACCGCGTTGCCGCTGGCGTCGCGGAGTTGCACGGTTGGCTGTTGCGCGAACGGCGCGCCGCTCTGCGCCGTGGCCGAGGGCGGTGTCGTGAGCGCCAGTTGCGTGGGTGGCGGCGGTGTCGCCGTCACACTGACGTCGATGAACTGCGACGCCGCGACCGAGGCCCGCAAGGTCTGGGCACCGGTCGTCGTGCCCAGCACCCAGTTGGCCGACACGGAGCCGTCGGCGGCGGTCGTCAGTGCGGCCGACGCACTGCCGTTCACGGTGCCGCCACCGGCAGTGACCGCGATGGTCACGCTCATGCCGCTGGTCGGTCCCGTGCTGCCATCGCTGCGCGTCTCGGTGACGGTGAAGGCCACTGGCACTGTTGCTCCCACGACGGCCGTCGCCGGAGGGGCAGTCTTCGTGGACACGGCATAGCTCACGACCGTCGGCGCGGTGCTGCCGTCGCCACACGAGACGAGCAGGAATAGAGGCAGGCAATAAGCCAGGATGGTGCGACGCATGCGAACTCCGGGACAGGACAGGATCAGGCAAGGACTGCGCTCATCCTGTATTGCGCCAAACGGGTCCGCCCGGGGCTCACCGCCGCGGAACTGTTGAAATGGGGCCGGTACACCCTCTGGCGACCGTTCGCCGCGAATCCTGCTCTATTATTCTTCCCCAATGCTGCTCGCCGAATGAAACAGGGCGCTAGCTTCACACAGGTGGCATTTCCCGGTCGAGCGCGCATCAGCGAGCGCGTCGTCCCGGTCGTATCGAATATTACGCAGTCGCCCAAAGTTGCCCGGCGGCTTCCACACTCCAGCACGGGAGATCTGATGAGTCTGAAACGACTGATTGCCCTGACCGGCATCTTGTTGGCAGCAGGCGCCTGTAGCGGCGACGACCCGGTCGAGCCAACCCCCACTCCGAGCATCACGCTCGTTGCGCCAAACTCCGGTCCCGCGCTCGGCGGCGGCACCGTCACGATCGCCGGGAGCGGCTTCACGGGAACGCCCACCGTCACCTTCGGCGGCACGGCAGCAACCGGTGTCACCGTCAGCGGCGGCGTCTCGATTACCGCCACCGTACCGGCCGGTTCGCCGGGTCCCGTCACCGTCACCGTGGTCAACGCCGACGGCAAGAGCGGCTCGCTCGCCAACGGTTACACCTACATCGGAGCGCCGAGTGTGACGAGCGTCACACCGGCCAGCGGTACGATTGCCGGCGGCAACTCAGTGACGATTACTGGCTCCGGCTTCGTGGCCGTGCCGACCGTGACGTTCGGCGGCACGGCCGCCACCAACGTGGCGTTCGTCAGCAGCACCTCCATTACCGCCATCGTGCCGGCGCACGCCGCCGGACCAGTCGCCGTCGCCGTGCGCAATACGGACGGTCAGACGGGCACGATGAACAACGGCTACACCTACGTCGCGCCGCCCACCATCACCAGCGCAACGCCAGGCCAGGGCCCGGCCGCCGGTGGTACGGTGGTGACCATTGCCGGCACCGGCTTCGTCAGCGGTGCGACCGTCACGTTTGGTGGCACGGCCGCGACAGCGGTCACCGTTGGCGCAGGCGGTACCTCGCTCACCGCCACGACACCAGCACATGCGGCCGGTACCGTTACGGTCGTGGTGACGAATCCTGACGGCCAGGGCTCGACGCTGACCAACGGCTTCACATACAATCCCAGCCCGACGGTCACCAGCGTCACGCCCAATTCCAGCACGATTGCCGGCGGCGTGTCGGTTGTCATTTCGGGTACCGGCTTTGCCGGAGTGCCGACGGTCACGTTCGGTGGCACGGCGGGAACCAACGTCGTTGTCGCCAGCAGCACACAACTGTCGGTGACGGTACCGGCTCACACAGCAGGCGCCGTGACCGTTGTGGTGACGAACCAGGATGGCCAGAGCGGCTCGCTGGCCAATGCCTTCACGTATCGCGGACCGCCCACGGTCGCCAGCGTGGCTCCCGTTCAGGGCCCGGCGATTGGCGGAACTGCGGTCACGGTGAACGGCACCGGATTCGTGGAAGGTGCAACGGTCACGTTCGGCGGCACCCCGGCAACGGGCGTGAGCGTCGGCGCGGGTGGCACCAGCATCTCGGCGACCACGCCGCCGCATACGCCTGGTGCGGCCACGGTTGTCGTGACAAACCCCGACGGCCAGAGCGCGCAGTGGGCCGATGCCTTCACGTACCTCGCAGGCCCCATAGTCACGAACATTACGCCGAACTTTGGCAGCACGACGGGCGGCGGACCGACCGTGGTCATTGAGGGCACCGGCTTCCTGCCCAACGCGACCGTCGCCTTCGGCGCGAGTGGGGCTACGTCCGTCACGGTTGTGAGCACTACGCGTCTGAACGTGATCCTGCCGCCTTCGAACCCCGGCGTCGTTGACGTGCTGGTGACGAACGCGGATGGCCAGTTCTTCCGTTTGCCCAACAGTTTCACGTACCTGACGCCGCCAACCATCACCACCGTGACGCCGGCCGAGGGCGGGCTTGCGGGTGGCACGCAAGTCGTCATCAACGGCACGGACTTCGTGACCGGTGCCACCGTCTCTTTTGATGGGACGGCAGGGACGTCTGCGGTCGTCGAAAGCCCCACGCAGATTCGCGTCACGACGCCCCCGCGCGCCACGATTGGGCCGGTCACGGTCACGGTGACGAATCCCAACGGGATTTCAGGCTCGAAGGCCAATGGATTCACCTACGTGGGCACGGCCATCCTGGCCAAGGGACATTGGTTGATCGATCTCGCCTGGGATGGCGGCACGTTCCAGTTCGACGCAGACTTGCTCCAACAGGCGAACCCGACGATCGTGGTTGGCGCGTCGAGCTTCGAATCCGGCGCGATCACATACACGGTGATCACGGAAGGCACGATCACCGGGTCGACGATCAACGTGAACTTCATCTTCAGGGAAGACATCGCGCCACGCGGCAGCGTCACGTGTGTCGCGACCATCACCGGTACGGGTGTGCAGCAGCGCATGACGGGAACGTACACGTCGAGTAACCTCGTGCCCGGCGCCGTGGGGTCGACGGCCGGCACCTGCGAGATTCACTAGCCTCGACGCCCCGAATGCACACGTGCGCCGGACCCTTCGGGTCCGGCGCACGTGTGCATTCGGGGCGAACGTCCTCCTTATCAACCAATTCCGACGTACGGCAGCTCTTGCGCGATGATGACTGCAGCCCTTGGCCCCGTCTCACTCGATGACATTCGTGCAGCACGCGAGCGCATCGCCGACTCCGTCCTGCGCACGCCGCTCGTGCGGCTCAACGTCGACGACACCGAGATCTACCTCAAGCTGGAGAACCTGCAGCCCATCGGGTCCTTCAAGCTGCGCGGTGCGGGAAGCGCCATCACGCGTGCCAGTCCGGCGCAGCTCGCGAACGGCGTGTACACCGCGAGCGCGGGCAACATGGCGCAGGGCGTCGCCTGGCACGCGCGACGACTGGGCATTCCCTGCACCGTCGTGGTGCCGGATCACGCGCCCGAGACCAAGCTCGCCGCCATCGCGCGCATGGGCGGAACGATCATCAAGGTGCCGTTCCCCGAATGGTGGCAGGTGCTCGTCACGCGCCACTACGAAGGACAGCGCGGCTTGTTCATCCATCCGGTCAGCGACCCTGCGGTGCTGGCCGGCAACGGCACGATCGGCCTCGAGATTCTCGAAGATCTGCCCGATGTCGACGAAGTGCTGGTGCCGTACGGCGGTGGCGGGTTGAGCTGCGGCATCGCCAGCGCTCTTCGCGCGCTCAAGCCGGACACGCGCGTCTTCGGCTGTGAGGTCGAGTCAACGGCCCCATTCGCTGCCGCCCTGCAGGCCGGTGCCGCCACCAGGGTGCCGTATCAGCCCAGCTTCGTCGATGGCATCGGCTCCGGCGGTGTGCTGGAAGAAATGTGGCCGCTGGCCCGTCAACTGCTCGACGGCTCGCTCGTGATGTCACTCGCCGACGTCGCCGACGCGGTTCGCACGTTGGCCGAGCGCAACCGGGTGGTGGCCGAGGGCGCCGGCGCGACTCCGGTGGCCGCCGCGCTCCGGGGATACGCCGAGCGCGGCCGTTCGCGCTCCGGCAAGATCGTCTGCATTGTATCCGGTGGCAACATCGACCTCGAGACACTGGCACGCATCTACCGACGAGAGCCTCCATGATCCTCGCACTGCTGCTGGGCGCCACCATGCAGACGCAACTTGTCGCCTCCCTTCCGCGCGTTCCGCTGCCGAAGCCAGCGGCCGGAGCGCCGACCGCCAGCAGCAACCGCAACCATGCCGGTGCAGGCGTCCTGAAGGACGGCGTGCTGACGCTGGATATCGACGTCGTTGCCAGTGCGTGGCGCCCCGAAGGAAACGCAGCGCCCGCCATTCCGGCGTTCGCGTTCGCCGTAAGAGGCAGCACGCCCAGCGTTCCGGGCCCGATGATTCGCGTGCCGCAGGGCACACAGATACGTCTGACGCTGCACAGTCACATCGACTCCGCGCTCACCATCGGCGGACTGCGCCCGCGCGTCGGCAGCGCAACGGACACGATCGCGCTGCCCGCGCATGGCACCCGGGAATTGCGCTACGTGCTCGGCACGCCCGGTACCTACTTCTACTGGGGCGCGCTCGCCGGCACGACGTGGGCCGACCGGTTCTGGATCGACAGCCAGTTGAACGGTGCGATCGTTGTCGATGCACCGGGCGCGTCGACCGACGACCAGGTCATGCTGCTCAGCGAGTGGTTCCTGGATTACCCCGTGAATCGCCCGTTCGAGGTGGTTCCCGTCATCAATGGCAACGCGTGGCCGGAGACGGAACGCCTCACCATCCCCCTTGGCAAGCGCACGCGCTTCCGTGTCATCAACACGACGGCGTTGCATCATCCCATGCACCTGCATGGAGCGTACTACACGGTCGAAGCACGCGGCGACATGGGCAAGGACGGGCCGATCGCCAGGCCACTGCAGCCATTCGTCAACACGGACCTGCTGGAGCCCGGTGGCACAATGATGCTCAGCTTCACGCTGGACCGGCCGGGCAATTGGCTGTTCCACTGCCACTTCTCGTTCCACATGGACGAGTCCTCGTCGTTGGTGGGTTCGCCCGTGGACTCGACCGACGCTGCAAAGCCCTCGTCCGGCCATGATGCGCACGCGATGGCGGATGCATCAGGCGAGCACATGCGGGGCCTCGTGATCGGCATCGTGGTTCCGGCACCGGCCGGGTACGCCGAACCCGCGGTGACGGATGTGCGCGACATGCGGCTGCTCGCACAGAAGGCGCCGAACAGGTTGTTTGGCGGCGCGCCCGCCTTTGGCTTCGTGCTGCAGAAGGGCGACAGTGTTCCGGCCAGGGACTCGGTGCAATTGCCGGGCTCCGTGCTCGAGCTGGTGCGCGGCAAGCCGGTGCGCATCACCGTCGTGAACAATCTCGACGAGCCCACCGGGATTCATTGGCACGGCCTCGAGATCCCGAGCTATCCCGACGGGGTCCCCAACTGGAGCGGCATGGGGGATCGCTTGTTCAAGCCCATCGCACCACGCGATTCGTTCGTCGCCGAGTTCACGCCGCCGCGCTCGGGCACGTTTCCGTATCACTCGCACCTGAACGAACGCCATCAGATCCAGTCGGGGGCGTACGGCGCCATCATCGTCACCGACACGCCGCGCGACCTCGCACGCGATCACCTCATTGTCGCCGGCGGCGGCGGACCACCGCTGGAAGCCAAGCTCGAAAGCCCGTTTGCACTCGTCAACGGCAGGCGCTTCGTGGCACCCATGCATATCAGTGCGGGCGAAACACATCGGTTCCGCCTGCTCAGCGTGCATCCCGACTGGCGTGTTTCGTTCACGCTGCGCAACGACAGCACCGTGGCCCGGTGGCGCGCGGTGGCCAAGGACGGCGCCGACCTGCCGCCGGCGCAAGCGACGTCGCGCCCCGCCACGCTGGTGATGGGTCCCGGTGAAACGGCCGACTTCGAGTTCCGCGCAATGACGCCGGGCACATGGCGCATGGAAGTACGTTCGGTCGAGCCGGGTTGGTACATCCCGCTCGAGATCATCGTGGATCCGCCCAGGCGGAACGTGCGCTGACCGCTCCTCTCGTGCGACTGGCCATCGGACTCGCCATCGGCGTGGCGCTCGCCGGCTGCGGGACGGCAAGCGGCGGCCGTGACCTGGACGGCGATGGCGTGACCGACCCGACGCCACCGGTGATACCGAAAGTGCTGGCCGTCTCGATCGTGACGATGTCGAGAACGCTCGTGATCGGTGAGCAGATGCAGTACGTCGCCTCCGTGTCGACGGTGGGCGGCGCGCTCACCGTGGTTTCGTGGTCGTCGTCGGACACGGCCGTTGCGACGACTTCGAACAACGGCCTGGTACGGGCCCTGGCCATCGGTTCGACAGTCGTGACCGCCACGTCGCTCATCGATACCACCAAGCGCGCATCGGCCACGATCTCCGTGGGCTTACGACCGGCGGTGAACGGCGTGACCATCACGCCGACAAGCGCCACGATCGAGGCCTCGGCAACCGTGACACTCACTGCCACCGTGACCGCCGTCGGCGGTGCGAGCACGACCGTGAACTGGTCGACGTCCGATCCGGCCATCGCGACGGTCAGCCCCGCGGGGGTGGTCACCGGTGTGGCAGCCGGCACCGTCAACATTACGGCGACGTCCACATTCAATCCCGTCCGATCGTCGACTGTTCCGGTGACGGTCATTCTGCCGCCACCCTGACCACGCGTTCTATCGCGTGACCTTCGGCAGCAGCGATTCCGGGTCCACCGACACGCGGCCGTAACGCACGATGAGGTGCAGGTGCGGCCCTGTCACGCGTCCCGTGGCGCCGACCGAGCCCAGCACCGTGCCGCGCTTGACGGTATCGCCAACCGCCACGCGTTGCGCACTCATGTGCAGGTACGCCGTCACAAGACCAGCGCCGTGATCGACGTACACCACCTTGCCACCGAGGTAGAACGTGTCCACCAGTCGCACGACGCCGCGATTGATGGCGCGGATCGGGGCACCGATGGCTCCGGCGTAATCGGTGCCCATGTGGCGCGACGTGACCGTCCCGTTGAACTCCCGGCCGCCGCCATAGCGACTGGTGATGCGACTGGTGCGCGGCGCCGCGAACGGCTCCACCCACAGCCTTGGCGTGTCATGCGATTGCGCCGATACGGCGGCGGCGCGTGCTGCCTCGCGACGCTGTCGTGCTTCGAGTGCCGAGTCCGGCTTCGCGGAGAATTGTGGCGCCACGCGCAGCTTCTCCAGCGCGTACGCGCCCGGCGACAGCGGCACGGTGAGCCGCTTTGTGATGCTGGCGACACCACGGCTGCACGTGACCACGACATCGACCGACGTGGAGTCGACTGGCGCCGCGGCGAACGACCAGGTGCCAGCGCCGCTGTCAGTGCTGAAATGCAGCGGATCGCCCGTGGCCGTTCCGGACAGCGTCACGCCTGGTTCTGCGCCTGCCACGCCCACGCGGAACAGCGTGCCCTGACGCGGACTGGCCGGCAGCGCCTCGACGCGCAGGTCCGCGCCGCAGCCGTCACCAGTTTGCAGGGCGACCATCGCCAGCATCCCGAGGATGTGCATGCACAAGATCTAGCACGGCGCGCACTCTGGACGAACCCCCCGCATGCTCCGACTATTCATGAGGCCATTCTCACGGAGTCCTTCGTGTCAGATCCCACCGCCCGCCGGCAGTTCCTCGCACAACTCGCCGCGTCGGGCGCACTCGCCGCCGGCTTCGTGCCGTCGTTCCGCCTCGACGCGCCGGCCGAGCCGCACGTCGATGTGCCGTTCGTGCCGTCCGCCGACGACCCGGACGACAAGGTCTTCGCCGACGCGCGCAAGCAGTTTCTGTTTCCCACCAGCGTCACCTACTGCAACACCGGCACACTGGGCGCGTCGCCGCGTGAAGTCATGACGGCCCTCGTGGGCGGGCTGCAGACGCTCGAGCGCGAGCTCCCCGACTGGCCATACTTCCAGGCCGATGGTGAGCCCCTGACCGGTTATCAGCAACTGGCCGACTTTCGCAGGGAAGCCGGCGCCTTCATCAACGCACCGGTCGAAGAGATCGCGTTCACCCAGAATGCCACGGTGGGCATGAGCATGCTCGCCAACGGCCTCGATCTCGCTGCCGGCGATGAAGTCGTCACCACCGACCAGGAACACTCCGGCGGTATCGGGGGATGGCTGCTGCGCGGCAAGCGGCATGGCGTGGTCGTGAAGCAGGTGCCCATGGCCGCGCCCTTTGCGCAGGGGCCCGACGCCATCCTGCAGGCCTTCGCCGACGCCATCACGCCGCGCACGCGCGTGGTGATGTTCAGCCAGATCACGTCCGGACTCGGCGTCAAGCTGCCCACGCGCGAACTGTGCACGCTGGCGCACGACCGCGGGGCACTGGCCATCGTCGACGGCGCGCAGGCCATCGGGCAGGTCGCCGTGGACGTCAAGCAACTCGGCTGCGACGCCTACGTTGCCAGCCCGCACAAGTGGCTGCTGGCCCCGAAAGGCACCGGCATCCTCTACATCACGCGCGCCATGCAGCCACGCGTGTGGAACACGCTCGCCAGTGGCGGCTTCGACGATGACACCACGGGGGCGTTCCGGTTCATGCACTACGGCACCGGCAGCCTGCCGGTCATGCACGGCCTGCGCGCGGCACTCGGCTTCATCAATCGCATCGGCATCGCGCGCATCGAGCGGTGGGACACCATGCTGACGCAACGGCTGCGCGATGGACTCGCGCGCATTCCACTCGCGCGTCTCACATCGCCGCCCGACGCCGATCTGGCCGCCGGCATCACGACCTTCTCGTTCAACGGCCAGCCGGGTCGCGACCTGCAGAACGCCCTCTGGGCGCGCAAGATTCGCGTCCGCGCACAGGGCGGAAGCCGCGGTGTACGGCTGTCCGCGCATGTGTACGTGAGCCCGGCCGATATCGACCGTGTTCTGGAGGTGACCGCATCGATGAAGAAGGTCGGCTGAGGCGAACTGCGGGTTGACGCGTACATTGGCTCGATGAATCCTCTCCCTGTCGCTGCGTCCCGCGTCCGTTGGAATGTCCTCGCGCTGATCGTCTCGGCTGGCTTCGTCGCGTACTTCCTGCGCTCGAACATGTCGGTCGCCGGCGAAGCCATGATGCGCGAGCTCGCGCTCTCGAAATCGCAGTTCGGCATCGTGCTCGCCGCGTTCGCGTGGGCATATGCTGCCTTCCAGTTTGCCGGCGGGGTGCTGGGCGACCGCGTTGGTGGCCGCCGACTGATCACCTGGTGCCTGTTCGCATGGGGCGTCCTCAACCTGCTGGTGGGACTCATGCCGGCGTCGGGACTGCTGTCAGTGACGACGACGATCGCGGTGCTGGTGGTGTTGCGTGCGTTGATGGGCGTCGCACAGGCACCGCTGTATCCGGTCACCGGCGGCGCGATGACGTGTGCCTGGTTCCCCGTCGGCGGATGGGCCCTGCCGAGCAGCCTCGCCAACGTCGGGCTCACGTTCGGTGCTGCGGCCACGCCGCCGGTGATTGCATGGCTCATGCAGGAGTACGGGTGGCGCGCGTCGTTCGTGATCGCATCGCCGCTTGGCTTCGCGCTGGCCATCGTGTGGTGGTGGTACGTGCGCGACACGCCGACGCAGCATGCCGGCGTGAACGCGCAGGAACTCGCGCTCATCGACGCCAACCGGCCCGCCTTTGCGACGGGTGCGGCATCGGCCGGCGCCTGGAAACGCATCGTCCGGGACCGCGACGTCATGCTGCTCACCGCCGGCTACCTGTGCGCCAACTTCCTGTACTACTTCTTCTTCAACTGGCTCTTCATCTACCTCGTGGAGAATCGCGGCATGAAGCTGCTGGAAGGCGGCTTCTATGCGGCGGCACCCTGGATCGCCGGCGCGGCGGGCGCACTGGCTGGTGGCATCGTGTGCGACCGGCTGGTGCGTCGGATCGGCGCGCGGTGGGGATATCGCGGGCCCGCCATCGTTGGCCTGGTGCTCGCGGCGGTATTCGTTCTCGCGGCAGCCATGGTCGCCAGCCCGACAATCGCCGTGGTGCTCCTCTCACTCTGTCTCGGCAGCCAGCAGGCCAGCGAAGCGCCGTTCTGGACGGCGACCATCGCGCTCTCGGGACGTGACGCGGCGACGGCGAGCGGCATGCTCAACACCGGTGGCAACATTGCCGGCGGCTTCGGTGCGCTCCTCGTGCCACTGCTCGTCGATCGACTGGGTTGGGGCGCGGCGCTCGGCAGCGCGGCACTCTTTGCGCTTATCGCGGCCGCACTCTGGCTGCTGGTTGATCCGGCGAGGGAGCTGGAGAAAGCGGCTTCGGTGCAGGCGGTGTAACCGACTCGCCGACGCTGTCCGAATTCGATGTCGCGCCGGAACGGGGCGACGCGTCGATTGCATCGAACACCGGCAACGCCATGGCCGCTTTCGGTTCGACGGCCGTCCAGTCCAGTCCCAGCGCGGCAGCTACCGTTGCTGCCACCTGCGATTGCGTCGTGGGGGTTCCCTGTCGCACGCCGAGTGCCGGAATGTCCGGCCCCATCGCCGCAATCCAGATACGCTCCGCGCCATCGACGCCGCGTCCGTGACGGATCCACTCGCGTCCGTCGCCACGCCCGTGATCGGTGGTCACGATGAGTGTGGTGCTGTCGCGCGTGGCCGGATTCGCCTGTGCGTTGGCCCAGATCTCCGCCAGGAACGCGTCCACCTGATGCGCGGACTGGAGGTAGCGATCGTAGCGTTCGACATGCCCCCAGTGATCGGTGTCGTTGAAGCCGATGAACAGCGCGCGCGGTGTCGCCGTCCGCTGGTACGCGACCGCAGCCTTGTGCACCACGCGGTCACTGGTGCTGTGCGGAAGGAATCGCTGAAGCACACCCATGACTCGCCCCGTCATCGTCTGGCGCGGCGGTGCGCTGCTTGCCGGAACGGTGCCGGACCCGTTGTAGACCGGCACACCGCTGTGCAGGCTGTTGAAGATACGAGGGAACGCCGACCATCCTCCGAACGCCACCACCTGCCCCGCGAGCGAATCCTGGCTGTTGAGCCACGCGAACACCGAGCGATTCGCGTTGGACCCATGCCGGTTGCTGGCGATGCGCGGATCGGCGTGACCGGTGAGCACCTCGTTGTAGCCTGGATACGAGAACTTGAGGCCGTTGGTAACCTGCGCGACGCTGCCCGCGCTGGAATCACCGAGGATCTGTCCGTGCGCGGCCACGGTGCCCCACAGGAATGGCATCAGCGCCGCGCGACGCGCCTCGGGCGTGTCCCGGCCGAAGGCCGTTCGCAGCGCGAGGCTGTCCTTGCCACGCGCCGTGCGCACCAGCTCCGGGTCGGCGCCGTTGAACAGCTCCTGCCAACGGAATCCATCGGTCATCACGAGGATGACGTACTTCGACCGCGCCGACGCTGGTGCCTGCGCGTGCACAACCGCCGGCAAGAGCGCGACGGCCAACACCATGAGGCACGACGACAGCCGGGTCGCACGCGATAGGGGCATCCCTGAAAACTAATGGCTGGTCCAAGCCTCGCGGACTACATTTGCCGCTGCCAGTCGGAACCCAGCCGGACACACCTATACCCTTCCCAAGTGACCATGGATCGTCGTACCGCACTTCGCACGCTCGCGGCCACTGCTGTCGCAACCGTGGCCGCGCCCGCCATCCTGCGGGGACGGTACCGGGTGTTCGCGCAGGCCGACGCGCAGTACTCGGCGCGCACCATGGCGTTGATGCGCGAATCGACGGTCATCGACATGCTGTGCCAGTTCGCGTTCGACGACTACCGGCAGGACAACGTGCCGCTGGCCACGCGCTGGCGACGTGACCCGTCGTCGTTCACGGCGGCGGACTTCGCGACGTTCCGCGATTCCGGCGTGAACGCGCTTGCCCTTGGCAGCGGCCCCGGCAACTACGAGGATGCGCTCCGTTTCTATGCCGAATGGAACGGCTTCATCGCGTCACACAGCAACTGGTTCACGCGCATCGATCAGGCAAGTGACCTGCAGGCGGTCAAGGCCTCGGGCAAGGTCGGTATCATGATCACGGCCCAGAACTCCGAACATTTCCGCACGGTCGCCGATATCGACACCTTCTACGCGCTCGGCCAGCGCGTGTCGCAACTCACGTACAACATGCAGAGCCGCATCGGTGCCGGGTTCCTCGAGAATCGCGACGGCGGCCTGTCGGTGTTCGGCCACGCGGTCGTGCAGCGCATGGAGCAGGTCGGCATGGTGGTGGACCTGTCGCATTGCGGCGACCAGACCACGCTCGATGCACTCGCCGCCGTGACCCGTCCGCCAGTTTTTTCGCATGCCTCGAGCCGCGCGCAACTGCCGGCGTGCATGCGTTGCAAGACCGACGAGATGTTTCGCCTGCTGGCGGCGAAGGGCGGCGTGGTGGGCATTCCCATGATCCGCTTCATGATCCGTCCCGCTCCGCCGGTGACGGTGGAACAGGTTGTCGATCACATCGATCATCTCTTCAGGCTCATCGGACCGGAGCACGTAGGCATCGGTTCCGACCTGGACATGGCCGGACTTGGCAACCCCACACCGCGCAGTGGTGCTCCCGCCGTCACCAACCAGCCCAATTTCAGCCGCTACAACGCTTACTTCGCCGAGAATGGCGGTGCACACGTCGACGGGTTGAACCACTCGAAGCGCGTGTTCGACCTCACCGAGGCCCTGGTGCGTCGCAAGCATACCGACGCCGACATCCGGCTCGTGCTGGGCGGCAGCTTCTCGCGCGTGTTGTCGCAGGTCTGGAAATGAACCGCCCACTGCTGCTCCTCGCGGCCCTGTTGCTGTCGGCCGACGCGCTCGCGGCGCAGCCGCCGGCCGCGCGCGCGCCCCGCCGCGAACGGGTGGTGATCATCGACTCGGTGACCGTCGTCGACGTCAACGCCGCGCGCCTCGTCGCGCAACAGCGCATCGTCATTCGCGGCGACAGTATCGTGGCCGTGCAACCGGTGTCAGCGACGCTTCCGGACTCCGTCGACGAGCGTATCGATGGTCGCGGCGCGTTCGCCATTCCCGGACTGGTGGACCACCACGTGCATCTCGTGGGCGGCATGGATGCCGCCTTGCGGCAAGCCGCGCGGGGTGGCGTGACGATGGTGCACTCCATGGCCGGCGACAACCGCACTGCGGGCGAGTACGCGCGGCGCGTGCTGGTGAAGGAACTCGCGGGGCCGGAGATCGCCTACGCGTCGGTGATGGCCGGCCCTGACTTCTTCGTCGACCCACGCTTCCGTGGCGCGGGCATTGGCTTCGTGCCGGGCACCGCACCGTGGATGCAGTCGGTGACCGCAGGTACCGACGTCGTGCGGGCCGTGGCAGCCGCGCGCGGCTCGGGTGCCGACGTGCTCAAGCTGTACGCCATGATCGACAGCGCGCTTGCCGCGCGACTCATCGCCGAGGCGCATCGTCAGGGCATGCGGGTGGTTGCGCATGGCACCGTGTTCCCGGCGCGTCCGCTGCAACTCGTGCAAGGTGGCGTCGATATCCTCACCCATGCGCCGTACCTGTCGTGGCAGGGCGCGCCCGTTGTGCGACCGGAAGACGTGTTCGACCGGCGGCTCGGGCCCTACGCCACCGTGCCGGTCGACGGGGCACAGGTCGCCATGCTCATCGACGCGATGAAGCGCGCCGGCACATACCTCGAGCCCACGCTGTTCGTGTTCGCGCGCCGCACCGACGACCTGGCCGTCAACAGTTGGGGCGCGGCGCTGACCAAACGGGCCCTCGATGCCGGCATCCCGATCATTGCCGGCACCGATGGGTTGGTGGATGGCGACAGTACGAGCATGCCCAACGTGCATCGTGAGCTGCAACTGCTGGTGAAGGCGGGACTCACCCCGGCCGCCGCGCTCGCCTCGGCCACCACGGTGCCCGCGCGGGCCATGCGTCGCGAACGCACGCACGGCGCGATTGCCGCGGGCCGCGTGGCCGATGTCGTGCTGCTCGACGCGAACCCGCTCGAGGACATCAGCGCGACTACGCGCATCCGGCAGGTGGTGCTGAAAGGACGGACGCTGCGCCGATAGTCGACGCGCCCTACTTTCCCAGTTGATCGATCATCGACTGGGTGATCAGCACGCGGCCCTTCTCCGTGCGCCGGAACCGCTGCGCATCGAGCGCGGCGTCCTCGCCAACCACGAGGCCCGCGGGAATCACCGTACCCCGGTCGACGACCACATTGCGCAACCGCGCCGACCGGCCGATCTCCACATAGGGCTGCACGACCGCGCCATCGAGATACGCGTACGAGTGCACCTTCACGCCCGTGAACAGCAGGCTCTTGTGCACGCGCGCGCCGGACACGATGCAGCCGCCCGACACCATGGAATTGAGCGCGAGCCCGCGGCGGCTGTCCTCGTTGTGCACGAACTTTGCGGGCGGAGAGATCTCGCTGTACGTCCAGATCGGCCAGTTGTGGTCGTACAAGTCGAGCGACGGCACGACGCTCGTGAGGTCGATGTTGGCTTCCCAGTAGGCATCGACCGTGCCCGCGTCGCGCCAGTAGGCCTCGACTTCACTGTCGGCCTTCACGCACGACGTGCTGAACCGATGCGCCACGGCCTTGCCGTTGGCGACGACATACGGAATGAGATCCTTGCCGAAATCCCGGCTCGAGGCGGGATCGGCCGCATCACGGCGCAACTGTTCGAAGAGGAACGCCGTGTTGAACACGTAGATCCCCATGCTCGCCAGCGACATCTCGGGATTGTCAGGCATGCCCGGCGGATCGGCCGGCTTTTCGAGGAAGTGCACGATACGGTCGTCGGCATCCACATGCATCACGCCGAATCCGCTCGCATCGCGCCGCGCAACTTCCAGCACCCCCACCGTCACGTCGGCCTGCTGGTCCACGTGCTGCTGCAGCATCAGCTCGTAGTCCATCTTGTAGACATGATCGCCGGCGAGGATCACCATGTACTCGGGGTGATAGTCCCGGATGATGTCGATGTTCTGGAAGACCGCGTCGGCCGTGCCCTCGTACCACTGCGTCTCCGACACGCGCTGGCTCGCCGGCAGGATATCGAAGCTTTCGTTGCGCTCGGGACGGAAGAAATCCCAGCCGCGCTGCAGGTGGCGGATCAGGCTGTGGGCCTTGTACTGCGTGGCGACACCAATGCGACGGATGCCGGAGTTGAGCGCATTCGACAGCGCGAAGTCGATGATGCGCGTCTTGCCCCCGAAGTACACCGCGGGCTTGGCGCGACGATCGGTGAGCTCGTACAATCGCGAGCCGCGACCGCCAGCCAGGACATAGGCCATCGTGGTGCGGGCGAGCGTGCCGGGGCGGTGGGGGGTGGGCATATCCCAAATTGGGGCCTGCTCGAGAGGTGAGCAACAGTTGCTCAACCCTCACCCCTCACCGTTGATTCCCGGAAGCCTCCAATCTCCCTCCGATTCGCACAACCATGCGCGTGCTGTTCGCTGCGGCTGAAGTCTCTCCCCTCATCAAGACCGGCGGCCTCGCCGATGTCGCCGGCGCGCTCCCTGCCGCCCTCCGCGAGGCCGGTCACGATGTGCGTGTCGTCATGCCCCGCTATCGCGAACTGCGCGAGCGCGGCGTGCCCATGGCCGGTCCCATCGCCGCCACCTTCCTGCCAATCGGCGATCGCGCCGAGGAACTGCGCGTGTGGCGTCTGGCCGACAGCACCGTGCCCACCTACCTGCTGGATATCCCGGCTGCCTTCGAGCGCCACGCCATCTACGGCGAGCACGATGACGACCGCCGCTTCATCCTCTTCACCCGCGGCGTGCTGGCGCTCATGCAGCACCTGCGCGAAGTCGAGGGATGGCAGCCCGACGTCCTGCACGGCAACGATTGGCACACTGCGCTGCTGGCCAACTACATCAAGACGCTCTACTCGTACACGTTCGGTCACATCGCCACCGTGTTCACGATCCACAACCTCGCGTACCAGGGACACTTCAGCATTCGCTCCCTCGGGCTGGCCGGCCTTGTCGACGGCGGGATGCTCGAGGATGCGATTGGCCATGGCAACACCGGATCGTTCAACTGCATGGCGCGCGGCATCGCATTCAGCGACATCGTCAGCACGGTCAGCCCGACCTACGCGCAGGAGATCATGACCGGCGAGTACGGGGAGCGCCTTGACAGCCTGTTGCGCAGCCGGCGCGATCGCGTCGCCGGTATCCTCAACGGCATCGACGCGAGTGTGTACGACCCGGCCACGGACTCGCATATCGCGGCGCCGTACAGCGCGGACGACCCCTCCGGGAAGGAGGCATGCAAGGCTGCACTGCAGCGTGAAGTCGGGCTGCCCGAAACACCGGAGCGTCCGCTGCTTGGCATCGTCACGCGGCTTGTCGAGCAGAAGGGACTGGACCTGCTCGATCAGGTCGTGCCGTGGATCGTCAGCCAGACCGATGCGCAGCTCGTCCTCCTCGGGTCGGGACACGCGGGGTTTGAAGCCGCCTTCCGCCGGCACGCCCACACCTACCCCGATCGCGTTGCCGCACGCATCGGCTTCGACGCCAGCCTCGCCCAGCGGATCTACGCCGGCAGCGATGCGTTCCTCATGCCATCACGTTTCGAGCCATGCGGCCTCGGACAGATGATCGCGCTGCGCTACGGCAGTGTGCCCATCGTGCGCGCCACCGGCGGCCTCAATGACACCGTGCGCGAGGGCTTCGACGGCAACGGGTTTCGCTTTCATCCGTTCGAGGCGCGGCATTTCGTCGAGGCCATCGGGCGCGCACTCCACGCGTATCGTGACGCGAAAAGCTGGGCGATCCTGCGCGAGCGCGGCATGCGCGAAGACAACTCGTGGACGCACGCGGCGCAGCAGTATGTCTCCATGTACCAGTTCGCGCTGCGGGCAATCGGGCGACCGGGGGCAACAGCCTGAGGATCCAGGAACGCGCCCGTGCAGCGGGTCGTCGCTACAGCCAGAGCGTGATCGTCGCCCACACGGCAATGATCACGATGACGGCAGCAACGGACACGGTCGCAAGGCGGCTCGTGCGCGGCGGAGCAGTCGTCGCTGTCACCGGCGTCGGAGGCGTCACGACACGCACCAGCCGCGGCGTATCGGCGCCCTTCGTGGCCTGCGCTGAAAACACCTCCGCGGCCTCCGCCAGTGATGCCAGCCGTTGCGCCGGGTCCTTGGCCAGCATGAGTTGCACCACGTCCTCGACGGCCTGCGGGATCTCGGGCCGCAGGCTCCGCAGTGATGGCGGCGCGTCGAGCATATGGCCGCGATTGACCTCGCCGAGCGATCCGAGAAACGGCATGCGCCCGCTCAGCACTTCGAAGGCCATCACGCCGAACGCGTACTGATCGGTCGCCGGCGTCACCCGCTCGCCCGAGCGCTGCTCGGGACTCATGTAGTCCGACGTGCCAAGCACGATGCCGGTGCGCGTCACCGCCGATCCGTCGTCGCGCCGCGCGATACCGAAGTCGGACACGATGGCATGGCCATGCGCGTCGATGAGCACATTGGCCGGCTTCACGTCACGATGGATGACACCGCGCTCGTGCGCGTGCTGCAGGCCGGCGGCTGCCTGCGCAAGAATGCGCGCGGCGGCATTGAGCGGAATCACCGGCTGCTGCTCGAGAACCACGTCCAGGCTCCGGCCCTCGACGTACTGCATGACAATGGCGTTCGTGCCCTGCCCGCTGCGCACCGCGTGCACGCCCACCACGTGCGGATGCTGCAGCGACGCAACCGTGCGCCCCTCGCGCAGGAAGCGCTCGGCCACTTCGGTGTCATTGGCGATCTCCGGGAGCAACATCTTGACCGCGACCCGGCGCCGCAGCCCGGGATCGAACGCGGCGAACACCGCCGCCATGCCGCCGCGACCCAGTTCCTGCTCGATCACCAATTCGTTGCCGAACAGGGCCTGAAGCCGGGCCTTGAGCGCGGTGGTGTCGTCGACGGGCATTCCCTGGAACATCAGCGGCGGACGCCGTCAGTCAACGTGCGGGCCCCGACGCTGGATCAGCGACTCGATGACATCCGCGAGATGCACTTCGGTGATGTGATGATCACCGCGCTCAAGGCGCAGCTTGTACGCCGCCACCAGCACGTCGGCGTCACGGAACCCTTCGGGCGTCTGGAACTTGTAGCACGCGAGTTCGACCTTGAGCCCGTTCGGATCGCGCAGGTAGATGGAGTCCATGAACCCGCGATCGCGCTGGATGAACTCGATGCCGCGCGCTTCGAGACGCGCCGGTGCCAGTTGGAACGTCGCGCGCGACACGTTGAACGCGATGTGCTCGACGCAACCCACGTCGCGTGGTGCGTGCCGGCGCGCATCGGCATGCGACTCGTTGGTGAACACGGTCAGCAGGCGGCCGTCACCCGGATCGAAGTAGAGATGATTCTCGTCCGGCTTGCCCAGGTTGGGCTGCTCGAAAAGAAACGGCATGCCGAGCACGCCCTGCCAGAAATCGATCGCACTCTGTCGCGTCGAGCCGACGAGGGTGATGTGATGGACGCCCTGCACCTGCGTGCGCTGCATGGTGGCTCCGGAGGTGGCGGTTGGTAACGAAGTTTACAGATTCGTCTCCGCAAAGACCACCTTCAACTGCTCCACCGCCCACGCCAGATCCTCGCGACTGGTGACCAGCGGCGGCGACAGGCGCAGCACGAAATCGTGTGTCTCCTTGCACAGCATGCCGCGCTCCTTGAGCGCCTCGCAGTATGGGCGCGCCGGCACATGGAGCTCGATGGCCACCATCAGCCCGCGGCCGCGTACCGCCTTGATGGACGGATGGACGATCGTCCGCACCTGCGACAGGAACCACGCGCCCAGCTCGGCCGAACGCTCCACCAGATGCTCGTCCTGCAGGACCCGCAGTGCGGTCCGCGCAACCGCGCAGCCAAGCGGATTGCCACCGAACGTGCTGCCGTGCGAGCCCGGCCCGAACACACCCAGCACGTCGCGGCGCGAGACGACGGCCGACACCGGGTAGAAGCCGCCCGAAAGCGCCTTGCCCAGCACGTACATATCGGGTTGCACGCCCTCGTGGTCACAGGCAAACAACCGTCCGGTGCGACCCAGTCCTGTCTGGATCTCATCAGCAATGAGCAGCACATCGCGTTCCCGGCACAGGGCCGACAGCTCGCGCACGAAACCATCGGGCGGAATCAGCACGCCGGCCTCGCACTGAATCGGCTCGAACAACACGGCACAGGTGTTGTCGGTCATCGCGGCGCGAACCGCATCGATATCGCCGAACGGCAAGAGCACGAAGCCCGGAGCGAACGGACCGAATCCCTTGCGATACGAGGGCTCCGAGCTGAACCCCACGATCGTGGTCGTGCGTCCGTGGAAGTTGTTTTCGAACGCGATGATGGTGGCCTGGCCGTCGGGAATCCCCTTCTCGGAGTATCCCCAGCGGCGCGCGGCCTTGATGGCCGTTTCCACCGCCTCGGCGCCGGTGTTCATGGGCAGCACCATCTCCATGTCACACAACTGCGCCAGCTCCTCGCAGAACGCGCCCAACTGGTCGTTGCGGAATGCACGTGAGGTGAGTGTCACGCGCGACGCCTGCTCAATGAGCGTGGCGAGAATGCGCGGATGACAGTGGCCCTGGTTCACCGCCGAATACGCGCTGAGGCAATCGAGGTACCGCTTGCCATCGACGTCCGTCACCCACGCGCCCTCGGCCCGCTCGATCACCAGGTCGAGCGGATGATAGTTGTGGGCGCCGTAGGCGGACTCGAGGGAAATGAAGTCCTGGGTACTGAAGGCGGTGGTGGTCATTTCCAAGACGGGAGATGGAAGACGGGAGAAGCGAGACGCGTGGTTGCCCTGCTCGTTTCGTTCAGAGAATGCGACGACCGAAGGCGCTTGCGACCAGCTCGGCCGCGAGTTCCGCCGTGTGGTTTTCGCGGTCGAGAATCGGGTTGATTTCGACGAGGTCCATGGCAACGACGGCACCGGAGTCGTGCATGATCTCCATGGCCAGGTGCGCTTCGCGCAGCGTGGCGCCGCCGCGAACCGGCGTACCGACGCCGGGCGCCTCACCGGGATCGACCCAGTCCACGTCGCAGGACAGATGCATGCCGCCGGTGCCGCGCGTCGCGATGGTCACCGCATCGTCGATCACCGCGCGCAGACCGCGTTCGTCGATATCGCGCATGGTGAACGCGCGAATGCCCCATGACTTGATGAGCGCCTTCTCGGCGTCATCCAGGTCGCGCAGGCCCACGTACACCAGATGCTCGGGCAACACTGCCGGGAACGTCGAGGCGATGCGCGAAAGCCGCGCGTCGCCAAGGCCCAGGAGATGTGCCACCGGCATGCCATGCACATTGCCGGTGTGACTCGTTTCCGGCGTGTTGATGTCAGCGTGCGCGTCCAGCCAGATGAGACCAACGCGCTCGCCGCGTTCAGCCAGTGCCGTCGCCGTGCCGGCCACGGAGCCCGCGGCCAGTGAGTGATCGCCACCGATCACCAGCGGACGCACGCCCGCGCGAACTGCCGCCGCCGTGAGTCCCGCAATTTCCGCGCAGACTCCGCCGATGGCCGCCAGTCGCGCATCAAGGTCGGCGCCAATCGACGTACGATCGGGGACCGCCACATTGCCCATGTCGTCGACGCGAAGCCCGAGCGTGCCGAGCAGCGCGCCCACGTTGGCAAGGCGCATCGCCGACGGGCCCATATCCACGCCGCGACGGGCGGCACCCAGGTCCATCGGCACGCCGATGAGCTGCACGGTACCCGTGGACCGAGCGACCGACGGGCGACGAACCGGCACGGGAGCATCAAGAAGGGCGGGAGTCATGGTTGAAACCTGCCCTTAGCCGACGTTAGCAACAAGCGCAATAAATGCATAGATTTGCTTGCATTATTAGCATTATGGTACTCATTATTAGCGTTATGTCACGATACCCGGAGGGCTCCATCCGTGGATAGCACCGACCTGCGTCTCATCGCGTTGCTGCGCGAGAACGCCCGCGTCACCGTCGCCCAACTCGCCAAGCAGCTCGGGGTCTCCCGCGGCACGGTGCAGAATCGCATCGACAAGCTCATCGAGCATCACGTGCTGCTCGGCTTCACGGTGCGCACCGCCGCCGAAGTCGCCGCGCATCGCGTGCGCGCCGTGATGATGATCAGCGTCGAAGGCGATCGGTCCGACCCGATCATCAAGTCCCTGCGCGGCTATCCCGAAGTGCGCGCGCTGCACACGACCAATGGACGCTGGGATATCGTCGCAGAGCTCGGCGCGGACAGTCTCGAATCGTTCGACGAAGTGCTGCGGAGTATCCGGACGATCAAGGGCGTGTCGAATTCGGAGACGAGTCTCCTGTTGTCGACGCACAAGGTTTAGAAAGACTGCCGCCTGTGCCGAAACGCCCGCGCTGCAAGTATTCCCCCAATGAATCCCCCGAGGTGCCCCTGCCAACTCACCCCGGGCATCGACGGTAGCACACTCAACGCGAGCCCGCCCCACACCGCCGTCACGCCCAGACTCAGCAGCACACTGCCGAGCGTGCGCGCATACCAGCCGCTGAGCATGAGGAAACCCAGGTAGCCCATGATCACGCCGCTGGCGCCGATGTGAATCGATCCCGGCGCGCCCAGCAGCCATGACGCGAGCCCCGAGCCAAGCGCGGCGGCAATGGTCACCCGTCCGAAGTGCCGCGTGTCGCGCAGCATCACCAGCCATCCCAGCACGACGAACGGCACGGTGTTCGATACGATGTGCGCGAGGCTTCCGTGCAGGAACGGGGCAAACAGGATGCCGCGCAGTCCCAGTACGGTGCGGGGAATCACACCCAGGCCAAGCAGCGCGCCACCGGTCACGGCGCTGACCGCAAACGTGACCCACGCGACGCCCACCGATGTCGCCAGCATGGTCACCTGCCCCTTCACGGTCTGCATCAGGCGGCGCACGGGCCGCTGGGTCACCGAAGTCGTTGTCGTCGCCATGGGGTAGTAGGGGCCGACCCCAAAATTCGCGCGACCCCAGTCTCGGCGCTACCATCAAGGTCCCACCAGCCGTTGAGGAGACCCAAATGTCAACCGCCCGCGAACTGCTCGACCGCAAGGGACATGCGGTCTATTCCGTACCGCCAAGTGCCACCGCGCACGACTCGGCCCGCGTGATGTGCGAGAACGGCATCGGCGCCGTGTTGGTCCTCGATGGCGACACGCTCGTGGGGATTTTCACCGAGCGCGATGCACTGCGCCGCGTGGTCGTGCCGGGCCATGATCCGCGCGCGACCACGGTGGAAGACGTGATGACGAAGGCACCGGTGACCTGCCTGCCGGACACCACCCTCGATGAATGCGGCGCGATCATGACCACACGCAGGATCCGGCACCTTCCGGTGGCGGATGAAAAGGGACTGCACGGAGTCGTGAGTATCGGGGACCTGCTCGCGTACCGGGTGAACGAGCAGGAAGCCACGATCAAGTATCTCAACGACTACATGTTCCAGACCCGGTGAGGCTTGCTCGCCTATTTGTTCGCGTCCAGCACCGCTTTTCTCTGTAGCCAGGTTTGCCCGTCGGTGATCCACTTCGCCGGCGTCTCTCCCTTCAGGTAGTGCCCGAACCACTGCAGGATCCGCCGCTCGTAGTCGATGGCGTTCTCGCGTTTCCCCAACCCGTGACCTTCCCCCGGGTACAGCAGCATCACGGCGTCCTTGCCTGCGCGACGCGCATAGTTCCAGAACAGCACCCCCTGCCGCATATCGACCGTCGGATCCTCACCACCGATCTCGATGAGGATGCTCTTCGCGGGCATCACGTGCACCTTGTTGAGCGGCGAGTTCTTGAGCATCGCCTCCATGTCTTCCCAGGGCGGCACCTGCATCCGGAACTGGCCCGTCTCCCAGTGGCTGAACTCCGGGATCGAGCTCCAGTGCATCTGACCGGCGAACGAGATCATGTCGCTGATGCCGGCGCCGGCGACGGCCGTCTTGAACAGCGTGCTGTGCGTCGCCAGGTAGTACGCCTCGTATCCGCCCTGTGAGTGTCCGCAGTGGCCGATGTTGGCCGGGTCCACCAGGCCGCGTGCAATCACGGCCTTCACCGCCGGCTCGACGCTGTGCAGCACCGCAATGCCGGGTTCGCGCGGACGGAACACGATATCCGGCATCAGCACGAAGTAGCCGTTCTGCGTGAACACGTTCGCATTGTAGTAGTCGTTCTCGCGCGGCACGATGTAGCGGTGCAGTCCCTGCGACAGCATCTCGTACGTGTACACGATCATCGGATACTTCTTCTGCGGATCGTAGTTTGCCGGGTAGTACAGGATGGCCTGCAGCGGACGGCCGATCGCGCTCGTGAAGTTCATCAGCTCGGCCTTGCCCCACGCGTAGTCCTTCTGGAACACGTTGGTTTCCGTCCGCTTCTGCGCGTTCGCCAGGTCGGGGCCGGCCACGAACACATTCGGTGATTCGGCGAACGACTGCCGCACGTACGCGTAGCGGTCGACGCTGTCGGCCTTCGCCAGGCTGCCCACCGACGCATCGGCCAGTACGAGCCGGCGCACCTCGCCGCCCGGCGTGAGCTGCGCGTATCCGCTCTGCTTCGTGCGCTTGCCGTAGAGTGTCAGGTGCACCGGCTTCGACAGATCCACTGCGCGATCGGCCGCCGCCGCGCCAAAGCCAACCATCGACTGCACCCGATGCACCAGCCCTTCGCGCGCGCCATCGGTGAGCCGGCGACCAGCGGAGCCATCGACCGGCAGCGCCCAGATGTCGTACTCGCTGTTCACCAGCATGGTCGCCCCGTCCTTCGTCCAGTTCGGCGCGCCGATCGGTCCACGCACATCCACCGGATGATCGTCGTCGCGATCGACGAAGTCGACATTGCGCGACGTACGCACCGCCGCCGAGAGGTTGATGCGCGCGTCGGTGGCAACATCGATTGCCCAATAGTCGCGACCGTCGAACCAGGCCACGCGCCTGCCGGTGGGATCGGTGTTGAATACGTAACGCACCTTGGTCAGCAGCTTCCGGCGTGCACCGCTCGTCACGTTCACCGCCCACACGTCCTGGTCGGGGCGGCCGAACTTCTGCCCCCATGCGTAGGGCTTACGGTCCGTTTCGGTCGCCCACTGGTCGCCCTCCAGCAGCGTCAGCGATTCATACAGATCGCTGCTGATGGGCACGACCGTGTTGCCCGTCATGTGCCATGCCATCAGCAGCGTCGCGCGGGCATCACGCTGCTCGCCGCTGCGCTGCTCGGGAATCACGCGCACATCGTTCGTGTGCCAGATCTCCACGTCCGACACCTTCTCGTCGCTCTTCTTGATGGCGTCAGCAACGGGTTCGCGCTGACGCACACCGAAGAACAGTGTGCGACTGTCGTCCGCCCAGATGGGGCGCCGATAGTCGGCAATGCGCGTTCCCTTCGGAATCCCTGCTGCCGAGGTCTCCAGCGTGCGCGGTGCAGTGCTGCCTGACGCCAGTGCCGACCAAGTCATGATCACGTGCGCCGTATCGACGAACTCCTTGTCCGCCACCGTGCGCAGCACCGCCAGGTCGTCGCCCTTCGGTCGCCACGAAATCGCGCGATACACACTCGGCGTCGACTCGAGCACGCGCACCGAACCCGTCGCACCATCGAAGAGCTGCACGCCGTTCCCCGCCCCGCCGTCGGCTTGCACCGTGAACGCCATCAACGGCCTGGCGTCGCTCCACGCGTGCTCGGTGACATTGCTGAACGCCAGCCGCGTGCCCTTCGCCAGGTCCAGCACCAGCACATCATTCACCTTCTTTCCTTCGGCCGGGTACTTGGTGACCGACAGGAATCCGCCCGAGGCGTTGAAGCTGAACGCGCTGACGTCGGGAATCGAGATCACCTCGCCCGTGGCCAGGTTGCGCACTGCAAACGCGTTATGCACGGGCTTCTTTTCCTTCGTGAGCCGCTCACGTTCCTTGGGCGCGACCCCAACGAGATACGCGAACCATCGCGAATCGGCCGAGAACGCCGGTGAAAGCCCGAACGGAATGACCACGGTCGTATCGCGCGCACCACCGCGCACGCGCAGTTCATTCTCCTCGTTGCCGCGCGCAATGGCGTACGACAGCCACCCGCCGTCGGGCGAAAGCCGGTTGGCGCCCAGCGATTCCCACTTGCCAAGGTCCTTCGGGGTGACCAGCGGCTTGGCCTGCGCCAGCACGTGTTCGGTGGAGAGCGCCACGAATACCGCGGCGAGGAGCGATGCAGTGAGAAAGCGACGGGTCATGGTACGATTGGAATTGGGGGAGCCCAGCCTGCTTCAATAATCAGGCCGGCGACGGAGCATGTCCACTTGGTCCGCCAACTGCTCAACGCGGATTGTCCCTTGCGGCCGGACGGGGCAGGCTGACGCGGATTGCTCCCGGCGTTCGGATGCAGCGTCGTGAACCCGGAGGATCGCGCTTTTCAACATCACGGGACAATCCGCGTTATTCAGTTCCCCTCCACCTCGAGATCCATCAGAACCGCAACGACAAACAACTCAACCCTCCATCCATCTTCCCGAACTCACTCATATCGAGGATCTCAAGCGAGTAGCCCAGTGATCTCAGTACCTCATGAGTGCCCGGATAGCCGGCAGCAACGAATACGACATCATTGACCCGCAGACAGTTGGCCGCGTACTCCTCGCCCCCTGGTACACGCACCACGTCGTACTCGCCGAACGCCGGGTGGGACGCCAGCGCCTCGATGGCCAGCAGTCGCTTCGCATCGAGCGCCGTGACGCCGCTCTTGAGGTGCAAGATCCCCGGCGTTTCGCGGATATCCACCGTGACCGCGGTCAGTCCGTGGCTCGAGAGCCACGCCGAAAGCTGTCGCGCGCCTTCAGCGTTCGTGCGGAGGGAGATGCCGATGAACACATGCGACCCCGCCTCGCACACATCGCCTGCGTCCAACGTGCCGGGTGCAGTGATCTGCGGCAGCGGGACGAACCGTTCAGCCAGCGCACTGCGCATGGCGTCGACCTCGCCGGCCCGGCTTTCCGCGCCGGGGCGCGTCAGGATCGCGCCACGGCCCGGAACGATCAGCGCCGTGTCCTCCACGAACGTGGAGTCGGGGTAGCGCTCG
>CAZPON010000005.1:29792-40799 GCA_964588045.1 uncultured Gemmatimonas sp.
GCTGCCGTCGGACGAGCGCTACCCCGACGGCAGCGCGGTAAGCTCGCACCCATGACGCGCGAGCGCCGCGCAGTAGGCCGCATGCTGGCGCAGCGCCAGGCCGACATCGGGCGCGCCGAGATCGACCGTGGTGAGGCCGTCGGCAAAGTTGCGGGCCGGCCGACGCACGATGGCGTGGGTGAAGCGTGAGAACATGGGTGCGGCTCGGGTGATGGTGACGTGAGGCCACGCCGGCGCATCTGCGCCTGGCGTGTTCCGTCTCCATTCTCCCTTCTCCTGTCGTATGGCGCAATGACCGTCCGGACAGGATAATGCCCAATGACAAATTCCCTCGAACGCACCCTCGGCAGTCGCGACCTCACGCTGCTGGTGGTTGGCAACGTCATCGGCTCCGGCATTTTTCTCGTGCCCGCATCGGTGATGATGCAGAGCGGCGAATCGATTCCGGTGGCAATCTCGGTGTGGCTGGTGGGCGGCCTGCTCTCACTCATGGGCGCACTGTCGTACGCGGAACTCGGCAGCATGGACCCCAACGCCGGCGGCCTGTATGCCTACATTCGCGACGCATTCGGTCCCTTCCCCGCGTTCCTGTACGGTTGGACGTTGTTCTTCGTCATTGGCGCAGGCACCATCGCGGCGCTCGCGGTCGCGGCAGCCGACTATCTCACGCAGCTCACACCGATGTCGCCGACGGTCAAGAACATCGTGGCCGTGACGCTCATCCTTGTGATGACCGTCATCAACGTGCGCGGCACGCGGGGCAGCGCATCGATGCAGAACCTTGCGACCGGCATCAAGGTGCTCGCCATCCTTGGCATGAGCGCCCTGCTGCTCGTACTCGGCAAGGGGGGCGCCGACGTGGCGACCACCGACGCCGTAGCGAATACCGTCAAGGACGCGCCCATGATGCTCTCCACCGTTGGACTGTCGGTGATTGCCGTGCTGTGGGCATACGAGGGATGGCAGTATGTCACGTTCGTCGCCGGCGAAGCCAAGGATCCGCAGCGCACCATTCCGCGCGCGCTCGTGCTGGGCACGCTGCTGCTTATCACCATCTACATCATAGCCAACTTCGCCTACATCGCAGCACTCGGCACCGCGCGCATGGCCGCATCGGAACGCGTGGCCGGCGAGGCCGTGGCGCAAGTGCTCGGCCCCACCGCCGGCAAGGCGATCGCACTGGCGATCATCATCTCCATGTACAGTGCCGCACACGCGACCGTCATCACCGTGCCGCGCGTGTACTTCGCCATGGCCCGCGACCGCGTGTTCTTCGGTAAGCTGGCCGAGGTGCATCCCCGGTTTGGTACACCGGCGGTGGCGATCGTGGCGAGTTGCACATGGGCTGCGGTGCTGGCGATGTCCGGCACGTTCAACCAGTTGCTCACGTATGTGGTGTTCATCGGCTGGATCTTCTACGCGCTCGGCGCGGCAGCCGTGATTGCGCTGCGTATCAAGCGCCCCGATGCACCGCGTCCGTTTCGCGTGCCCGGCTATCCGGTGACGCCCGCACTGTTCGTGATCGCGGCCGCGGCGATCGTGGGCAACACGATCATGTCGCAACCCGGTCAGGCGGCGATCGGTATCGGTGTCGTGATGCTCGGCGCGCCCGCCTATGTCATCTGGCGACGGCGCAACGCGTCAACCCCAGAGCAACGGTAGCGGCGGCTGGATGACACCATCCGTGAACATCAGCGGATGGTCGCGGTCGAGTTTCTGCAGCAGCGGACCATCGAGGTCCACGTAGCCGCAGCGTTGTCCCACCAGGAACGCCGGCGCCATGCCCAGCGACGTGCCGCACATGTTGCCCACCATGAGCTGCAGTCCGCTGGCAATGGCGTCGTCGCTCATGGCCAGCGCTTCGGTGAGCCCGCCGCACTTGTCCAGCTTGATGTTGATGTACTGATAGCGACCGATGATGGCCGGCAGCGACGACCGGTCGACGCACGACTCGTCGGCCGCCAGCGGCAGCGGCGAGCGCAATCCGTCCAACTGCGCATCTTCGTTCCGGCGCACCGGCTGTTCCACCATCTCCACGCCCAGCGCCGCGAGCTTCGGCAACACGCGCTCCAGCAACTCGCGCGTCCACGACTGGTTGGCGTCGACGGCAATGCGGGCGTGGGGGTGCTCCTCGCGCACCCATCGTACCACATCCACGTGTCGCTCGGCATCGCACTTGAGCTTGAGCAACGGATAGTGCCGGGCATCACGCGCCTTGCGCCGCGTCTCGGCCTCGGTGCCCAGGCCCAGCGTGTACACCGTCGTGAGTGCGCGCAGGGGAGGGAGTCCCGCGGCCTTCCACGCCGGAACGCCCGACTGTTTCGCCCGGAGGTCCCACAGCGCGCAGTCGAGCGCATTGCGCGCGCCACCATGCGGCAGCAGTTCCTGCAGCGTGGTGAGCGTGGCCGCGCTCACCATATCGTTACGCGCCGCTTCGCGCAGGTCGGGCAGCACGGCTTCGATCTGCGAGATGATCATGGCGGGCGTTTCACCGTCGTAGTCCACGCCGGCCGCCTCGGCGCGACCCACATGCCCCGCCTCGTCGGTGAGCGTGACCATCACGACCGGCAACCCGGTCATCGTGCCACGCGCAATCTCGAACGGTTCGATGAGCTCCCAGCGTTCGATGGCGGTGTCGACACCGATCACGACGCCGCCGGTGTGAGGGCGATGATCTGGCGCGCGATGGCATCGACGCCACCGCGCATCGGATCACACACCGGCACGCCCAGTTCACCTTCGACAATCGCCGCATAGTCGCGCCACGCGATATCGGACAGCGAAGACGAGTTGATGCTCACCCCCACGCAACGGATGTTGCGATTGGTGACGCGGCCGGCCGTCGTGTACTGCGCCACCGCATCGCCCAGCGCGGGAATCGGAAAGTCCGGGAAGTACTCGATGGTCTTGCGCGACGGATCGTGGCACAACACGAACGCATCGGGCTGCGAGCCATGCAGCAGCCCCAGCGTGACGCCGGCGTATGCGGGATGAAACAGCGACCCCTGCCCTTCGATCACGTCCCAGTGATCGGCGTCGTTGTCGGGCGACAGCGTTTCCGCCGCGCCGGCAATGAAGTCGGCCACGACGGCGTCGATCGCAATGCCTTCGCCGGCGATCATGATGCCCGTCTGTCCGGTGGCGCGGAACGTGGCCTTCGCGCCTCGAGACTTGAGCGCGTTGGTGAGCGCCAGCGCGGTGTACTTCTTGCCAAGTGCGCAGTCGGTGCCCACGGTGGCGACTCTGAGCCCCGTGCGCTTGCGACCGGTTGCGGCCGGAAACGTGCGATCGGCGTGGCGGACATCGTGCAGCCTCACACCGTGTGCTTGCGCGGCCTCGACCAGCATTGGAAACGAGGTGAGTCGCGTGTGCATGCCACTCACCAGGTCCAGCCCCGCTTCGATGGCAGCGAGGAGATCAGGCAGCCACGCATCGGGAAGCTTCCCACCAACCGAGGCGATGCCGATCACCAGGCTGCCGGCACCCTGCCTGGCCGCATCGGCCGGCGAGATGCGCGGGAGGTTCGCGCTGACGGTGGCGGTGGGGAGGCTCCACTCGCCGATGACGTCGGCGCGGCACCAGTCGCGCAGGCCGCACGCGGTCTTGGCGTCGGTGGGGATGTGCGCGTCGCCGAGGTAGAGCAGGTACGGTTTGCGAAGCCGGTGCATGGAGAGGCGGAGGTGGCGTGGTGCGGAGTGCGATCCAAAGAGGGAGAATATTACCGCTCCTGGCCGGGCGCGACCTCGCGGCGAGAGTCACCGAATGAGCGCGAGCCCTGTGCGTCCGCCCGCGCTGGAGTTTGGGCGCGACGAGGTGGTCCCGCTGGAAACTGGGTCAATGAGATCAACCAATTGACTTGGCGGCGAGAAGGACGCGGGACTCGGATCGGTGAACCGCCGATCATTGGAACTGCCGCGGTGCGTGGCCATGCCGTACGGTAACGCCGGGGATTGGTCGCCGCGACCGATCCCCGGAAGCCGTCCGTTTATCCTGTCACCTCACTTAGCGCCCGGTCTGCCAGTACGTGTCGAGACGAGCCTGCATGGCGTTGAGTGTGGCGGGAGTACGTCCTCCGTCAAAGTCGGCCGCGTTGATGGTGAGCAGGAATCCAACACCGGCGTCGAGATAGATCACGGCACGCGAATGATTGTTCGTGTTGCTGCCGTCGTGAGTCACCAGGCGATTTCCCGCGGCGCCGCCAGTGTTCCATCCGATTCCGTACAGGGCTCCACCGCCGGCGGGCACGTGATTGGTGGTCAGATAGCGTGCATTCACTTGTGTGAGCAGCGCGCTGCGATCCTGGTCGGCAAGCAGCACCTCTTGCATCATGCGCGCCCAACTCGTGAGCGGCATATGGGCGGTGCCGGCCGACGACAGGCCCGGCCAGTTGTCGCAGCCTTCACAGACCACCCACGCATCGCCCTGCAACCGGTGTCCTTGCGGTTGATCGTTCGCGCCTGCGGCCGTCGTAGGGCCCCACCCCGCGTTCTGAAGGCCGAGCGGCCCCCAGACGCGCGACTGCATGAGCTCCTCGTAGCTGCTGCCCCACGCGCGCTCAACCATGGCGCCGGCCATGCCGAACGCGTTGTTGCTGTAGTAGTACACACCTCGCGCGTTGGCCGGCGGTTGCTGCACACTGGCGTTCGTCCAGGCCGTGCGCGCTGTCGGCAGGTCGGTAGACGCCGTCAGGCCCGTTGTCGAATTGACGATGCCGCCAACGTGACTGAGCAGCTCTCGCAGGGTCACATCACGATATTCCGCGCGCATCCCGCCGACGAGATCGGGGAAGGCCTGCTCGACGGTACGGTCCCACGAGATGACACCAGCCTGGACGGCCATGCCGGCGAGGAAACCGGTCAGCGCTTTCGTGTTCGATCCGATATGCCATTTATCATCCACGGTTACCGGGATATTCGCGTTCACACGCCGCGTACCCGCGACGCCGATGCCGATGAGGCCTTCGCGAGACACAATGGCGACGCCCATCGCCGGCATCCCGCGCGCGATGCGCATGGAATCGACGATCGCCGTGAGATTGGCGACGGTGGCGCGAAGTCGCGCGGTGCCGGTGCGCCCTTCACTTGTCGCCGTCACCGTGACCGTGCCTGGCTGAAGCATGCGCACCAGTCCGCTGGCATTGACCGTAGCGATACCGGTGGGCGCCACAGACCATGTCACGGTGCGACCAGGGAGCGTGCCGCCATTCGCGTCGTGCGTGGTCGCCGTGAGCTGCAGCGACGTGCGGAGTGGCACGTCGGAGCTATCCGTTGACAGCGCGACCGACGCAACCGGCGTCGGCGTCACGGTCAAGCTGGCGGAACCGGACTGCCCTTCGCTCGTGGCACGGACGGTCGTGGTTCCGGCGGCAACGGCGCTGACGACTCCCGCCGCCGACACGGTGGCCACGCTGGTGTTGCTGGAACTCCAGGTGATGGTGCGTCCCGTGACTTCCGCTCCGGCGGCCGTTCGCAACGTCGCGCTGGCCGTGGCATTCTGGCCGACGGTCAGTGAGGACGCGCTGAGCGTGACCGAGACCGAGGAAACCGTGGCGGGGGGAGGTGGGGGGGTGGTCGTGGAGTCACCACCACCACCGCAGGCTCCCACGAGCAGCGCTATGCCGGTGAATGCGGTCGTGCGAAACAGCGCGACGAACGCCGTATGACCAGTTGCGGAGGTGAAGCGCATCGATAAATCCTCGGGTGCGAGTGAGCCTTCACTCTAGATTGGCGTCGAAACTGTCAAAGGTGGCTCATCGAATCACGCGGATACGGCCCCACGGCCACCGGCAGCCGGTCAAACGTGCCGGTGCGTGTGGAGCCTCCGCCGTTGTAGCAACGGTCGCTGGACGCGCGCTCCGCCGCCTGTGGTGACATGAACCGGCATTGCTCTCATCCGACGACTCTGCCATTCTTTCACCATGGTCGACAAGTTCCCAACCCAGATTGACGACACCTTCCAGCGGCGTCGAGCGCGGTCACCGGACGCGGCCGCCGCAACCTGTCTCACCCGATGACGTCGGTGCAACGCAAGTTCCCGAATCTTCTGCTCATCGCGTTCGCGGTCTTTCTGGTCGGGGGCCTCATGACCGGCGCATTCCTCGCGCCGCTCTTCTCCGAGATCGCCGCCGTCGGGTATCGCGACGCGGTTGACCCGGCCTTGCAACAGCGTGCCTCCCTCTGGTACACCGCAGATTGGGTCGTCCGATGCGTGGAAGGGGTCGCGGGTGTGACGCTGCCCGTCGCATTGACACGGCCGGCGACCGAACACACCTGACCACCAGCGCCAACGATCTTCGTGAGGAGAGGCAGTCACCATGCGCATTGGCGACATCGGGTACCGGGCCGGCGTGAGCGCCTTCATCGCGGCCGTCGCGTTTGCGGTCGTCCAGCTCCTGCAGGTCGCGGGCATGCTGCGATTCCCGGCGGACGAGATCCTGATTTACGGCACGTCGCTCTGCATTGTCGTGCCATTCGTGCTCGAGATGGTGGCCCTTCACTACCTGACCGCGCCTGACAAGCGCTTCTGGACGCATGCGGCCCTCATCTTTGCGACGGTGTACGCCGTGTTTGTCATCGCGAACTATGCCGTCCAACTCGCAACCGTTGTCCCGGCGAAGATGCGCGGAACGTCGGCGGCGATCGCCATCCTGGACCAGACTCCGCATTCGCTGTTCTGGACCTACGACGCCGTGGGCTATATCGCGATGGGCGTGGCATCACTGCTTGCTGTCCCTGCGGTCGGCAACGTCGGCTTCGAGCGATGGGTCCGGCGGTCGCTCATCGCGCATGCGCTGGTCACTCCGCTCATCGGCATTGTCTACTTCTATCCGGCGTTCTCGACCACGCTGTTGTTCCTCGGTTTTCCGTGGGCCATCACGGCTCCGCTCTTCATGCTCATGCTGGCCATCATGATGAGGCGAAGGGGAGTTGCAGCGTCATAGAGCCAGGGACAGGCGGATGGCAGGGTCGCAATGACTTTCGACAGACTCTTGTCACTCGGACTCCTCGCGAGCGCGCTCTTCGGATTGCCGTTGGAAGCGCAGCACGACCCTGCCGGTCTGTGGGTCGGGCAGTGGGAGCGTGACGGCTCGGCACTCGCGGTCGAGGTGAAGTTCTCCCGGACGTCCGCCGGTTACGAAGGGACGTTTTCGTCGGCGCAACTCCGCGTCGTCGGTATCCCGTTGCGAAGTGTCCGATACGAGGAGCCGAGCCTGTCGTGGGAACTGGTCGGCGATGCGACAACGACCGTGTTCGAAGGGGCCGTGCGGGGTGACACACTCGCGGGACAATTCCGCGAGCGGAACGCGACGGGAACATTTCGGCTGATTCGGGAAACGCAGCCAACCGTCACACTCAGGGAAGAAGAGGTGACGTTCGCGTCCGGCTCCGTCATGCTCGGCGGCACCGTCGTCTATCCTGCAGGGCCGGGGCCGTTTCCGGGTGTTGTCTTTCTGCACGGATCGGGTGCAGAGGGCCGCTGGGCCTCACGCTACCTGGCGAACGCATTCGCGCGACGCGGCATTGCCGCGCTCATGTACGACAAGCGGGGCGTGGGCGCGTCGACCGGCGCGTGGCGTGACGCGGGGTTTGCGGAGTTGGTGGCGGATGCGGGTGCGGCCATCGCAACGCTGCGTTTGCGACCCCGGATAAGCCGGGATCGCGTCGGCATCCATGGCCATAGTCAGGGCGGCACCATCGCCCCGTGGGTGGCGAGCGAGAATCCACACATCGCATTCGTGATTGCGTCCGCTGCCAGCGGTATGTCGATGGCCGAGACAGAAGTCTACAGCATCGGGAATACGGTGGGCGTACGCCGCATGGCGGACGCTGAACGCCAGCCCGCGGATGGGTACATTCACGCCATCGTGGCCACGGCGTACGAGGGAGCGCCGCGCGCGAACGTCGAGAGCGCGTGGCAAGCTGTTCGCGATCGTCCCTGGGCGTTCTCGCCGCCAGCGGAGTCGGACTTCTATTGGGCATTCTCCCGGCGCATCGCGTCGTACAATCCACTGCAGTTCTGGCAACGCGTGTCGGTGCCGACGCTCCTGGTCTACGGCGAGGACGACGAGCGTGTCCCGCCGCGCGCGAGTGCCGCAAGAATTGCCGAGGCGTATCGCGGATCCAACGGCTCGCGTCTGGACGTGGTGATCTTTCCCGGCGCCGATCATACCTTCCGCCTTCCGTCGAACACGCCCGGAACGTTCGAGTGGCCGAGGACCGTACCGGGCTATCCGGACCGGGTGATCGAATGGATTCTTCAGGTGACGAAGCAGTGAGATGGTATGCGTACAGCAAAGCCATCGGTGACCGGCGCGTCAGAGCATCCGCCCGTCGTCGCCAGGAGCATGAGCCGCCGGTGGATCTCGGGACCGCCAGGCCTTGCCAAGCTCGATTTTGTATATACGTTTCAGGTCACCACTATATACGAGGGCGTCATGGTCAAAAAATCCCCGCCAGCCGCCAAGCGCGCGAAAGGTGCGAAGCGTGTCGAGGAGCCCAAGGTGGCCATGAGCTATCGGCTGTCGCGCAGCCAGATCGCGCGTGCGCAGTGCGTCCTCGGCACATCCACGGCCACGGCAACCATCGAGGAGGCACTGGACCTCGTGGTCTTCCGTCGCGAACTCGTCGATGGCGTGAACACGGCGTTCGGCATGCCGATACGCGATGCGTTTCCGGCGTCCAGCGGGCGTAAGCGCCGCTGACCATGGGTGCTCGCCGCCCACACGTCGTCGACACGCACCTGTACATCGACGCGCTGCGAACCGAGGCGGGGCGGCACGCACTCAACGAGTTTCAGAGTGCGTTCGCCCCCTTCCTGCATTTCAGCGCCGTCGTGGCGCAGGAACTCCGCGCGGGTGTGCGAGCGGCCGACGGACCTCGGCTCGAGGCCAGTGTCTTCGCGCCCTACGAGCGCCGCGGGCGCCTGATAGCGCCGTCGTACGCGGCGTGGAAGGAGACGGGTCGCGTGCTCGCCGAACTGGTGGCGCCCAGCGGGTGGCGGTCAGTGACGCGGAGCTTCGTCAACGACGTCCTGCTCGCCATGTCGTGCCGGGAGGCGGGGGCTGTTCTTGTGACCGCCAAGTGGGCTGATTTTGCGCGGATCGCCAGGGTGCGTCCGTTTGATTTCGTGGCGCCCTGGCCGTAGTCATGCTCCCCTACTTCGAGCAGCCGACGCTGCATTTCGGACCGGTGACGCTGCACGCCTTTGGCATTTGCGTCGCGATCGCAATGCTGTGGGGAACGATGGCCGCCGAACGACGTTTTCGACGTCAGGGACTGGACGTGCGGGTCGGCAATCGGATGGGGTTCTGGGTCCTGCTGTGCGGCGTGATCGGTGCGCACCTGTTCTCGGTGGTGTTCTACTTCCCGGAGAAGCTGCGGTCCGACCCGTGGATCCTGCTGCGCCTGTGGGAGGACATCAGTTCATTCGGCGCCATGCTTGGCGGAATCACCGGTGCCCTGCTCTTCCTGTTCGTCGCGCGGGCACAATCGACCCTCGAGCGTCGGTGGGACTACTTCGGTGTCGTCGCCCAGGTGTTTCCGATGTCACTCGGCATCGGTCGCATTGGTTGCGCGTTTGCCCACGATCACCCCGGCACCACGACGCGCTTTCCGCTGGCGATCAGCTTGCGTACCGAAGCAGCCGTCAACTTCATCACGAACACCTATGCGGACGCGAACCGCAGCCTGGAGCTCGCGCCTGCTGGCGCACTGGCGCCGACGGGCTTCCATGACCTGGGGTGGTACGAGCTTCTCTTCATCGCGCTGGTCATTGTGCCCCTGTTCCACCTGTGGCAACGCCGCGATCGGCCCGGCGGGTTCTACCTGATCGCGTTCCCCCTGCTTTACCTGCCGGTTCGGTTCGGCTTTGACTTCCTGCGCGTCATCGATGTGCGTTACGCCGGCCTTACACCCGCGCAATGGGTGGCGATTGTCACGGTACCGTTGCTGTGCGCCCTCGTGTTCTTCAAGCGTGAGCTGCTGGGCAGCACCCCGCGGAACGCATAGTTGCGGACTCCGCATCCGGGGCGGATCTTAGCGACAGTCACGCGGTGCCTCCTGCAGCAACAGATTGCGGACCAACCAACGGAGCCGATCGTCCCATGCTGAAATCGCTTTCGATCGCAGCCATTCCCGGCGCACTCAGGATGGCCGAAGAAACCCGGCGCCTCGGCCATCCGCAGATGTGCGAAAGCATTTGCCTCGATGTGTTGCAAGCGGACGCCGGCAACCAGAAGGCATGGCGGATGCTGGTGCTCGCGCGCACCGACCAGTTCGGTGCCGACGCCTCGGTGCATGCGCCGGCGGCCCGCGAGGCGCAGCAGCAACTCACCAGCGAGTACGAACGCGCATTCTACGACGCGTATATCCTCGAGCGCACCGCGCAGTCCGCGATCGCGCAGGGCACGGCAAGTCGCACGCTCTATGACCTGCTGACCCAGGCCATGGCGAGCCTGGAAGTCGCCGAACGGATCCGTCCCGAAGGCAACGACGACGCGATCCTGCTGTACAACTGGTGTCAGCGCCTGCTGCAATCGACGCCGCACTTCGGACCGCGCGAAACGCAGGCGTTCGAAACGATGGTGGGCGAGTAGCCGGAGGTGCGGCACGAAGGGTAGGACGCTGACAATGAGTGACACGGTGGTCATCCGGCCGTTCACCGAGGGCGACGCCGACATGCTGTTCGACGCCGTGTGCGAATCGCGCGCCGAGGTGTCGCAGTGGATGGCCTGGTGCACGCCCGGGTACTCACTGGAGCACGCCGCGTCGTTCATTCGCGCGTCCATCGCCGGGCGCGCCACCGGGTCGTCGTACGACTTTGCCGTGTTCGATGTGCACGGTGAGTTTGCCGGATGCTGTGGCGTCAATCACATCAATGCCATCGACAAGTTCGCGAATCTCGGGTACTGGAGCCGCACCTCCATGACCGGCCGTGGAGTCGCGCCGGCCGCCGCGCGCGCCGGCGCCGCCTGGGCGTGCGCCAACACGGACCTCAACCGCATGGAGA
>CAZPON010000006.1:0-34520 GCA_964588045.1 uncultured Gemmatimonas sp.
GGCGGAATGGTCTCCACGCCCCAGCGGATCGCCAGGTACGTCGAACCCCAGATGACGTAAATGACGAGGAAGCCGAGCACGAGGCGCGTGCTACTGGTTCGGGTGTGAACCAGTATCGGTGTGGACCCGGAGGCGGAGGGCGAATCAGGTGTGGCCATGCGGCGCCCGGGTGGAATCTCGCGGGCGCAGGGCACGCAGGACCGCGTCGCCGGCAGCCCAACCACCCACGACGAGGTAGAGATAGAACGTGTAGAATCGCCACCAGATCAACGACGCGGCGAACACGCCGGCCGGAATCGATGGCTTGAGCAGCATCGCAAAAGCGCCTTCGATGAAGCCGCCACCGCCCGGAGCGGGCACCACCACCCCGCCATAGAAGAGGGCGAGCGGCCACAGCACCAGCGGCGCCAATGAGTCCATTGTCAGCGCAAACGAACGGTCGCCAAGAAACACGAGCACTGGCAACGCCGCCACCTTGCAGACGACGTGCACGACCGAGCAGGCGAAGGCGGCGAGCATATAGCGCAGGTTGGACCGGCGCAGCGAGTGCACCGACGCCCGCAACTGTCGCAATGTGCGTTGCACCGCGCGCCAGCGACCGGCATGCAGCCCGAGCCACCCGGCCCACGGCGGCGGTGGGCCATGCGCATTGCGTCGAGCCAGCAGCAGTCCCACAGCCCCGGCACCCAGCACGGCGGTTGAATAGCCGCCCACCAGCGCCAGCAACCCCCGCACACTCGCACCGCGTCCGTGGAAGAGCCACGCCAGCAGGAGACACACCAGCGCCAGCGAGCACATCTCCAGGAACAGCTCCAGAAACAACACCAGGACACGCCCGGCGACGGGCATGCCGCTTTCACCCAGCACGAGAAATCGCGCGGGCTCGGCCCCTGAACGCGCCGGGGTGATCGCCGCCGCAAAGTCGCCTCCCAGGCAGACGCGAAACGCCGTCCCGAATCGCAGGGGAAGCCCGACCGCGATGGCCGACGACTGCACCTTGAGCGTCCGCGCGGTTGCTTCGATGCACACGACCGTCAGCGCGGCAGCGTGCGCGGACCACGCCAGCAGCGGCATTCCATCGGCCGGCCAGTTGACGGTCACAACCCACGCCGACGCCCCAAGCATCACGGTGAAGGAGAGAGCCGTGAGGAGCCAGCGGGTAAGCGACATTTTGGAAAGTAAGTGAGCGAGTAACTACCGGAGGGGATGAGCCAACTGGTAGGGATGAGCCAACTGATAGGGATGAGCCAACTGATAGGGATGAGCCAACTGATAGGGATGAGCCAACTGAAGGGGTGAGGGATGGGGAGCGAGCCGGCGAGGGCAGACTGCGCTCCGGTAACGCCTCGCCTGTTCACCTGTTCATCGGACGCACAGTCAGCCCTCGCCGGCTCGCTCCCCATCCCTCACCCCTTCGGTTGGCTCAAACCCTGCTGTTGCTCGCCCCCCTGCTGTTGCTCACCCCTCCAGCAGTTGCTCACCCCTCCGGCTGTTCCCAACCGGCCCACGAAAGTGCTATGGTATCCCGTCCGCGTTCGCCTTCCCGGTCCGCCTGAGGCACCCATGACCGCTCCCGTGAATCGCCGCCAGTGGTTGATCTCCACCGGTCTCGCCGCCGGCACCTCGGTGCTCCTGCCCAAGGTGCTTCCCGCATTGGACGCAGCCCGGCCGTTCGCCGCGCTCGACGCGATGTCGTACCACGGCGTGCTGCGACAGATGGAAGCCGACGCCGCGGCACGACGCGCCGCGGGGCCGGTTCGCCTCTCGTCCAACGAGAACCCCTATGGCATGTCGCCAAAGGCGAAGGAAGCGATCATGTCCGGATGGTGGGAGCACAGCTTGTACGGGCTCCAATCACAAGGGGAGCTCAGGAAAGCCTTCGCCAAACATGCTGGCGTGGATCCGTCGAACGTCCTTGTCACGCAGGGCTCCAGCGAGACGCTATCGATCGCCGCGCTGGCATACGGCCTGCACGGCAGCGAGATCGTCACGCCCTGGCCGACGTTCGAAGGACTGCCGCGGTACGCCGAGAACATCGGCGCAACCGTGCACAAGGTTCCGCTGACCGCCGACCTGGGCCACGACTTCGCCGCGATGGACGCGCGCATCACGAACGCCGTGAAACTGGTGTTCGTGTGCAACCCGAACAACCCGACCGGCACGCTCGCCGACTCGGCGCAGATCCGCAGCTTCGTCTCGAACGTGCAGCGCCGTGCGCTGGTCGTGGTGGACGAAGCCTATCACGACTTCGTCGACGAGCCGTCGTACAAGTCGATGATCGATCTCGTGCTCAAGGGCGAGAACATCATCGTGTCGCGCACGGCGTCGAAGATCCACGGCATCGCCGGTCTGCGCGTCGGCTTTGCGATTGCGCGTCCCGACATCATCCAGCGGCTCGCTCCGCTCGCCACGGGCAACCCGAACGCGTTCGGCATGAACGCCGCCATCGCGTCCCTGCAGGACACGGCGTACCAGGACTTCGTGCGGGCCCGCAATCGCGAAGGGCGCGACATGCTCGTGTCTGCGCTCGAGCGCATGGGCAAGCGCGTCGCGCCGTCGCAGACGAACTTCGTGTTCTTCCAGTCCGGCATTCCGGTGGACAAGGTGCAGGCCTCGATGCGCGCCAAGGGCTACCTGATCGGGCGCGCCTTTCCTCCGTACAACGACTGGGCCCGCGTGAGCATCGGCACGCCCGACGAGATGAAGGCGTTCGTGGCGGCGCTGCCGGAGACGCTGCGGGTCTGAGTCTACGTGCCGCGCGGCTTCGCACGACGCGTCGCCACCGCGGTGAGCGGATCCTCGGGCCACGGATGCCTCGGGTAGCGACCGCGCAGCTCCTTGCGCACCTCGAAGTAGGAGCTGCGCCAGAAGCCGGCGAGGTCGCGTGTGACCTGCACCGGACGCTGTGCCGGTGACAACAGATGCAGCGTCACCGGCACGCGGCCGTCGCACAGCATCGGCGTCGATGTCCAGCCGAACACTTCCTGCAGCTTGACCGCCAGCACCGGTGCCGACGGCTCGCTGTAGTCGATCGCGATGCGCGAACCGCTCGGCACCTCGAGATGCGTGGGCGCCAGCGTGTCGAGCGTCGCACGGCGTTCCCACGGCACCAAGGCCAGCAGGATTCCACTCCACTCGAGCGCCGACAGGTCGCTCCAGCGTCGCAGCCCTCCGAGATGCGGCGCCAGCCACTGCTCCAGCGTCGCCGTGAGCGCGGCATCGCTCACATCGGGCCAGCCACGGTCGGACGCATTGGCGTGCAGGAACGCCAGTCGCGCGCGCACACGAATTCCTGCCTCGCTCCATGGCAGCGCCGCTACGCCGGCACGCCGCACGGCCTGCAGCAGCGCTTCGCTCACCAGCGCGGGATCCACATCGCGCAGCGCATGCTCACCCAGCACCAGCACACCGAGCGTCGAACGCTGCGTCGCGCGCACACTCCCGGAGGCCTCGTGCCACTCCACGACTGGCTGCGTCACCACTTGCGTCCCGAAATCCTCGAGCACCTCGGCGCGCGTGATGGGTGCTGCACGCGCAACGCGATACTCGGGTGGCGAACCGTCCAACTCGGCGATGGCCAGCCATTCGCTGTCCGCCAATGCGTCTCCACGCAACACTGACGCACCAGTGCCCGCGCGCAGGAGAAAGCGTGGCTCGGAACCCACTCGGCGCTGCGCGACGCGATCGGGATAGGCCAGCGCCAGCAACGCGCCCGTATGCTCGAGCTCATCGACCGCCGCGTGCGAGCGATCACGCGCGGCGCGCTGGCCGACATCGCGATGCAACTGCTGCAGCAGGTCGCGCACGCGTCGCATGGCGTCGCGATCGATCGAGGCACCGTGCAAGCCCATGTCATCCGCCGACGCACGTCGCAGCGCATCGAGCCGAAGCCGCAAGTCGGCCGGCGGCGGCCCGGCGACGCCGCGCAGTACGTCGCGTTCCTCGAGCAGCGCGACGATCTCCACGCCAAGCTGGCTGAGGTCACGTTGCTGCGCATGCAGCAGCAGGTGTGCCAATCGTGGTGCGAGCGGCAGCGCCACCATCTGCAAACCATGCGCCGTGACCCGGCCACTGGCGTCGAGCGCGCCAAGCTGCGACAACAGCTCGCGCGCCTGCGCGAACGCACCGGCCGGCGGCACATCCATCCACCGGACCTGTGACGGATCGTGCACACCGGCTGCAGCCAACTCCAGCGCCAAGGCCGACAGGTCGGCGTCGAGAATCTCCGGGCGCGTCCGCGGTACGAGTGCGTGATCCTCCGCGGCATCCCACAGGCGATAGCACACGCCCGGCGCCACGCGTCCGGCACGTCCGCGTCGCTGGTCCGCCGAGGCACGGCTCACGCGAATCGTGTCGAGCCGTGTGAGCCCGGCGCGCGCATCGTAGCGCGGCAACCGCGACCATCCGCTGTCGACCACGATCCGCACGCCCTCGATCGTGAGGCTGGTTTCGGCGATGCTCGTGGCCAGCACGATCTTGCGCTGCCCCGCCGGTGCGGCGGCAATGGCCGCATCCTGCTCGGCGAACGGGAGGCTGCCGTTCAGCACATGAACCGTTGCCCGATGCGCCGCGAGCAGCGGGTCGCCGTGCAGCCGGTCGGCCACGCGGCGCTGCTCACCCATGCCCGGCAGGAACACCAGGATGTCACCCGCATGGCTGGCGAGCGCCTCGCGCACGACGCGTGCCGCCAGCGCGTCAGTGCGGTCGTCCGCGCGCGGCGAACGATGCAGCGTTTCCACGGGGAACATGCGACCATCGCTGCGCACGACGCGCGCCGGCTGGTCACGACCACCCAGCACGCGCGCTACCTCGCCACCATCGAGCGTGGCCGACATCACGAGGACGCGAAGTGCCGGGCGCAGGTGTTGCTGCGTTTCGAGCGTCAGCGCCAATCCCAGGTCGGCGTGCAGCGACCGCTCGTGGAATTCGTCGAACAGCACCGCGCCGTACGCGTCGAGCGACTGATCCTCCGCCAGCAGCCGCGTCAGCACACCCTCGGTCACGACCTCGATGCGGGTGCGACGCGAGATGCGCGTATCACCGCGCACGCGATAGCCGATCGTGTCCCCCACCTGCCCGCCCACCGTGCGTGACATGAAATGCGCCGCGGCGCGCGCTGCCAGCCTGCGCGGTTCGAGCATGATGATGCGCCGCCCCTCGAGCCACGGTTCGTCCAGCAGGGCCAGCGGCACACGCGTGGTCTTGCCAGCACCCGGCGGCGCTTCGAGCACCGCGCTCGCATCCGTTACGAGTGCCGCGCGCAATGCAGGCAACGCGTCGTCGATTGGCAGCGAGGTGGTGAATTCGACCATGCGCTACCGACCCGAATGCAGCAGCTCGTGCATGGCGTTCAACGCCGCCGCCGCGCGGGCGGATCGAGCTGCTGCTGCAACCATTGCTGCGCACGCACGAGCACCTCGTCCTCGCCGGCACGCACGCCGCGGGCACTGGGGCGCGATTCAACGTGCGGGGTAATGCCCACGCGCTGCACCTGGCCGCCGTCCGCACGCCGCACTTCCCGGGTTGCGATACCGACGGTCAGCCCACCGGGCAGCGCCAGTGGCGTCGTCCAGCTCGCAGCGCCGGCGCTCGGGCTTCCCACGAACGTGACCGCAGCCATCTGCTCCAGCGAAAGCGCAAGACGTTCGGCCGCGCCTTGCGTGCGCTCGTCGATCAACACCACCAGCCGGCCGCGCAGTACCGATGCGGTGTCGATATCGCGCCACCACGAACGCGTCTCGCGCACATCCGGACATTCAACGGCCGCTTCACGAATCGAGGTCATGCACGGCGCGGTGAGCGTCCGCTGCACGACCCTCGCCACCAGCGCGTGCGGGCGCGTGGCAAGCCGTCGCAGCACGAGGGCATCGTCCACCGTAAGGCGGCCGCGCAGGTCGAGCACGACACCGCGAGCCGATGCGACCGACGTGAACACGGCATCGACGGTCGCATCACTCAGCCGCTCCACGTCCACGTACATGACACCGTCGGTCAGTGCACGCACCGGCGCGACGTCGGGCCGCTCGACCACCGGCAGCGCATCACGATACGCGACGGTTCGTGGGAGCGTGAGTGCGCGTTCACGGTTGTTGGCGTCCCGCACGCGCACCAGCACGTTGCCTTCCTGTCCGCGCGCCATCAGCGCTTGCAGTGCGCGCGATCGCGCCCACTCGTTGGACGCCGGCATCATCCGACGATGCTCCGAGAGCCAGGCGACCATCGGGAAACCATCGAGCGCCACCAGCTCGGTGCCCGCCACGAGCCCGTTTGTCGCAGTCACCGAATCGCGGATCAGGTCCGCAATGAAGTAGCGGCCATCGGCACCATGCACGCGAAAGGGCAGCGACGCGTTGCCGAGCAGTGCACGGTACGAAGCGCCCTTCAGCATGCCCTCGGAATCATCCAGCGATGCCGTCAACTCGGCCATCGCCCTGGCATATTCGCCGGCGTTGCGTGCCGCCTCGAGACGCGGGATCACGCGCTCGAACACGCCTTCGATCGCTTCGTCGTACAGGTCGCGGTGCGCATGACGCGCACGCATCGCACTCCACAGGCGGAATCCCGCCAGCAAGCGCGCCCCCATGTATGGATGGCTCGTGGTGTCATAGAACACCGGCGTCACGGCCGGAGCGGCGCGCCATGGTAACCGGCGTTCCGCGTGCACCAGCGGCGCCGGCGCGCGCAGCATGCGCAATGCCACATTGAAGGCATCGTCCACCGACCCGCCGTGCTGGACGACCGTGTCGGCCGCCACATCCACCGATCCGTCGGCGTGAACCAGCTCCCCCACTCGCAGCGTTGCAACGAACCCGCTCGAGACAGGCAGGCGCACCGTCGAAACGGGCGCCGCATCACGCAGCCCGCCATCCGCGACCAGGGACGCGCGCGACGCATCGAGCAGCGCCAGCACGACGCCGGGCAACACGGTGCCGGAATCCGCAAGCACGACGATGCGCCGATTGGCGTCGCCGTGTCCGGTGTAGCTGCGCGCGCCCTGCTGCGACCATCCATCCTGCTCGACCGCCGCGCCTCTCGTATCGCCGACCGAAGGCCACATGCCGATGCGCCGCGTGCGCTCACTCGGCGCAATGAGCGACCCGGCAACCAGTTGGTCCGTCAGTCCGGCCTTGGCCAGGAATGCGTCGAGGCGGGCCGCCTGCGAAGGGCCGTCTTCGACCGCCGCGCCGCGCAGGTCCAGCACGACGCGCGCCGAAAGCCCCGCCGCGCTTGCAACGGTCGTCGAGTCCGATGCATCGAGCGCAGCCGACGGCGCGATGCGCACGACGACGAGGCTATCCACGAGACGCTCGACGGCCACGGCAACGCGCGCGGGCGCACCACGCACCAGCTCCACGCGCGTCGCCGGATCGCGCAGGACCGCAAACATCTTGCGATAGGCCAGAACCAGCGAGGCCTCTTCCGTCGCAGCGCGCACCCGTGGTGCGGCAATGATCAGGGCCGAATCCCACGGCACCCCACGCGTGGCCACCCACGGATGATGCAGGGCGACCGTATGCCAGATGTCGGCGAGGCGAACCAGTCGCCCGATACCCGCCGAGTCCGAGGCCGCTGGCTCGGGCTCCAGATCGGGCGGCTCGGGCACCAGTGGGTCCGGCCGCACGGCTGGCGCGGCGCCGCCGCCGTTGGGACGCGCGGCCGCACCACCCGGACGGGCGTTGTCGACGGGTGCTGCGGCAACCGGTGCACGATTCCACGGCAGCCCGCTGCAGCCCGTGGTCACCAACAGCGCGACGGCCGTCACCCACCGGTCGAAGCGCGGTCTCCGGCGCGCGCCGCACACATCGTGATCGTTCGACATATTGCCCTTCGGCCAGGCTGTCATGGTGCCAAAGATATGCCGGTGCCACAGGTATTCACACGAGCGCTTGATTCACCCATGACCGAACGGCTCTACTACACCGACGCACGCCTGGCCGACTTTTCGGCCACCGTCATCGCGGTCGAGGGTGATGGCCGACACGTCGTCCTCGATCGCACCGCGTTCTATCCCACGTCCGGTGGGCAACCGTTCGACACCGGGCGCCTCGACGACGCCGTCGTCGTGGATGTCATCGATGAAGAGAACCGGGTCGTGCACGTCTGTGCCGACGCCGTCCGTTTCGCGGCTGGGCACCGCGTGGCGGGCCGGGTCGACTGGACACGTCGATTCGACCACATGCAGCAGCATTCCGGCCAGCACCTGCTGTCGGCGCTGCTGGCCGATACCCACGGCTGGCCCACGGTGAGTGTGCACTTCGGCGATGTGACGAATACCGTCGATGTCGCGGCCAGTGATATCGAGCCGGGACTGGTTGCCGACATCGAGCGGCGCGTCAACGTGCTCGCGGCGGAGAATCGCGCGATCACCATTTCCTTCGAGGATGCAGCCAGTGCCCTCGGGTTGCGCAAGCCGAGCGATCGCGATGGCGAACTGCGCATCGTGACCATCGATGGCATCGATCGCAGCGCGTGCGGGGGCACGCACGTGGCGCGCACCGGCGAGATCGGCTCGATACTGCTGCGTCGCACCGAACGCACCAAGGGCAACACGCGCATCGAATTCGTGTGCGGACTGCGCGCCGTTGCGCGCGCCCGCGCCGATGCCGCGCTGCTCACGACGGTGGCGCGTACATTCACCGCCGCGCCGGAGGACCTGCCGGCACTGGTGGACGCACAGCTCGAGCGCGTGCGCGAACTGGAGCGCGAGCGGAAGCGCATGGTTGCCGACCTGTCGCGCTTCGACGCGCAGCAGCGCTGGAACGAGGCCACGGTGGACGCGCAGGGCGTGCGTCGCATTCGACTGCCGGCCCGCGACGGCGCGGTGCGCGACGCGGAACCGCTGGTGCAGGCGCTGGTGGCGATGGGACCCTGCGTCGTGATGGCGCTCAGCCCCTCCACCGGCGGAGTGATGCTGGGCGCGTCGGACGGCAGCGGCGTCGACGCGGGCCAGGCGCTCCGCGCAGCGTTGCAGCCGGTTGGCGGCCGTGGCGGAGGGTCCCCGCGGCTCGCGCAGGGAAGCGTTCCCGGTAAGTTGCAGCTTGACACCGTCGCGCAATCGCTTGGATTCACGCCGTAGCCTTACGCTGTCACTACCTTCGCCCGACGCATACGATGACCGCTCTCGATACCCGACCGTCCAGCAACGAGCACGCGCCGTTCGCCATCACCTATATCGAGGCCACCACGAAGGCCCTCGAATCGGCTCACGACAGCAGCGTCCTCTCTCTGCTCGAGGCGCAGGTTGGCGCCCTGCGCGCGCTCCTGCGTGATGTCGACGACGCTGCGGCCCAGCGCAGCTATGCGCCCGGCAAGTGGACCCTTGCCGAATCGCTGTTGCACGTGTCCGATACGGAGCGCGTTTTCGCATACCGGGCGTTGCGCATTGCGCGCGGCGACCAGACGCCGCTCCCTGGCTTCGATCAGGACCCGTGGGTGCCCCTCAGCGGTGCCGGGACACGAACGCTTGCGGACATCCTGACCGAAATCGAGGCGGTGCGCATCGCGAACCTGCATATGATTCGCGCGTTCGACGATGCCGCGGTCGCTCGCTTGGGCACCGCCAGCGGCAACCCAGTATCCGTGCGCGCCCTGGTGTGGACCATCGCCGGGCACTTTGCACACCATCTCGAGCTCACGCGCACGAAGTACCTCGGCAGGCCCTGACCGCGCTATTTTTCAGGACTGCGGACGCTCACACAGGGCGTCCGCTTTGAACGTTCCGTCCGGAGATTCCGTGTCCGCTGCACCCACTGTCGTGCCGTCCGCCGATCCCGCGCTCACGCGCCTCGCGATCGACACCGTTCGTACGCTCGCCATGGATGCGGTGCAAGCGGCCGAGTCGGGTCATCCCGGCACGCCGATGGCGTTGGCGCCGCTGGCGTATGCGCTCTACACGCGGCACATGCGACACGACCCGTCGGCACCACACTGGGTCGATCGCGATCGCTTTGTGCTTTCGGTCGGGCACGCGTCGATGCTGCTGTACGGCACGCTGCACATGTCGGGGTACGACCTGCCGCTCAGCGAGATCCGCAACTTCCGGCAGTGGGGCAGCAAGACGCCCGGGCATCCCGAGGTGCATCACACCGCTGGCGTCGAAACCACGACCGGGCCACTTGGCCAGGGCGTTGCCAATGCCGTCGGGTTCGCGGTGGCTGAAGCGCACCTCGCGGCCACGTTCAATCGCGATGGATTCAAGGTTGTCGATCACTACACGTACTTCATTGCCGGAGACGGCTGCCTCATGGAAGGCGTGTCGCATGAAGCCGCGTCGTACGCCGGTCACTTCGGACTCGGCAAGCTGATCGGCTTCTTCGACGACAACCGTATCACGATCGACGGCAGCACCGACCTCACCTGCAGTGACGATGCGGCGCAGCGATTCGCGGCCTACGGCTGGCAGGTGCTGCACATCGCCGACGTGAACGACCTCGATGCGATCGATGCCGCCATCGCCGAAGCCAAGGCCGACACGGCGCGTCCCTCGATGATCATTACGCGCACGCACATCGGCTATGGCTCGCCCAACCGGCAGGATACCGCCAAGGCCCACGGCGAGGCGTTGGGCAAGGAAGAGATCGCGCTCACCAAGGCCGTGTACGGATGGGAGTATCCCGAGCCGTTCACGGTGCCCGACGAGGCGCGTGCGCATTGGCGCGAGCAGGTGGCGACGCGGGCCGCGACGCATGGCGAGTGGAATGCGCTCTGGTCGGCGTATGCGTCGGCACATCCTGAGCTGGCTGCCGAGTTCGAACGCCGCATGCGCGGCGAGTTGCGTGCCGATGCCGCCGCGGCCTTCCCGTTGTTCGATGCGAAGAGCGGCAACGTGGCCAGCCGCGCGTCGAGTGGCGTAGTGATCAACGCCATTGCGCCGGCCATTCCCGAGCTGATCGGCGGCTCGGCCGACCTCACCGGTTCCAACCTCACGCTCGTGAAGGGCGCGCCACTGTTCGCGGCCGCCACGCCGGCCGGACGCAATTTCCATTTCGGCATTCGCGAGCACGGCATGGGCTCGATCATGAACGGCATGGCGCTGCACGGAGGCGTGATTCCGTACGGTGGCACGTTCCTCGTGTTCGCCGACTACATGCGTCCGGCCATTCGGCTGGCCGCGCTGATGGGCGCGCAGGTCGTGTATGTGTTCACGCACGACTCCATCGGGCTTGGCGAAGACGGCCCCACGCACCAGCCCATCGAGCATCTGGCGGCGTTGCGGTGCATTCCCAACCTGCTCGTGCTGCGTCCGGCCGACGCCGACGAAGTAGCGGAGTCGTGGCGCATTGCGGTGAATCATCGCAGCGGCCCGACCGCGCTGGTGCTTACGCGACAGAAGCTTGCGTACATGGGCAAGCCGGAGCTGGTTCGCACCGGCGTTCCGCGTGGCGCGTATGTCGTGTCGGATGTCGCGGCGGGCGAGGTGCCGGGTGTGGTGCTCCTCGCGACCGGCTCGGAAGTCGAGATCGCCATCGCCGCGCAGGCGCAGTTGTCGCTGGAGGGTGTGGCTGCCCGCGTGGTGAGTGCGCCCAGTCTCGAGTTGTTCGCCAGGCAGGACGCGAGCTACCGCGACAGTGTGTTGCCGGCCGGCGTGCCGCGTGTGGCGGTGGAGGCAGCGCATCGAGCGAGTTGGTATCGCTGGGTGGGTGACACCGGTGCCATCGTCGGCATCGAGACATTCGGCGCGAGCGCGCCGGCGCCGGTGTTGTACAAGGAGTACGGCATCACGGCGGAGAAGGTGGCCGAGGCGGCGCGGGGTGTGATCGCGGGCTGATGGCGCGTACACTGTTCAGTGCTTGCGAGCCAGCAAGCACTGAACAGGCTTCACCTTCACCTGCCTGGAGGCGAGATGAAGCTCAGGCGAGTCATTCTATTGGGCATCTTGTCGTCGCTTTCCGTTGCGGCGGCACAGGTCCCTCAGGTTGCGCTGGCAACGCCCGACGCCACACTCTCCGAGGCGTTTTCACGAATCGTTGCGATTCGCGAACTCCTCGATGGCCGTGTGCTGATCGCGGACAAGCGGGAGGCGCGGATCGTTGTGGGAGACTTCGTTCGCGATGAGGTCCGGCAATTGGGGCGGGTTGGCTTTGGACCTGGCGAGTACCCGACAATCGCTCCTTTGATTCCGCTTGCCGGCGATTCCACGCTGATGGTCGACATCACGTCGCGTCGCTGGCTCCTGATGCGCGGTCCGGAGATCCTGTCGCTTGTATCGAGCAGTCACCCGGCATTTGCGGCGACCGGTGGCAACGTCCGCGGGGCCGACACGGCCGGCCGATTCTTGTCGATCGTCGGGCAACCCTTGAACGCTGTACCGCAATCGTCGGCGGCGCTCGATTCGGTTTCACTCGTCATCTTCTCGCTGCGCACGAAGTCGACGGATACGGTAGGGACGATGCTCGCACTCCCCGCGAAGATTCAGACCAGCGGGCGCGAACCTGACGGTCGGCCGTCCAGCATTCGCTTCGAGTTTCCGGTCCTCGGCGTCGGCGAAGAGGTGCTGATGTGCCGGGATGGTTGGATCGCGGTAGCGCGCTTGAATCCATATCGAATCGATTGGCGATCACCCGATGGACGCTGGCTTGCCGGCGCGCCGCTGCCGTTTTCGGCAGTCACCGTGAATGCAGCCGAGCGCGAGGCAGTGCGCCGGCACTTCGAGGCAGCGGGTGGAAGGCCCGGATCACCCGGCGACAATGCACAGTGGCCGACTGTGTTGCCGCCCTTCGAGAGCACACCCCTCATGGAACTGCCGGACGGCAACGTACTGCTGCGCCGCTTTCCCTCGGCGAAGGCGCCGGAGACAGCATACGACGTTGTCGATCGGCAATCACGGCTCGTCAGGCGTATCGTTCTGCCGTCGTCGCAACGCATCGTGGGCTTCGGACGGGCACATGTCTACACCGTGGCCGCCGATAACGACGGCGTCGAGCACCTCCGCCGCCATCGCTGGCGCTGAAGGACGTACTCCAGCGGCCGAACGCGCCCTGCGCCCGAAAACCACGGCGCCGGCAATTTGCCAGTCGCCGCGCAGTGTGATTACTTTGTAGTTACAGGAGGTGGTCCATGAAAGCACGCCTTGTGCGAATCGGCAATTCTCGCGGCGTCCGGCTTCCGAAGCCGCTCATCGAACAAGCAGGACTGACCGATGAGGTTGAGCTGCGGGTTCAGGCTGGCGCTATCACCATTCGTGCGGCGGCAGGGGCCCGCACGGGATGGGCCGAGGCCGCCAAGCTGATGCGCGCGCGTAATGACGATCGCTTGGTCGATCCACCCGCCGCGACGCGTTTTGACGAAGAGGAATGGGAGTGGTGACCCCGGAGCGAGTCCGTCGTGGCGACGTGTTTCTCGTCTCGCTTGACCCGACACGTGGCAGTGAGATTCGAAAGACACGGCCCTGCGTTGTGGTGTCCCCCGATGACCTGAACGCTCATCTGCGCACCGTGATTGTCGCGCCCATGACGAGGGGCGGTCACCCTTACCCGTTTCGAGTGCCTTGCAGATTCGGTGGCAAGGACGGCTTTGTCGTTGTTGACCAGATTCGTGCGGTCGATGTGGAACGATTCGCGAAACGCGTCGGTCGCGTGGCACCCGTGACACTCAATCGTTCGTTGGAAGTCCTCCAGGCGATGTTCGCCGCGTAGTCGGCGCCACATCCCGCCGCAGCCCCTTCCCGGCCAGCACGCCGGTCACGGCGCCGTCCTTCACCGCGGTCTTGCCGTTCACGAACACCCACCGCACTCCCGTCGCCAGCTTCGTCGGTTCCGTGTACGTGGCCTCGTCGCGAATCGTCTTCGGATCGAACACGATCACGTCGGCGTACGCACCCGCACGCAGCACCCCGCGATCGACCAGGCCGTACGTCTCGGCCACCTGGCCTGCTGACGCCTGCACCATGCGCTGCATGGTGATCACCGGCTTGTCCAGCACGTAGCGGCGGATCTTGCGCGGGTACGTACCATAGAGGCGCGGATGACCATTGGAGCCATCCGAGCTGGTCATCACGTACGGATCGCGCATGAAGCGCTCGATATCGGCTTCGGTCATGTTGAACGACGCCACGCTCATGTCGAGTCCGTCGCGAATCATCTCCAGCGCGGTCTGCACTGCGGTCTTGCCGCGCTCCGCCGCCACCTCCTTGAGCGTCTTGCCAATGTACGGCCTGGCCGCGGCACTGCCGCCGGTGAGCAGCAGCGTGCTGTCACCGCCGCGGCGACGCAGGTTGTCGCGCATTTCCACCAGTATGGTCTCGCGCTGGTTCACGTCGGCGATACGCGCATTCATCGAATCGCGCCCGCCTGCCTGCACCCAGCGCGGCATCAACGCCGCGCTCAAGCCCGTGCCGCTGGCCGTCCACGGATACTGATCGGCCGTGACCTTGCAGCCGCGCCGGCGCGCCGCCGCCATGATGGCCAGCACGCTGTCGGCCTTGCCCCATACATCGACGCCGAGCGCCTTGATGTGGCCGACGTTGGACGTGAGTCCCGATTCACAGCCGATGCGAATCGTTTCGCGCACCGATTCGAGCAGTCCGATGGTGTACGAACTCTCGTCGCGCTGGTGCGTGTCGTACACGCCGCCGAACGGCTTGGCGGCGGACACGACGGCCAGCACTTCGTCGGTGTTCGCGTAACTCTGCGGCGCGTAGAACAGCCCCGACCCCACGCCATACGCGCCTTCCTTCATGGCCTGCGCAATGAGCGCGCGCATGGAATCGACCTGCGCCGTGCTGGCTGGCGCCGACGATGCGCCCATGACCCGGCTGCGCACCGTGCCGAACCCGGTGAGCGCGTAGGTGTTGGTGCCGAGGCCTGCGCGTTCGGACTCGTCCATGATGCGCGCCACGTCGATCGGTCCGCGGCCATCGGCGCCCAGCACGACGGTCGTGATGCCCTGCATCAGCGATGACGCGTTCTGCCGGCGCTCGGCGTCGAGTCGCGGCAATCCCTCGTACGTGTGGGTATGCGGATCGATGAAGCCCGGCGAAACGATCAGGCCTTTCGCATCGACGCGCAGCGTAGCGCTGGTGCCGGCTGGTGCCGCACCCACGAACGCGATGCGCTCACCGCGAATCCCGATGTCGGTGACGCGACCGGCGCCACCGCGCCCATCGTACACCGTCGCGCCGGTGATCAGGACGTCGAGCGCCTGCTGCGCCGACGCGTGCGCGAGGGCCATGGTAGCGAGCGTCGCCATGCAGGCGACGGCACGGGAGACGAAAGCGAGGGAAGGACGCAAGGCAGGGTATCGAATGAGGGCGTCGACGCAGCGCACCTTCCAACTTATCACCCGCGCCCGGCGGTTGGTCAGTCCGCGGACAAGCGCGCCATCGCGCCGGCAAGAAACGCGTCCCGCCACGTACTCAGCGTCGCTGCGCTCACGCCCGCAGACGCAGCCACCGATTCCAGCGATTCTCCGCGCAAGGCGCGCATGACCAACTCACCCTTCTGTTCTGCCGACAACAACCTCGGAGCGTCAGGAATGGCCGGTGGCAGGTTCGGCGCATCGGTCGCAGCAGGTGCGATGTCAACTGCCTCCGTCTGGCGCGCACTGGCCGCACGCCGCCGCGCCTCGATTGCCTTCACCACCGCGGCCGTCAGCGACTTCACGTACTCCACCGCCACCCGGTCCGTCGCCGGATCGCGCGTCAGTCGGTCGCAGTACAGGCATCCCACGATGGTGCCGGCCACCACGATGGGAAACACGCCGAATTGTGCAACACCCATCTGCTGTGCCCACCGCGCTTCCACCGGCGTCATGGCCCGATCAGCCGGCACGTACGACGCCTGCCGTTGCTGCAACAGCGCCACCACCGGACCGCCACGGCTGGTCATCGGAAAATCGAATCGCGGCATCAACGATTCGACCCCATCGCCAAGTCCCGAACGGGCGGTGAGCCGCGACCGATCGGCACTCTGCACACAGGCGATCACGCGATCGAACGGGCCGCCGCGCAACGCCGCTTCGAGCGCCAGTAGCAGGACTTCTCCCAGCTCGCCGCCGGACTGCGGGTCCACCTTTCCCTCGACTTCCTGACGGAGGCGCCGACGCAGGCCGGGTGAGCCGGGCGCGTCGCTCTGGTCGATCGCCGCAATCTCCCATTCGTCCGTTGGCGTCGCCGACAACCCAATCGCCGTGCGCGCCGCGTCGGACAGCTCCTTGAGCTGCCGGGGTTCCATCGAAACCCGCGCGCTCGTGAACAGCTCGCGTGTCTCATCGAGTGCCGCCTCGATCACATCGCGAACCTGGTCGCGCGTGATGGGCAGATGCGATGCATGACGGGTGATCGCATCGCCAACGGCGCGCTCAGGATCGTTGTCGGACGCTTCCGACTTTGGCTGGCAGTAGATCGCCACCGTCAGGTCATGACTGAACGCGGTGACCGCGCTGGCCTGTGACAGCACCGCACCCGGTCGCGCGCGAATCCCCTGCACCACCGTATCCGGCATGCCCCAATGCCGGGAAACCGCGACGGCGAGATCCTCATAGCGGAATCCCAGGACGGCGTTCGCGGCCACCGACACGCTCTGCCCCATGTCGTGCACGCGCTCCTGGATGCGCGCGTAGTCGTCGGGAAAGTGACAGGCGATCAGCACCTCACCGATGTTGCGGATCATGCCGCACAGGTGCGCTTCCTCGGGATCGCTGCACTCGAGCCGCGTCGAGACTTCACGCGCATGATTGGCGGTGATGAGCGACATCACCATCAGCTCCTTGAGCACCGGCGAGCGCCGGCTGTAGTTCTCGAACAGCAGCAGGCTGCTCGCGAGGTGACGCACGGTGCGCGCGCCCAGCATCATCATCGCATGCGTTGCGCTCTGGATCGGGCGGCCGGTGCGACGGTAGTGTGCGGTGTTCGCGGTGCGCACCACGGCCAGGGTCAGGCTGTACTCGCGCAGCACGACGTTCGCGAGCCGCTGCAGTGAGCTGGCATCGTCGTCGATCAGCGAGATGGTGTCGATGATCTGGCGGGACAGGGCCGGGAAATCACTCGCCTCGCGGATATGCGCCAGCCGCGCCGCCACGAGTTCATGCGGATCCGTACCGCGCTCGGCGACCGCCGTCACCGCACCCTGCCTGCCGTCCGTCATCGTGCCTGGCGTCCTCGGGAATGGGAATCCCTTGGGAGTATCGGCACGGGTGGGGATCGACTGGAGGTCGGGGTGTTGACCCCTTCGATCCCCGTTGCAAGATGACTGGCGGAGTCGTTGCAAACCGCGGACTGGTCGTGCTGGGAGGCTATTTCACCCCACGCAACCGGCAGCCAGCCGCGCCCCGCGCTGGCACTTCCACTCTCGCCAGTTCGTATTGAGCTTCAGGTGCACAGCCTTGCCCTCGCCAAGCGGTTCGACGCGCCAGCCGTCCGAAATCACCAATCTCCCGCGCAGCCCTGTCCATGTCCACCGAGCGGCGATTCAACGAAGACGAGACGGCGTTCATTCTCGAGCGTGCCGCGGCGGCCGAGTCTGCCGGCGGCGAAGAGGCAACGTCGGTCGTCGACCCCCGTCACCAGGCGGCTGCTGGTGGCATGACGATCACGCAGTTGCAGGAGATCGCCGCTGAGGTCGGCTTGAACCCCGAGGCAGTTGCCGCCGCCGCTCGCGCCGTCGAGCGTGGCGACCTCGTGCCCACACGGCAGATGACGTACGTCGGACTGCCGATCGGCGTCGCGCGCACCATTCAACTCGAGCGCGCCGTCACCGACGCCGAGTGGGAGCGACTGGTGGTCGCGCTGCGTGAGACGTTTCATGCGCGTGGCAAGACCGGCAAGGAGGGCAGCCTGCGGCATTGGAGCAACGGCAACCTGCAGGCATTGCTCGAGCCCACCGCCACCGGCTACCAGCTCCGCCTGTCCACCGTCAAGGGTGACGCGCGCCTGCTGCTCGGCATGGGCGCCGGTGCGTTGGTCACGGCGAGCGCGCTCTCGGTGCCGATGCTCATGACACCGGGCGCGCCGGTCAAGTGGCTGGGACCGGCGCTGCTGGCACTGGCCGGTGCCGCGTCCATCGCGCGCGCGGCCATCATGCTGCCGCGCTGGGCGCGCCTCCGCGCCGCGCAGATGGAGGAACTTGCCGCAACCGCAACGCGCATCCTGAACCCATGATCGAGGCGCGCCTGCTTCCGCTCGCATCCACCGATGGTGGTGTGATCGCGCTCGCGGGACGCGCGCGATGCGTGATCGGCAGCGGTGACGATGCAGACGTGCAGGTGCCGGATCCGGGCATTCGCGCCCGGCATTGCGTGCTGGAATTCCGCAATGAACGGTGGCTGATCACCGAGAGTGATGCGACGGTCACCGTGAACGGCCTTGCGCTGGCCGGTGTGACGCGGCTCTTCGATCGGGATATCGTGGCGTTGACGGCCACGCACCAATGGGAATTCGCCAGCGGTGAGGACCGCACCAAGGAGATTCCCATCCCGCGGGACCAGCGTGCCAGGCAGAAGCGGCGCAAGTCCGATGGATTCGAGCAACCCACGCGCCCGGTTCCGTGGAAACTGATCGGTGTCGTGGTCACGGCAATCGCGTTCGCCGGCGCCGCGCTGCTTGCCATCTGGTACGGACCGGGATCGACCAGTGACACCACGTCGGTGCTCTCCGATCGTCAGGCCGTCCAGTTCGACTCGCTGCTGGTGGTGGCGTACGACCATCTCGAGCGCGGCAACTCGCTGCTGGAGCTTGGCATCCAGGACGAAGCAGCTCAGGAATTCGCGCGCGGCATCAATACGCTGGCACTCAGTGAGTTGCGCAATCACCCGCAGGTCAGGCCGCGCATCGAGGCGCTCGAAAGCTCGGTCGCCGCCATGTATCGCGAGCGACGCCTGGCCGTTCCGGACGCGTACGTCGGGGCGAAGTCGACCATCTCGGCCGACAAGATCCGCACCGCCATCCTGTCACGTGAGCAGTTCGAGCATGCGTTCGATTTGGTATCCGGCGCGTTTCGCCTGCGTTTTGGCAAGACCATCGTGGTGGTCGGTCGCGACCACGCCGAGCACCTGACGTTGTACGGAAAAGGCGGCGCACTCGACTTGCGCAGCATGACGATGACGCCGGAAGAAGTCGCCTTCGTGATCACGCAATGCCGCTCGTTCGGCATCCGGGTGAAGGACTTCTCGCAGGACTCGATCCTGCAGCGCCAGGTGAAAGCCGCCATCAAGGCGGGCCTTCCCGACCGGGCGGGTACCGGCCTGCACCTGCACATCGATCGCTTCGCCGACCGGCGCGATCGGTGGACCGTTGGCGCACGACGCGATTCCGCGCTGCGTCAGACCAGCAGGAACTTGAGCCGCGTCACGCCCGACAAGCTGAACTCCGAACCGTCGTCGAGCAGGGTCGGTTCACCGCGTTCCACCAGCGTGTCATCGACGTACGTGCCATTGAGGCTCGTATCGATGAGGTAGTAGCATCCATCCTTTCGCAGGATGGCGCAGTGATAGCGTGAGACGTACGCGGACTCGTCGCTCAGCACGAGATCGTTCTGTTCCTCCGGGCGGTCCGATTGCGCCGACCCGATGCGAAAGATCGGCCCGCTGAGCGTGTACATCTTGCCACGACCGACGCCGTCGATGATGCGCACCATCGCAGTCCGCAACGCGGCCTTCTGTCGCTCCACCTCCTCCGCGCGGGATTGGCGCACCGCCATCACGCGGGCTGTCACGAGCAGGGCGAGTGCGACGGCCAGCACCAGCCCGGCAACGACGTAGACGGCCAGGCGAAGCTGGTTCGCCCGACGCAACGTCACCACGCGCTCCTTGAATGCAATCGCCCGCTGGTTCTGCGGCTGGATTGCCAACACCGACATCACGGTGGAATCGGCCAGCGTGAGGTCACGCGCTACCAGTGCGCGCTGCACCGTCACCAGCTGCTGGTCCACCTGTGCCTCGCGTGCGGCAATCGCACGACGCGACGAGTCCGCAGCGACCAGGTTGTCGTAGTCGCGCACGGCCGCGCGATAGCGCTCCTCGACCAACGCGTTGCCGATGCCCTCCAACTGGATGCGCTTCCAGCAATCCGTGCGCTCACGCGCCCCCTCCAGCGTCGGTGCCGACACGGAGTCGACGTGATCGCAGTAGCGCATGAGGGTGCGCTCCTGCTGCCGCGACTCGCCCGACGCCGATCCCGCAGGCGCCCGCTGGGCAGCCAGCGGGCGGGCGACCGTCGCCGATGCGAGCACCGCCTGCAGTAGCGCCAGGGAAAGCAGTGCGAAGCGTATCACGGTGGCGGTGGCGTGGGCTGGGTGACCGGTCGCGTCGACTCCTCGGCGGTGCGCGGCTTCGACTCGCGTGGCGCGCGGCCGCGCAGTTCCTCGAATTCCTGCGTGGACAGCAAGGCCCGTGCGGCGGCTACCTGTCGCGCCATGTCTTCTTCCGACTCGCGATGTACCAGCCAGAGAAAGCGCGGAACGAACAGCACCAGCAACGCGCCAACCAACGCGAGCACCAGCATCACCAACTGCCGAACGCCGGGCGGTGCCGCACCCGCCGCGATCGCGTCGCGAACAGCCACCGGCAGTGCGGCCGAATCCGCGGTTCCGGTGAACGCCGGTAGTGCCAGCTTCGGCGGCCGCCACACTGCCGGCACGCGCACCAGCGTATCGGCGTTCGCGCCAACGCTGGACGCAAGTGTGATCGCGCCGCGAAGCGCAGTCCGACCCAGCGACGACGTCGGCAGCACCGGGGCACCAAACACCGGTGAGACATCAGGCTGTGACGCACCAGACACCGGTGCCTGGTCCGGGCCAATCATCGGGACGCCGGCCAACGTCGCGTACCACGTGGGCCTGCTGGTGTCGGAGGCTTGTCCAATGGCCGCGCCGGGTGGCAACGCCAGCCGCGCAACAAGGCACGCGGCATCGCGATGCGGTCCGCACCGCACCAGTCGGAATTGGGCAGCAATGGCCGCGCCTCCTGCCGGCTGCGCGGCCTGACCACTGATGCGAGCCCACAACGGGCTCGTCACGAGCACGAGCGCGATGTGCAGTACGCGCGCGGCGCGCCTCACGAACGCTGGCCCAGCGTCACACGAAAGCGCGCACGTCCCACGGCCAGCATCGCATCGCGCGTGAGTGGCACGGCACGATACAGCGGATATCCGTCGAGAATGGCGCCGGCGGGCGGCGGGTACACGTATACCACGCCATCGACGCACGCGATGCGCGCTTCTGCCAGGGCCATCGACCATCCGTCGTCGATCGTACTTTCGTACAGCGACCACAGCGAATGCCGCGCATCACGCGCCGGCAGCACATGCACCACCGCGGGTGCGTGCCAGATGGCCGGTCCAACGGCTGCGAATCCAATGGCCGCACCGCACCAGGTGAGCGCCAGCGGAAGCCAGATCTCCGAGGGTCCGGGAAGGCTGAAGAGCGCACCAGCGGTGATGCCGCCCAGCAAGCCGAGGATCGAGCTTTCGACACTGAACGCCACGCGTCGCGTGCGCGTGTAGGTCGAGAGTGCCCCTGCAATCGCGCCCGCCACCAAACCCCACGTCGCGAGACGCTCGATCACAAAGCCGGTTGGCGTGTCACCGACGCGCAGACGCAGCCCGATCGATGCACCCACCAGTCCGGCCACGCCACCCAGCAGGAGTCCTGCTCCCGCCGCGGTCAATACCGGCTCGCGTCGATGTCGCGCCCGTCCGGCAAGAACGCAAGCTCCGCACGCCGCGCCGAGGAACAGCGCGACCATCTGGTCGAGTCGGCCGTATGTCGACATCCATGCGGTGGTATCCTGCCATCCGCTCGATATGGCCCACGCAATGGCGCCACCGAGCCATCCGGTGACAACCGCTGCGGAGATGCTGGCGGACAGCGCACGCGACATGGACACGAGAGCGTTCGATCAGCGCGAGAGGTCCTTCACCTTCGAGGATGCGTCGCCGAAATTCTGCGCCGCCGCCTTGCGATACCACTCGAGCGCCATCCGCTTGTCCTTGGACATCGCGAGCCTCCCCTTCTCGTACGCCTGTCCGAGGGCATACTGCGCGGCGGCATGGCCGGACTCGCCGGCGCGCGTGTACCACTGCAGGGCCGCTGCCTGATCCTTCTTGATGCCGCGCCCCTTTTCGAGCGAGACAGCAGACTGGTACATCGATTCCACATCACCGGCGGTCGCTGCATTGGTGAACCACTTCGTGGCCTGGGCATCGCTGCGGCTCGTGCCTCGCCCCTCGAGATAGAGGACGGCGAGGCGACGCTGCGCCGGTGCGTTGCCACTCGACGCTTCCTGCGTGCACGCTTCGAACGCGTCGTGCCATGCTGCCGCATTCACGTGCTCCTCACACGGCGACCCACGCCGGCGCGCCGGTGACGGCGTTTCGGCAACGGCTTTCGCGGGCGCTTGCTGAGTTCCCGCGGTGGTTGCGGGTGTTGTTGTCGGCACCTTCGCGACAGCAGGTTTGTTGACGGCCGGCTTTGGCGCGGTCTTGCTCGCCGGAACGTTTGTTGTTGTCGCTGATTGTGATGGATCCACCTTCGCCGTTCCCGACGACAGCTTCGTCACCGGCGCCGGCGCAGCGGGTGGAGCGCTCGCCGGCAAAGCGGATGATACCCCGAGCGTATCCGATCTCGCGGAGTCGACCAGCGGGACGCTCTGCGTCGGCGGTGGCGCCGCCGCAACGAGTGGTGCGGCTGTGGTTGCGCCACCATCGGGAGGTGGTAGCGTAAGCAGCGCGGCGGCAACAGCCAGCAGTCCGGCCACGGCCCCTGCGATGATCACCTTTTCGTGTGCGTCGATCGGGCGACGGGCAGGTGGCGGCGCTGGAGCAGATGGCGCGGGTGTCGGTGCAGATGACATGCGGATCTCCGGTCGAGATTTGCCGAATATAGCACCCGGCCTCGTGCCCACGAGATGGCACCACGCCAATGGCGCGTTCCGGGAGTTACAATCGTCGCTGTCTTGCCCGCAGTGCGAACGCCACGTCAACTTCCGTCGATGACCGTCGAATCCGTGCGGCCCCAGCTGGCGCTTCGAATCGGCATTACCGGCCACCGCTGGCGCGAGCCACAGCATGCCGGCGACGAGCGGCTCGATCACCATCGTGCGGACGCGGTGACGGATGCCCTGCGCACCGTGCTTGCGCGCATCCGGACGGCAGCGCTCGCCGTGAAGCACGCACACCCCACGCTCTTCTCCGACCGCGCACCGGGCTTCTCCCTCGTCAGCGCACTCGCCGAGGGCGCGGATGAGCTCGCCGCTGCAGTCGCCATCGAACCGGGCATGGGCTATGTGCTCGACATCGTGGCGCCGTACGATCTCGCCGCGTTCGCCGAACGGTGCGCACCCGGCACGCCCGCGCGTCGCCTCTGGGATGCCGCACGGGCACGCCTCGTCCTCGACGGGCAGCCACGCGCCGACGAACCGGAGCCTGCCACGCAGCGCGCGCGACACGAAGCGACGCTGGTCGAGACCAACCGGCGACTCGTCTGGAATTGCGACCTCATCATCGCGGTCTGGGATGGACTCGACGCCCGCGGCGACGCCGGAACGGCACAAGTGATCGCGCGTGCCCGCGACGAGGGCTTGCCCGTGATCCACGTGCACTCCGTGCACCCGGAACGCGTGACACTGCTCGATGCGTCGGGCGGCACCGCGTCGGCCGACGATGGATTGGCGTCGATCGATACCGTCGTGACGCGCTTGCTCGAGCCGCCACGGCCTGCAGATGCAGCGCGTCCGAAAGCGGCGCGAGCCCTGCAGCAGGCCCTCCAGGACTATGCCGGGGAAACGCCGCCCGGCGTGATCGTGCGACACGCGAGTGCGCGCGTGTATCGCATTGCGCAGCGGGTGCTGTCCGGCTCGGGCACCCTCAGTGCCATCCCGCCGTCGCCTGCGGACGTCACCGTGCCATGGCAGGGCCTGCCCACGACACCGGTCATGAACGCACGTCGCGTCGAGGTCATCGATCCGGCGTATCGGCGGGCCGATTACTACGCGTCGTCATTCGGCGCGCGCCATCGGTCCACCTTCACCACGATCGTGTTCGCCGCGCCCTTCGCCGTGGTCTGCGCCTGGCTGGGCAGCCAGGTGGCCGCCGAACGCAGGTTGTTCTTCGCCGTCGCGGAGCTGCTGTTGCTGGTCGTGCTTACGACGTTCTTCCTGCGCAGTCGTCGACTGCGCTTTCATGAGAAGTGGCTGGACTATCGACTGCTCGCCGAACGCCTGCGCCACCTTGGCTTCCTGTGGCCGCTCGGTCGCAATTCGCCGGTCATTCGTGTGCCGACGCACGCCGTGTTTACCGATCCGCGTCCGGCATGGGTCAACTGGTGGTATCGCGCGCTCACCCGCGAGGCTGGCCTTGCGCCCGTGACGCTCGATGAGCCAACGGTGCGCGCACTTGCCGGACAGTTGCAGCGCGACCTCATTGGCGCCCAACTGGCTTACAATCGGGAGACGCACGCCGTCGCCCATCATGCGAAACACCGGCTGCATCTCATTCCGTGGATCCCGTTGCTGATGGCGCTGGCCGCTGCGTTTGCGCACGTGCTCGAGCACCTGCACCTCCTGCACCTCCCGTCGTCGACCATTACCGTGCTCACCGGCATCGGCATTTTGGGCCCGGCATTCGGTGCGGCGCTGCACGGCTTTGCCAGTCAGTCGGGCTACCAGGAAGCCGGCATTCGCACTGACGCGAGCGCGCAACAGCTCGAGCGGTTCGCCGACCGGCTGTCGACGCTCGACCTGAGCAAGCCCCTGGCCAGCAGGGAGCTGGGCGACCTCGCCCTGTCGGTCGCGGATGTCATGGGCGAAGATCTGGCGGGTTGGCGCGTGGACTATCTCGCGCGGCCCGTGAATCCCCCGGGCTGATCGCATCGCGAACGCCACCATGCCTCGTCGCAGCCGAATCTTCATGAGCTATCGCCGCGGCGACACCGCGGGACACGCCGGGCGCTTGCATGACGAGCTCGTGCGCGTGTTCGGCGCCGATCGCGTTTTCATGGACATTGGCGGCCTCGCACCAGGGGATGACTTCATCCGGGTGTTGCGTCAGCGGCTCTCCGAATCGGCCGTGGTGCTCGTGGCGATGGGCCCGCGCTGGATGGGAGTCAAGGCCGATGGCACGCGACGCATCGACGACCCGAATGATTTCGTGCGCCTCGAGGTCGTCACCGCACTCGCCGACCCTTCCACGCGCGTGATCCCGGTGCTCTGCGAAGGAGCGACGATGCCCGACGAGGCATCACTGCCGGCACCGATCATGCCACTCGCCCGCCGTCAGGCCTTCGAATTGAGCGACGCGCGTTGGCGACACGACGTCGCCGCGCTCTTCGAGGCCGTAAAACCGCACGTGCCGGAAGCCGGTCGGGCAAAACGCGCCGTGCAACGCGCCGCCATGGCCGGGCTGCTGGTAGTGCTGGTTGCGCTCGGGCTCACGTCTACGGTTCGCGCTGTCATGGACCGCTTCGCGCGTGATGTGGCGAAGCCCGGCAATCAGCGGGTGACTGCCAGCCCGGATCGCGTTGATCAAGTGCCGGCGGAAACACGCATGCCCGCCGCGCCGCCGCCCAGCGTCATTCCGCCCCACGTCGTCGCGACCGCTGCAACGCAACTGGCCCGCGCGCGGCGCGAGTGGGTGAACGATGCGACCGTGGCGTTCATCGAGGTGGACTGCAAATGGGGCCGGCACGGCGAATGTCCGCTCAAGATTCGCTTCTCGTCCTCCAGTCGCGTGGCCAGTCTCGAGGCAACGCAGCAGGCGCCCGACTCGGCCTGGAAGTATCGCCCGGGCGGTGGCGTCAGCCGCAACCCTCCGCTGTCACTCGAGATCGTTGAGCTCGATCACATCCTGGCGACCGTGCGCACCGCTGGCGTGACCAGCGATCTCGAGCGCGCGAAGCTGGAACACGTTCGGCTGCAGAACGGATCGACCGCACCGCGCTGGACGATCTGGCCGAAGGATCGCCAGCAGGCCGGACGTGATGGCCGGCTGTGCTTCGAGCCCGGCAGCGGTGCGCGCGTGGATTGTCGCACCGGCCAGTAAGCCGGCTCTCGGCCGCGTCGCGTCGGCCGCGTCGATCACGCGCGATTCAGTCGCGCATCCAATGGCAGGTGTAGCCGCCAGGATTCTTCTGCAGGTAATCCTGATGGTACTCTTCCGCGCGATACCACGTCGCCGCGTCGGTGATCTCGGTGGTGATCGGTTGCGGCCACTTGCCCGACGCATCCACTCGCGCCTTCACACGTTCGGCTGTCTCGCGCTGCAACGGTGACGTGGTGAAGATGGCCGAGCGATACTGCGTCCCGACATCGTTCCCCTGCCGGTTCTTGGTCGTCGGGTCATGCAGCTTGAAGAACCATTGTTCGAGCAGCGTTTCGTAGCGCAACACGGACGGGTCGAACGTGATGCGCACGGCCTCCGCATGACCCGACTTGCTGTCGTGCGTGTCGTGGTACGTCGGGTTGGGCAACCATCCGCCCGTGTACCCCACTTCCGTAGCAATCACGCCGGGCACCGCGCGCAGGATCTCTTCGACACCCCAGAAGCAGCCGCCTGCCAGCACCGCCACTTCCGTCGTCGGCGCCGCGTCCGTCGATGATGCATCGGCCCCTGAATCGGCGAACAGCGTGCGATAGTCTCCGTAGCCCTCTCGTTCGAGATCCGCCGCCGGAATGAACCGCAGCGACGCCGAGTTGATGCAGTAGCGCATGCCGCCGTGCTCGCTTGGACCGTCGGGAAAGACGTGCCCGAGATGCGAATCGCCGTGGCGCGAGCGCACCTCGACTCGGCGCATGCCATGCGACGTGTCCACCTTTTCCGTCACGTTGGACGCCACCGGTCGCGTGAAGCTGGGCCAGCCACTGCCGGAGTCGAACTTGTCGGTGGACGCGAACAGGGGCTCGCCACTCGCGATATCCACATACAATCCCGCCTCGTGATTGTCCCAGTACGCGTTCCGGAACGGCGGTTCGGTGCCACACTGCTGCGTGATGGCGTACTGCTCCGGGGTGAGCCGGCTGGCAAGCTCCTCGGGAGTTGGCTTGGTGTAGTCAGGCATGGCAATCGGGTCCTGTTGGTCGTGCGAATGGTGCGAGTTCAACCTGGTGGTACCCCGACGGGTTCCCACAGCGAATAATACCACATGACTTCCATCGCCTTTCTCGGCACGGGCCTGCTTGGCTCGGCCCTTGCCCAGGCCGCCGCGCAGCGCGGCGACCAGGTTACCGTGTGGAATCGCACGCCGGACAAGGCGCAGGCACTCGCCGCTTTCGGTGGCGTGGTCGCCGCAACGCCAGCCGATGCCGTTCGTGGTGCCGCACGCGTGCATCTCGTGCTCAGGGATGACGCGGTGGTGGATGAAGTGATCGCGTTGCTCCGGCCCGGCCTGTCACCCGATGCCGTCATTGTCGACCACACCACCACGCAGCCCGCGCTCACCGCCGCGCGCGCCGTGCGACTGAAGGCCGACGGCGTGCACTACCTGCACTGTCCGGTGTTCATCGGCCCCGCGGCCGCACGAAGAAGCGAGGGTGCCATTCTTGCCGCCGGCCCGCGGGAACTATTCGATCAGGTGAGGCCGGCACTTGAGCGCATGGCGCCCAAGGTGAAGTACTTCGGCGAGCGGCCTGACCTGGCCGCGGCGTACAAGCTGTTCGGCAACACTTTCATCATCGGGCTCAGCGCGCTTGTCGCGGACGTCTTCGCGGTGGCGGCAGGCGCCGGCGTGACACCGGTCGACGCGCTCGATGTGCTGGAGGTCCTCAACCCCGTCACGACCATCTCGGGACGGGGACGCAACATGGCCAACGCCAACTTTGCGCCGAGTTTCGAGCTCACGATGGCGCGCAAGGATGTGCGACTGATGCAGGAGACGGCGGGTGCGCAGCCGCTTGCCACCTTGCCGGCGATCGCCGCGCGCATGGACGCGCTCATTGCCGACGGTCACGGCGCCGACGATCTCGCCGTGCTCGGCATCGCCTCGACTACGACTCGTTCGGCTCTGTCGGCTTGATCACCCGGAACATGAAGCGTTGCTCCACGAGCTGCCGCACCGGCACGTTGTTGATCTTCGCCGGACGGAACTTCATGCGCGGCAGGGCGTCACGCACGGCTTTCTCGAACAGGATATCGGTCGCTTCCAGTGTCTTGTAGGTCTCGAGGTCGGGTCGCCCGTCGGTGTGCACGACGAAGGTCGCCAGCACGGAACCCTCGATCCCCTTGGCCATGAGCATTGGGGGATAGGCCGGACCCTCGCTGTCCGGGTCCCGCGCAGCCGCCGAGTCGACTTCGATGTCGGAGAACGCACGTGACGTGTCTTCGGCGTGCGCTTCCGACGGCGGTGTGTCGTCGCCAGCATCCACCTTCTCCGGAAGCGCCACGTCGGCAGCGACGGTTTCGCGCGACAGCCCGCCAACACTGGGTTGCGCGGCAAGGGCAGTCGTACCACCCAGCGCCGCGTAGCTCAGTTTTTCCTGGACAGGGCGCGGGCCCTCGCGACGGAAGGGCGCGAGGAATGACGGAGAGTCGTTGACCGGTGGCCCCATGGGCGCGACAACGCGCGACATGACCACCGCCGCGCCGCAAATCAGCGTCACCTGTCCGGCGATACTGGCACCGAACGCAAGCCGATGGCCCAGCGAGGTGACACGCCTCGACTCAATGAGGGTCAGCGTAACGTGCAGTGGGTCGCGCGCCATGGGCATGCGCTGGGTGGGTGACGAGTTCCTGAAATCAATATCAGGACTTCGGCGACGGGCAAGAGCAACGCGACAACCCGCCGCCACCGCCCGCACCGTTCGCCCCTCGGCCATCACCATTCATCCCGATGGCCTTACGATGATCGGTCCGTCACCCGCAGTATTCCGCATGATCGAACGCGTGCTCATCGTGGATGACGAACCGCTTGCCCGCGAACGCCTGGTTGGCCTGGTGCGGTCGCACGCGCCGGCCACCTCCTTCAAGGAGGTTGGCAACGGCGACGCCGCCGTTGAATGCATCCTGGGATGGGCGCCCGATATCGTGTTGCTGGATATCCAGATGCCCGCGCGCACGGGCTTCGAAGTGATCGAGGCGGTCGGTGTCGCGCACATGCCGCCCACGGTGTTCATCACGGCGCACGACGAGTTCGCACTTCGCGCATTCGACGTCGCAGCGGTGGACTACCTGCTCAAGCCGTTTGACGATGAACGATTCGCCGCCGCGTGGCAGCGCGTGGTGGCTCGCCACGAAACCGGAGAAGTGATTGCGCAGGCCCGGATCATGAGCAACCTCCTGCGCTCCGCTGGCTCCGTATCACGAACAACGGGCCCGGGCAGCACGGCCACCGGCTGGACGGACCGGCTCGTGGTCAAGCAGGATCAGCGCACCATCGTCGTGATGCTGGCCGATGTGCAGTGGATGGAATCGGACGGCAACTACGTGGTCCTGCACGCGGGACGCGATCGCTATCAGGTGCGGGAGACGCTGAGCAGCATCGAGTCACGACTCGATCCCCGCCTGTTCATGCGCATTCACCGGCGCGTCATCGTGGAGATCCTGGCGATGAAGGAACTGCAGCCGTGGTTCGGTGGCGACCAGGTCATGATCCTGCGCGACGGCACCAAGCTGCGGGTGAGCCGGAACTATCGCGCATCGGTTGCACGGCGACTCGCCGGTGAGCGTTGAGTCCTCGTGAATCCGGAGAAACGCTTCCGACTGTTCCTGCTGTCGTTCTGGATCGTGCCGGCTCTCGTCGGTACGCTCGGATTCCGGCTGGTCCCCTCGCGCCTCAATCCCGACCTGTCCCTCGGCGCGCTGCTCCTGTCGCAACTGGGCATGTGGGGGACGTGGAGCATCTGGTCGATGGTCATCTGGGCCGTCGGCAACCGCGCACCATTCGAGCGCGGACGGATGTGGCGCACGCTCGCCATTCACGTGCCGCTCGGCGTCGCCATTATCGTCCTGCAGATCCTGCTGCAGTCCGAACTGTCGATTGCGTTCGGACTGTCGGAACGTCGCGGCCTCGAGAGCACGATCGTCATTGGGGTGCGTTCCTACGGCGACACGTTCGTGGTGCTCTTCTGCGCGATTGTCGGCGCCCAGGTGGCGTTTCGCTGGTACGCGAACTGGCAGGCGCAGCGCGTCATCGCCGCGCGCATGGGAGAAGACCTCGCGCAGGCCCAGTTGCGCGCCCTGCAGGCCCAGCTCAATCCGCATTTCCTGTTCAATGCGCTCAACTCGGTCGTCACGCTGATCGGGCGTGATCCGGCGCTCGCACAGCGCACCGTCGTCCGCCTCGCCGACTTGCTGCGGGCGACGCTGCGCGCGGGCGATGCGCAGGAGATGCCGCTCGCGCAGGAACTCGAGGTGACGCGCCGCTATCTGGACATCGAGCAGGTGCGCTTTGCCGACCGGCTGACCGTGCAATGGGATATCGCCGACGATGTCGACGCTGTCGTACCGGCATTTGCCTTGCAGCCACTGGTGGAGAACGCGCTGGTGCACGGTATCGCCCGACAGTCCGGAGCGGGCATCCTTCGCATCAGTGCGTCACGCGATGCCCGTGATGTCGTGCTGCGTGTGGAAGACAACGGGCCCGGCCCGCTGGCCAGGACGCGCTCCAAGGGCGCCGGTGTCGGACTCGCCAATCTGCGGGCGCGACTCGAGCGACTCTATGGTGACGCCGCCTCGCTGGTGTTGCGTGCGACCGACGACGGCGGCACCGAGGCCGTGTTGCGCGTCCCGTTTCGATCCACGCCTGTGGCATAGGCGGCGGCATAGGCGGCGGCATAGGCGGCCGGCCGCAGCATCCTCATGAGCGCCGGCGACGCACCCTTTGGCCGCGCCGGGTTCCGGTCCAGCGCGACGCGCGCCGCCAGTTGCAGGGCGCGCACCTCGGATTCGGCCATCGCAACGCCGGGAATGCTGGCCGGCAGTTGCTCCGGGCGAATGCCCACGGTTCGCTCGAGCAACACCAGCGCCGCGATGTATGTCCCCGCCACGGTCGGGTGCAGTCCGTCGGAGGAATAGAGATCCTGCAACTTGCCGTGGGCGGTCCACCCATCTCCCGCCGGCGCGAAGATGCCATCGATAGCCGCCGCCGCGTCGCGATACGACTGCAGGACGGCGGGAAAATCCCCGAGCCGGTTGGTCTGTGGCCAGACCATGTACATCACCGGCTCGGCACCGGCCGCGCGGACCGCGGGGGCGAATTGGGCTGCCCATGTGCGCAGATACACCTGGTTCGCAGGCAGCGCCGACGAACCCTGTTGCATCACCACGAATTCCCAGCCGTGCGCACTCAGCGCGCGACGCGCCGAACCCTCGTTCCAGTGATCCTCGAGCGAGAAATCGGGGAAAGACACACCCGCCGCCTGCACACGCGTGTTGCCGGCCTGGCGCGCCAGCGCCACGAACATGGCTGGCAGGTCATTCGTGTATGTCAGCGAGTTGCCAATGAACAGCACGCGGATGTTGCCGTCCTGAAACCTCGGATCCGTTGGCGACTCGGCGTGACACGCGCCCGCCAGCAGGACGAGGCTGGAGAGCGTGGCGAACATTCGGAGGATACGGTGCATGGGCGCACGGTACCGGTTTGTCGCACACCTGTCGTCGCGAATCGGACGGAGCGTGCGCCGCGACGGGTGCGCGGTGACCCGGCCGGGATGAACCGGATCGCCGCGTGGAACGACGCGCTACTTCGTCTGCCGGGTCATCGCGAAGTCGTACTCGAGCGCGATGGTGTCGACGACGGAGAGCAGGATCGGGACCTTGGGCTGCGTGAGCTGGAAGTCGGCAAACGTGAACCTGGTCGCCGCTGAACCGGTCAACCGATCGCCGGACACCGTGGCTTTCACGTTCCAGGTGGTCAGGCGCGTCACACCCTTCACCGTGAGATTGCCGATCAACTGGAACTCCGACGTGCCACTGGTGGGCAGTTTCGACGGAAGCCCCTTCACGTCGGTGACCTGGAACCGCGTCGCCGGAAATGTGTCGGTCACGAGAAGCCGACGGCGCACAAAGTTGTCACGACGGTCCTGATCGCTCTTGAGCGACGCCAGGTCTACCGTGAAGCCCGACTCCGTCGGGATGATCCTGCCGGACTTGTCGAGCGCGATGGCTCCTGTGACTTTCTGCGTCTCGCCAATCGCATCATTGTCGAGCTCATTGCCTACCAGCCGCTCGCGAACCCGGTAGCGCGCCTTGTTTCCGGTACTGTCGGCGACGTACCGCATGGCCACCTGGGCCGGCGGTTGCGGCACGGAGGCGGTGAACGTCGCGGCCAGGGCGCTGCTGACCAGCGCGGCCAGCGGGAACAGCTTGAGCATGAAACGTCCTCGTGGTAGATCGCGGAAACACTCAGGTTCACCTATTTCAACGGCGTGACTGATGGTATCGTTGCCCTGATACTCGCACTCCCGGGAATTCCTCTTTCAAGGCTGGGTCCCATGCGTCATTTCCCCTCGTTTCGTGCGCTGACCGGTTGCGCGCTGCTGTGGAGTGCGGCGGCCGGTTCGCTGTCCGCGCAGGCCAACGCGCCCATCATCGGCCGATGGGACCTCGTGGTGCAAGGCGCGAACGGTTCGTATCCCTCGTGGGTCGAGGTGACGCTGTCGGGCAGCCGCACGCTCGTGGGCCGGTTCGTGGGCGGCGGTGGAAGCGCCCGTCCCATCGCGCGCGTGGATTTTCAGAATGGCGTCGCGCGCTTCGCCATTCCGCCACAGTGGGATCGCGACACGGCCCATCTCAGGTTCGAGGCCACGCTCGCCAATGACGCGCTGACCGGAACGATCACCACACCAGCCGGCGAAACGCAGCGCTTCACCGGCACGCGTGCACCGTTGCTGCGGCGTACCGGCGCCGTGACGTGGGGCAAGCCGGTCACGCTCTTCAACGGCAAGGATCTCACCGGCTGGAAGCCCACCGGCGGCACCAACCAGTGGATGGCGATGGGTGGTGAGCTGGTCAACATGAAGGGTGGCGCGAACCTCCTCACGACCGACACGTACACCGACTTCAAGCTGCACATCGAGTTCAAGTACCCGAAAGGCGGCAACAGCGGCGTGTACCTGCGCGGGCGTTACGAAGTGCAGGTCGAGGACAACGGTGACGCCGAGCCGCAACCGGTGCATCTCGGCGGCGTGTATGGCTTCCTTGTTCCGAACGAGAACGTGAGCAAGGGACCGGATGTCTGGCAGACGTACGACATCACGCTCATCGGTCGCCGCGTCACGGTGGTGCTCAACGGCAAGACGATCATCGGCGACCAGACCATTCCCGGTATCACCGGTGGAGCATTGGACAGCAACGAAGGCGCGCCCGGCCCGATCTACCTGCAGGGCGATCACGGCCCGGTGTCGTACCGGAACATCGTGATCACGCCGGCGGTCGCGGGGAAGTAGGAGACGTCAGGGAACGCGGCGAAGCCGATCGACGAAGGCGCGCGGCGTCAGGACCGTAACGGGCAACACGCCGCGCTTTGGCACGAAGTGTTTGACGTTTCCCGTGACGATTGCATCGGCTCCTCCGGCGATGGCCACCTCGGCGAACATGCGGTCGTCGGGGTCAGGAAGGGCGAGACGCAGTGGTCGCGCAACGACGGCTGCCGCGATCCTGGTGAGCGCCTGCACGGTGATACGACGCTCAGTCGGATCGAAGTGGAAGTGGGACCTGGCCGTTACTTCGTCATACCCGGCGAGAATACGGGAGTCGATCAGCAGCGTCGCATCGCCTTGCAGGACCAGTTGCAGCGCCATGTAGGGGACGCCGCTGCCGGAGAGCATCGCAGACACCAGCACGTTCGTATCCAGTACGACTCGCACAAGCCATTCCGAGGCTAGTCGCCAGACTCACGAGTACGACGAGCGCGACGAGCCGCAGCGATTTCTTTGTTGATCTCGCTCAACGGCATAGTGGCAGTCCCCTTCTCTCGCGCTCCCGCCTGGAGTCGCGCAAGAGCCAACAACGCCCGACCGCGTTGCCAGGCGTCAAGCGCGGTCTGGGCATCCCCGTCGTCCACAGGAATAAGCAGGGCTTTCGTGGTGCCATCGGCGACCAGGCCGAGCGGTTCACCGGTTGCAAGACGCTCAAAAACGCGACCGGGTGTATTTCGCAGGTCCCGATAGGTGACGGACTTGGCACGCATGAGGTCTCCAGCGTCGCGAGATTGTAGCGAGAATGGCTACATCAACGCTACACAGGGCGGAACGGGAATGCCACCCTCAACACTCCCGCGGCCCCTCCCGTAACTTCTCACCAACTCGACCCGCGCTCATGACCGATACTGCTTCCCGCTTCGACGCCGCCGTTGCCCTCGCCACCCGACTCGATGCCGAGATCGGGCGGGTCATCATCGGGCAACGGCAGGTGCGACGGGAAGTGCTCATCTGCCTGCTGGCGGGCGGTCACTGTCTGCTGCGCGGCGTGCCCGGACTCGCCAAGACGCTCCTCATCAAGACGCTGGCCGATGCGGTGCACCTCAAGTTCAACCGCATCCAGTTCACGCCCGATCTCATGCCGTCCGATATCCTCGGCACGGAAGTCATCGAGGAAGATCCGGCCACCGGCAAGCGCCACGTGCGTTTCATTCCCGGGCCGGTGTTCGCGAACATCATCCTCG
>CAZPON010000007.1:0-34077 GCA_964588045.1 uncultured Gemmatimonas sp.
GCCGACGCCGCTGGGGCCGACGAGCATGAACACACCCTTCGGCTTGTTCGGATCCTCGATGCCTGCCTTGGACGTGCGCACGCGGCGTGAGATGCCTTCCATCGCGTGATCCTGGCCGATGACGCGCGCGCCGAGGTGCTTCTCGAGCGCCAGCATGGTCACCAGCTCGTCACTCATCATCTTGCCGACCGGGATGCCGGTCCAGCCGGAGATGACCTCGCCCACGATCGACGCGTCGACGAAGATGCGCACCAGCGGCGTCTCGCCCTGCAGCGCCACCAGCTCGGCGTTGAGCGCGTTGAGGTCCGCGCGCGCGGCGTCGGCCACGGTGCGGTCTTCACTGTCGACCTCGGCCTCCAGCGTCTCGCGCACACCCTTGATGCGTCCCACCAGGTCACGCTCGGCAGTCCAGCGCGCTTCGAGGGCCGCCAGCTCGGCTTGCGTCTTTTCGCGCGCCGTCTCGATATTGGCCAGCCGTTCACGGTGATCGGCGCCCGATGCCTGCTCGCGCGACAGCACCCGCTGCTGCAACGCGAGGTCGTCGAGTGTGCGACGGGCATCCTCGATCGGTCCCGGTGTGGCCGACTGCCCGAGCGCGAGGCGCGCGCACGCAGTGTCGAGCACGCTGACGGCCTTGTCGGGCAACTGACGGTCGGGCAGGTAGCGATGCGACAGGCGCACCGCCGCTTCGGCGCCGCTGTCGAGAATGCGCACGTTGTGGTGCTTCTCGAGCGCCGGCACCACCGAACGCAGCATCAGCGAGCACACCTCCTCGCTGGGCTCGTCGACCTTCACCAACTGGAAGCGCCGCGACAGCGCCGGATCCTTCTCGAAGAACTTCTTGTACTCGCTCCACGTGGTGGCCGCGAGCGTGCGCAGCTCACCGCGCGCGAGCGCCGGCTTGAGCAGGTTCGCCGCGTCGCCCTGCCCCGCCGCACCGCCCGCGCCGATCATCGTGTGCGCTTCGTCGATGAAGAGAATGATCGGCGTGGGTGAATTTTTCACTTCCTCGATCAGGCCCTTGAGGCGGTTCTCGAATTCGCCCTTCACGCCGGCGCCGGCCTGCAACATGGCCAGGTCGAGCGAACGCAGCGTGACGTTCTTGAGCGGTTCCGGCACATCGCCCTCGACGATGCGACGCGCAAAGCCTTCCACGACCGCCGACTTGCCGACACCGGCCTCGCCCACGAGGATCGGGTTGTTCTGCCGGCGACGCGTGAGGATGTCGATGACCTGGCGCACCTCGAAGTCGCGGCCAAGCACGGGGTCGATCTTGCCGGCGCGCGCGTTGGCCGTCATGTCGACCGTGAACTGGTCGAGGTTGGGCGTGCGTCCGCCCGCCTTGGGCGTGCCGGTGCCCGACGCACTTGCCGACGACGCCGCGGAATCGATCGCCCCAAGTTCCGCCGATGCCTCGGTGGACGACGCAGTGATCGTCACGAACTCCTTCTTCAGGACTTCGGGCGTGAGCTTTTCGAGTTCCTTGCTGATGTCGCTGGCTTCGCGCGCGAGCTCGGTGGTGCTGACCATCGCGAGCAGGCAATGACCGGTGCGCACGCGTGGCGCGCCGTATTCGACGGAGCCAAGCAGCCACGCTTCGCTCAGCATGTTCACCAGCGACGGGCTGAGCGACGGCGTCTTCGCATTGCCGCGCTTGAGCTTGTCGAGGGCGCGGGCCAGGTCGTCGGCCAGGCGCGACCGGTTGACCCCGAAGTGCTTCAGGATCACCGCGACATCGCCGTCGGTGACGTCGAGCGTCTTCACCAGGAAGTGCTCGACTTCGACATCGTAATTGGTGCGCGAAAGGCAGAGCCCCGCGGCGCCTTCAACGGCGCTGCGCGTGGGGGCATTCATCTTCGCGATCAGTCCACGCAGGTTCACAGCCATGACTTCTCCATCATCGGATGTCGGGGGAGGCAGGGTGTATCAACACAAGGTCAATCGGACATCATCAGCATCACGCACCGGCGGCCGGGACTTGAGCCACGTCCCGAACCCCAGCGTCGGCGATTGCGGCGCACCGAGCGACGCCGCCGACCGTTCATCGCGCGCCAACACCAGTTGCGCTTCGACCCCGACCTGATCGTCGGCATACAAGCGCGCCAGGTGGCACAAGTTGGTGTGCTCGGCACCACCCGGAAGAAACAGGTCGAACTGCCGCCGGGTAAGCGGGCCGATGCGCAATCGCACGCGCGCCAGGGTATCGAAAACGGCGTTGCCGACGACCGCCGAGCCCAGGCGGCCGTCCTCGTCGTCTCCCAGGCAGACCTGGCCGCCATGGCGCAGCGGTTGCCATTCGCCCACGAACTGGTCCACGGTGACCGTTACCGAGAAGTAGTCGGCCACGAGCTGGGCGAGGCCTTCGGCGGGACGCGTGCGCAGCGACAGCAGCCCGGCATAGTGCGCCAGCGTTTCGACCGGGACGGTCGAGTGCGCCTGCACCTCCGACGTTCCCGCGCCCACCAGGTCCAGCAGGTGCGACCGCAGGCGATCTTCCTGCCCGCGCTCGGCCGCAACCGTGGGCCGATGGCGCTCCCACGCGCGATAGAACAGCGAGAGCGCGCGGTGGTGGAACATGTCGAGGAAGTCGCGAAACGCCGTGTCCTTGGCACGCGTGCGCGCCGCGGCGTGTTCGGTGTACGTGTGCGGCAGGACGCCCTGCGGGCCCGTCAGCCCGAGAAACCTCACGCTCATGTGCGCGGGCGTCGTCGGGCCACGCGTTCCGCTCTCACCCGCCGGCCCGTCATCGGCCGGCAGGTCGAGCTGCGCGATTTGCGACGGTGGGAACGCCAGCGTGGGCGGCACGGCAAGGCGCACGACTTCCTTCGCTGGATCGTCCCATCCGCCAATCGGGGAACGGTCGGGATACAACCGCGCAAGCAACCGGACCGCCTGCACGAACTCGAAGCCCGTGCCCTGGTTTTCCAGCGCAGCCACCAGCTTCTTCCGCGACGACGGCCTCCGCGGCGTACTCACAGGAGTGTCCGCCATCCGGCGCGCGCCGGCCAATCGATCACCGGACGACGCCGCTGCCTGGACCGCACGCTCACCTTGGTGAAGCTGTTCATCGACGCGTACAGGGCAACGAAGCGCTCGATGACGCTGGCCATCAGGTACATGCCGCCGCCGGGGAACTGCTCCTCGTCGAACTCCAGGTTGATCTGCCGGCCACGCGCGAACGCGATGCCGTGCGGCGACGACACGCGCGCGAACGCCGGCTCGCTGTGCACGCCCGCAATGCCGTCGATCTGGCGCTCGGCGCTCAGCGAATCGCCGACATTGTGCAGGCGCAGCAACTCCTTCAGTGCGTCCGGCGAGTCATCGGCCAGCGACAGGTGGTTGAGCGACAGCGACGAAATCAACCGCCACAGCAGCGTCTTCCCCAGCGCCGGATGCACCGTCTTGGTGGGCGTGACCACGCACGAGATGCGCTGAATCGGCCCGCCACTGAGCAGCTCGAAGTCGCCGCGCGGATCGATGCCGAACGGCAGGCGGCTCGGCAGGTCGCCGTTGAAGCAGGTGACATCGAGCGACACGACATCGGCGTCGGGGGCGCGCAATTCGCCGGACAGGTCGGTGAAGGCGAGCGACAGCTCGGTGCCGCGATCGGTGCGCCAGGACGACGCGCGACGTGTCGTGTGCCAGAACACATCGTCACTCGTGCCGCGCACGGAATGCTGGTGCGAGTACAACGGCGCCAGCACGCGGGCCTCACGGGCCTCATGCTCGACGAGCTTGACCTGATCCACGCTCCACACGTCAACCTCGAGGCGGCGACGCGAGTCGGCAATCACCAGGTGCTCGTAGTTTCGCTCGGTGAGCAGGATCGGCTCGGCTACGAGCTCGAACAGGTTCACGGCCGGCACCGCGCTGGTACGGAAGCTCTGCGGCGACAGTGCCAGCTCCAGCGCCTTGCGGCGTTCGGCCCGCTCGAACGGTGTGATCAGGAACCCCAGCTCGACGCGGTCGGTCGCGCCAAGGCGACGCAGCGCCGCGCCGAATCCCTGCACGTCCACGAACCGGAACTTCTCGGGGAACGTGAACAGCTCGAGCAGCAGGTTGTACCCGGAGAACGTGCGCGTCGGGTACGGCAGCATGTGCTCGTCGGCCGCGAAGCCCACCGGCATCACGGCGTCCGGTGCGAGCACCACCGGCGGCACGTTCGGCCGGTCCGGATTGCGCACAACCACTGGCGCCGCATTGTTGAGCAGCAACTCGTACAGCGTGTCGGCGACACTCGCGTCCCCGGCGAGATGAAGCCGCAGCGCGTCGATCGTCAGGTCCTGCAGGCGCACGCCATCGAACGCGCGGACCTCGAGCACGATGGCGCCCACGGCATCACGACCCTGCGCGCCGGCGCCGGCCCGGTCGGGCGACGTCCACGCGGCCGAGGTCACCGACAACGGCCACAGCGTGGCGTCGAACGTGGTGCGGAAGCTGCACGGTACGCCGTGCACCGGGCGTGAGTGCAGCGTGCTGCCGCGCGGCACGTGAAAGCCTTCCGGCAACCGGCCCTGCGCCGGGTCGAGCGGCATGTCAACGATGCACATCGACGGCACCGGACGCACCAGTTGCGGATGCAGCATCTCGAGCAGCGTCTCGGAAATCTCCGGGAAGTCGTCGTCGAGCCGCCGCTGCACGCGCGCGGTGAGGAACGCGAAGCCTTCCAGCAACCGCTCGACGTGCGGATCCTCCGTCTTGCTCGACTCGAGCTGCAGCCGCGAGGCTACCTTCGGGTACTTCTGCGCGAACTCGGCACCCAGCTTGCGCAGGTACGTGAGCTCGCGCTCGTAGTAGAGCAGCAGGTCGTCCTGCATCAGGGCGTGCTGGCGATGTCGTAGGTTCCGCGCGCGACCTCGAGCACCGTGTCGAACACGATCTGCTCGGGGCTGGGATCCATGCGCAACGTCGCCTCGATCGTGAAGCGAACCTGCTGCGCCTTGAGCTGCGTCGTCTCGACCAGCACCACGCGCACGTTGACCAGTCGCGGCTCGAAGCGCATCAGCGATTCGCGGATGTCGTCGGTGAGGCGGTTGCGCCCCTCGGGCGTTCCCACCGCCAGGCCGGTCGTGTCACTGAGCCCGAACTCATGCACCGATCGCAGCACCTCGTTGCATCCCGGCGGCACGCCCACGATGGTGCGACGGGTGTTGAGCAACGCCTCGACATCGCGCTGCACCGACCGCCGAAACGCCGTCGCCGATTCCTCGCGGGTGACCGCGTGGTCCGCCGGCTCGCGCGGCGCGAGGTCCGTCAGCCGGTCCAGCAAGGACGGACGGACCGCGCGATCGAGTTCGGTGCGCGCCATCTCGCGGCTCCCTTACCGCGGTTGCAGCGCGATGGCCTGCAACGGATCCAGGCGGCACACGCGCAGGTACAGTTCGGGGCGCTGTCCCGCGTCGTCACCCACCTGATCGAGCACGCGGCACATGAGCGCCAGCGGCTGCGCCACCACCGGGCCCGACTCCCACTGATCGAGCCCCTTCTCGTCGATCGTCTCGATCAGGCGCTGCAGGATGGGCTGCGCCACCATCGTCAGCCCGGCTTCGACCATGACGTACGCGATCTGCGTCTGCCGCACGAAGCGTCCGCGCGGCGACTGCTCGCGCGCGAGGTCGGCCATGAGCAACTCGATGGCGCGATTCGGGCGGCCCTGCGCCAGTTCGCTGCGCGCGACATCGAACGTGTCGGGGCCGCGCGCCACGGCCGGCTTGCGCACGGCACGCGTGCGTGTAAACCCGCCCTGGTGCGCCGACGACGCGTCGTCCTCCAGCGCATCGACGAGCACCTCGCTGCCGTCGGACACTTCGGAATCCGCGACGTCGCCCGCCTCGGCATCGGGCGTCGCGGTTTCCGCCGCGTCGGCGGCGAGTCCATCGCCTTCGATCCAGTCGCGCGTCTCTTCGTTCGCCGTCGGTGTGTCGTCCATGAGCGTCATCCTCGTGAGCTGCGGCAGCGCGCGCAGCAGGGCGCGCAGTTCGCTGCGAATGGCAGCGGCGATGGCATCGTGGCTGGTGCCGAGCTGCGCGCACGCCGTCAGGGCATAGCGCTGCAAGTCGAGCCACCCGCGACCCGGCGCCGTCGCCATCAGGTTCTCGCACTGTTCGAGCAGCTCGCTGAACTTGCCGTCGATCAGCAGCGTCTTGAGCTTGGCGCGCGTGGCAGTGGGCGGCGCTTCGAGCAGCTTGGGATCGAGCTCCGGCGCGGCGATGCGCAGTTCGCCCCAGCGGAATCCGCGCAGCATCAGGTACGGCGCGGGGCTGTACGGATCCTGCTGCCGCAACCAGCGCGCGATGACCCCGATGCGCTTCGCGGCGTCGGCACGATTCACCGGCTCGGCCGTCATCGGTGAGTCGTCGTCGACTGCCGCACCCTCGCCTTCCGTCGCCTCCTCCACGAGCGGGTCCGGGTCGATCTCGAGAATCCGCGCCAACTGGCCGCCGAGGAACCGGCGCACATCGTCGGCCGCATTGCGCAGGTCGTTGAACGCGGGGGCATCGCGACCGAACTTCTCGTCGGAGATCTTTTCCAGCGTGACCAGCGACGCAATCGACAGGTCGAGATCGGACAGCAGTGCGCGCACGCCAACCTTGTTGAATCGCTCGATGGCGGCGTCCACCGCTTCCGGTGTCGGCTTGCCCTGCTCCACCAGCGTCGTGCGCAACTCACCCTTGGCGCGATCGTTCTCGGCCTCGGCTTCGGCCGGCACCTTGCGCGATTCGAGGAACTGGTCGTAGGTGATGCCGCTGGCACCCAGCACGGTCATCTTCACCGGGATCGCCAGCTTCTTGCCGATGAACTCGAGCGGCCCGCTGCGCAACTCGAGATCGTCGTCCTCGGGCAACGGATGCACCGAGTCCCAGAAGGTCTGCAGCATCCCGCTCAATCCATCGAGGCCGGTGGCCAGTCCACCGAAGCCCTGCTTCTGCAGGAGCGCTTCGGTGAGCCACACAGTCAGTTGCAGGTCCTTCGTTTCCTTTGCCAGCAAGTCGCTGCAGGCCGTGATGACGGTGGGCCAGTCGGCGAGCTTGCGATTGGTGGAACCGGGCAGGTCAGGCTCTTCGCGACGTGCTTCCTTGATCGCGTCGACGCGCGGATCGTAGCGGAGATCCGCGCCGGACGGAGAATCGCCCGGGATGGGCTGCAGCAGTCGGGCGACGAGTTCGGAATTGAGGGGCATGATGGCGATCCGCTGACGATACGAGGAGAAAACCGACGGAACTGCTGTCCAGCAACGACGTCCAGCGCGGACGGCGATGCCGGATCAGTCGGCGGTCAGGACGAGCGTACGGATGTCGAGGAGCGGAACCTCACGTCCGTCGATACGCCACACTTTCTGACCGACTGGCGCAAAGTCACCGTCCGGCAATTCCTCCCAGTCGGTTGCGCGGCCGAGTCGCAGTTCGGGGTCGGCGTTGCGCCAGACCGCCGGTGACAGCGCCGGCAACAGCACTTCGCCCAGATCCATGTGGCGAATCTCCTCACTGGTCTGGACGCGCGCCGGAATCCAGCGCAGGTCGCGCAGTCGAGCGGGCGGCTGGATGGTCACCGACGCGAGGTGCGCGAACGGAATCCAGAGATAGCGTCCACCGGCGCAGATTTCCATGCGCGCCCCGATGCGCGGATCGGCATCCTCGATGGTCGTGAACGGCTGGTCGTTGCAGACGCCGCCCGAGACGGCCGGTGCGGCCGTCGTGGGGTAGTCGCCGGTTGCGAACATGTGCTCGCGCACCCGTTCGGCCACGATGGCCGCGCGATACGTTGCCGCACCGGCTTCCGCCATCGCGCCATCGCGCGCGAGGGCATCCAGTTGTTTCTCCGCGCGGTCGTACTGTCCGGCAAACGACAGCAGCTCGAACAGGAACGAACGCCGCTGGACGTCGGTCGGATTGCTCCGAAGCTCGACGCCCAGCGTCTCGATGGCGGCTTCCAGCCGACCGTCCTGAAACAGTTCCCTGGCGGTGGGCATGGAAGACACCTCGGCCTTACTTGCTGCTGACCGTGGTGAGGTCCCACAGGCCCTGGCCGGCGGTTGCCATCTTGCCGGTCTTGTCCTGCTGGAAGTACTCGATCTTCACCTTGCTGAACGCGAGCGACAGCGATTCCGTCGGCGAGTCATCGCCGCCCGACGAACCACTCCACTGGATGGACTCCACCATCACGCCGGTGAACGTGTAGACGAGGAACACCTGCTGGCCGGCCGTGCCGCCCGCCTTGCGCATCGTCACGATCACCGTCTCGATGTGCTGGCCCTCGCAGCAGCGCTGGAACAGCAGCGCCGACGCCTTGTCGGTCTTCTTCATCACGTTGAACGACGAGATCGACACCTTGCCGCCCGCGATGCCCGTGCTGCCCGAGCCAATGGTGGTCGGGTTGGAGGCGCCCCAGCTGAACGAAAAGATCTCGATCTTGCCTTCGAAACCCTTTGCAGTGCTCTCGCCGGGGATGTCCTTCCCAAGGTCCAGAAACGTATCGAATGCCATGATTGAATCCCTCAGAGTGAGAATGTGTGCCGCGGCGCTGTGCCGCGGCACATGAACACGACGCTTCCGGACGGACCTACTTCGCCGGCGGGGGCAGCTCGGCGACCAGTCGCATGGCGACGCCGAGTTCGTCAAGCTGGTAGTGCGGCCGCATGAACGCGACCGCGCGGTACACACCGGGCTTGCCGGGGACTTCCACCACGTCGATACGCGCCTCGGACAGCGGCTTCGCCGCCTTGATGGCCGCCGGGGCATTCTCGAGCGCGATGTAACCCTGGATCCAGCGGTTGAGGAACGCGTCGATGTCGTTGCGCGTCGCATAGCCGCCGATCTTGTCACGCATCATGACCTTCAGGTAGTGCGCGAACCGTGACGTCGAGAAAATGTACGGCAACTGCGCCGACAGCCGCGCACTCGACGACGCCTTCGGATCGTCGTACACCTTGGGCTTCTGCGCCGACTGCACCGAGAAGAACGCCGCCTTGTCGGTGCCCTTCTGGTGCACGAGCGGGGCGAAGCCGAGGTCGGCCAGCTCCTTCTCGCGACGGTCGGTGATCTGCACTTCCGTCGGGCACTTCATCGCGATCTCGCCCGACTCGGTGCGGAAGTTGTGCACTGGCAGGCCGTCCACCAGGCCGCCGCTTTCCACGCCGCGAATGGCCGCCGTCCAGCCGTAGAACGCGAACGCCTTGTTCACGTTGGCCGCCAGCGCGTACGCCGCATTGCCCCAGCAGTAGTCGTCGTGGTTCGTGCCGTCGACGCGCTCTTCGTAGTTGAAGGCCTCGATGGGCACCGTCGTCGCGCCGTACGGCTCACGCATCAGGATGCGCGGCGCGCTCAGCGAGACGTAGCGCGAGTCTTCACTGGCCCGGAACGACTTCCACTTCGCGAACTCCGTGCTGTCGAAGATCTTCGCGAGGTCGCGCGGCGTGTCGAGGTCCGACCAGCTGTCGAGGTTGAGCATCTCGTGCGACGCCGCCGTCATGAACGGGGCATGGGCCGCCGCCGCCACGTTCGAGATCTTCTCGAGCAGTTCGATGTCCTGGCCGCTCTTGTCGAAGTAGTAGTCGCCCACCAGCGCGCCAAACGGGGTGCCGCCGAACACGCCGTACTCTTCCTCGTAGACCTTCTTGAACAACGCGCTCTGGTCGAATTCCGGGGCGCGCTGCAAGTCGCGCAGCAGGTCCTTCTTCGAGACGTTGAGCACCTTGATCTTGAGCATGGGGCCCGTCTCGCTCTGCTTGAGCAGGTATTGCAGGCCGCGCCACGAGCCTTCGAGTTTCTGGAAATCCGGATGGTGCAGGATCTCGTTGACCTGCAGCGACAGGAGGTGGTCGATCTGCGCAATGCGCGCGTTGATCATCGTCTCCGTGTCGCGATTGACCGTCATCGTGCCTTCGAGCACCTCGGACACGAACCGGCGGACGAGGTCCTTGCCCCGCCCCTTCGTTTCCGCGTCCTTGCCCATCTTGCCCTGCTCGACGATCTGGTCGAGAAGTGACAGGTCGGCATCAGTCGTGACGGCGGCTTGCGCCGCCTGCTTCGCTTGTGCCATGGTCAGCTCTCCAGTCCGAGTTCGGCCTTGAGCTTCGCCATCTTGTCGGCGTCACCCAGCGTGTCCTGCAGCACTTCGTCGAGCTTCTCGTTCGTCTGCAGGTTGGCGCGGAGGTTGGCCAGTTCCGTGCGCAGCTCGAGCAGTTCGCGCAACGGCTTGACCTGCTTGGCCACGGCGTCGGGCGAGAAATCATCCATGCTGCGGAAGTTCAGCTCGACCGCCAGCTTGGGCGCATCGGCGTCCTCGCTGAGCTTGTTCTCGACGGTCAACTGCAAGCGCGGTTTCATGCTGGCCAGCGTGTCGTCGAAGTTGTCGGGCGTGATCTCGACGAACTTCCGGTCCTTGAGGCGCGGGAGCGGCTCGGCGGGATTGCCGCTGAGATCGCCGAGCACACCCATGAGGAACGGAAGCTCCTTCATTTCAATGGCGCCGCCGGTTTCGACTTCGTAGGAAATCTGGATCCGCGGCGGGCGAACGCGCTCCAGCTTCTTCTGGGTACTGTCGGCCATGCGAGTGCTCCGGTGCGTGGGCCTGAGAAAAGGTGCAGGCAGGCAGACCTCCGTCTGCTCAGCTGCCTAGTGTCTCGCCAATCCCGCCGGAAGTCAAGCAATCGCCGCAGGCGGACGGGAGCGGTGACGCGCATGTGACGAACGTGGCCGGAAATGCGCCTCTGACGTGCGCTTTGATCGCCGCGTACGTTACGGCATGCGCCACTTGCAGCCCGTGCTCTGGTCCAAGGGTGTCCTGCTCTCGCCGCAACACTTGCAGGCACAGGATCGCCATCATGAAGAAACGCTCGCCTTCCAGGTGGGCGCCCTCGCGTTCTGTCCGTGGGGATTCTCGCGACTCGCCTTCGATCACGAAGCACTGAGCTCGGGGACCCTCGTCGTGAGCAGCGTCGCCGGACGGTTTCCCGACGGCATGCTCTTCGACGCACCGGCCGGCGGCGCCACGCCGGCAGCCAAGCTCGTCACTGACGCGTTCGTCCCTGACCAGCGTACCCTGCTCGCGTATCTCGCCGTGCCCGAGTACCGGCCGGGCGCGCGCAACGTGGCGCGCATCGGCGATCAGGCCATCACGCGCTGGCACGCCGACGAACAGCTCATGCGCGACGAAACAACCGGGCTCACCGAGCGGCCGATCCAGGTCGCACCGCCGAGCCTGCGACTGCTGGTGGAGGGGGAGTCGCTGGAAGGGTTCGTGACGCTGCCCATTGCCAGGATCGCCCGCTCGAACACCGGCGAGCTGTCGTTCGATCACACGTTCATTCCGCCGCTGCTCGACCTGGCGGCCAGCGACACGCTGCTGGGGCTGGCGCGCCGACTCATCGAACGGCTCTCGGCCAAGAGCAGCTCACTCGCCGGCAGCCGCCGACAGCGCAACCAGGGACTGGCCGACTTCTCCGTCACCGACGTCGGCAACTTCTGGCTGCTGTACACACTCAACACGCACTTCCCGGCACTGCGACACCTGCACGACGTGCGACGCGGTCACCCGGCCATGCTCTGGGAATCGATGCTCGGCCTGGTCGGCGCGCTCTCCACGTTTGCCTCGGGTGCCGACGCGCGATCGCTGCCCACGTACGATCACCTGCGTCTTGGCGACGGCTTCGCCGAGCTCGAACGGCGCCTGTACGATCTGCTCGATGGCGCGGCCGTCGACACCGCGGTGTCGCTGCCCCTCAAGGCGATTCGCCCCACGCTGCATGCGGTGGCCATCGACCAGGCCAAGTGGCTCGAAGCGCCGCAGTGGTTCCTCGCCGTGAGCGCACCGCTCCGGCAACAGGAGCTCATTCCCAAGGTGCTGCAAGGCTGCAAGGTGGGGTCGGCCGATGTGGTCGACACACTCATTCGACAGGCGCTTCCCGGCATCGAGCTGGCGCACGTGTCGTCACCGCCAGCAGCGGTACCGGTGAAGCTCGACTTTCAGTACTTCGCCATTCGCAAGGCGGGCGGCGCGTGGGACGCGATCAGTCGCGCGCGCAACCTGGCCGTGTACCTGCCGGCCGAGCTGGTGGACGCACGCTTCGAGCTGGTGATTGTGCTTCGTTGAGGCAACAGCAACAACAACGGCCAACTCCGACCTCACGGCACCTTGGGCACAGCGGGTACGGTCGGTGCCGGCGGTACGGTCGGCACGGTCGGACGCGGCGTGCGCAACACGAAAAACAGCAACACCAACGCCAGTACGATCACGGCGTTGATCACCACGATCAGCCCTGTCGGCAAGTTGCGCTTCGCGGGCTTCACCGGGGCCTGCGGCACCGCTGGTGCCGGTGCCACGGGCGGCACGACTGTAGCCGGCGCTTCGCGAATCATCCGCGTGAAATCGCTGGGACCACTCTGCGGCATCCCGGTACCAGCCGGCGCGCCACCCAACGACGACAGCGGCGTCGAATCCGCGTCCTTGAACACCGGCGGTGGCAGCACCGACGGCATGCCTGCGAACTGACCCGCACCCACCGGTGGCGTGGCCGAAAGCGGTGACGCCATCGGCGACGAGGCCGGCGGTGCCGGCGATGCGAACAATGCGCCGGTTGCGCCACCCATCGATGATCCCGCGCTCGACCCGCTCATGGGCGTCGATGGTGGCGTCGACGACGACATCAGTGGTGACGAGGACATCAGCGGCGACGACGCCAACGGTGGCGACGCGACCGGCGGCGTGTTCATCGACGGCCACGAGGGCATGGGCGGCGTCGACGACGCGGCGGGCGCGACGGGTGCCGACGGCCATGCCGGTGGAGCGGCAGGCGGCGAAGCCGCTGGCCACGATGGCGGCGCAACCGGCGCGAACGGTGATGGCTGCGAACTGGCCGGCAACGGCGCGGCTGTTTTCGGCGCCGAGAACATGCGGGTGAAATCGCCCGGCTCACTCGCGGCCGGTGGCGGGAGTGGCGCGGCTGGCGGCGGTGTCACCGGCGGCGGCGGCGCGCTCGGCGCGTTGAACATCTGGGTGAACTCGCCGGCCGCTGCAACCGGCGGCGGAGCAATCGGCGGCGCAGCGACTGGTGCGGGAGGCATTGGCGGCGGAGCCGCTGGCGGCGGCGCGGCACCTGCCGCGGGCGCGCCAAACAACTGCGTGAACGATCCGGACGACGATGCCGCCGGCATTGGCGCGGGCGTGATGGGCGCTGGGGCGGCCGGTGCTGGCGTCGGCGTCGGATCAGCGGACGGCGCACCAAACAGTTGTGTGAACGAACCGGCCACTGGAGCCGCAGGCGGCGGCGCAACGGGCGGCGCAACGGGCGTCGCCATGACCGGCGCCGGTGGCACCGGAGGCTCCACGACCGGTGGAGCAACCGGTGGAGCAACCGGTGGAGCAACCGATTCCACCGGCGCCTCCACTGGCGCTGCAGCCGTTGGCTCCACCACGGGGCGCGTGACGACCGGGAACTGCTTGGACTGACTGCGCGTCCCGACAATCGGCTTGTCGAGCTCCGATGTCCCCGCCGAGCTGTGCGCGGCGACCCACGTCGAGAACGCGCCCATCCCCGGCATGAAGTCGGTCACGATGGCGAATCCCGACGGGATCGTTGCCGTCTCCAGAACGCGGTTCTTCTCCGGGCCGGTGAGTTGCGCAAGCTGCGCGCGCAACTGGTCCACGTCGTCGGGGCCCGCGTTGTCGGCGAGATGCACCATGACCACGCGACCGCTGGCCAGCTCCTGCGCGCTATGGGTGCGAATGCCGCCGTCGACCGCAATGCACTTGAGCAGGCGGTACCGGGCGCTGAAATCGTCGGCCATGGCTTCCGTGACGCGAGTGTGATCCTCGTGGCGCACGCCGGAACGGCGCGACAACCCGGATTACGATGTATTGTTCAATTGTTCACGCGGCACCCCTCGCGCGCAATGTGCACGCCGGGTTCCCGGCCACGAACTTCCGCTTGCGCTCCTCCCGCTTCCTGCCCCGCAGCCCGAACGCTCCCCCATGCGCCTGACGTCTGCACCGCCTCGACGCGTCGTCTGGGAAGACGGCATGCACCTGACGCCACAGCATTTCCAGGCGCAGTCCCGCTACCAGGAAGACCAGGCGACCCGCACCGTCGACCTGCTCTTCCCCTTCGCCTACGGGTTGTCGGCCGTGGCGCTCGACGCCGACGCGATGCGCAACGGCACGCTGGCGCTGGTGCACGCGCGCGGGGTGCTCACCGACGGGACGGTCTTTCACGTGCCCGACGCCGATCCCGCGCCGACGCCCGCCGAACTGTCCTCGCGCTTCTCCCCCACGCGCGACACGCACGTCGTGCACCTGGCCCTGCCGCGCTGGCGCGGCGATTCGGCCAACCTCCGCGTCGATGACGCCGAGGTGGCGGCGCCGGCGCGCTACCGCTCGGTGGAGGAGATCCTCATCGACGAGGCCACCGGCACCGATCCGCTGCCGGTGCGGTTCGCGGCGCGCAACCTGCAGTTCATGCTGGACGAGGAGCTCACCGACGACCTGGTGTCCATGCCCATCGCGCGCGTGCGACGCGACGGGCGCGGACAGTTCCAGCTCGACACCGAATACGTGCCGCCCACCCTGCAGGTGGGTGCCAGCGACCAGCTCATGGAGCTGCTGCGACGCACCGTCTCGCTCCTCGAAGCCAAGGGGCGCGCACTCGAAGCCACCATCCATCAGGCTCCGTCCGGTGCAGCCGGTGGTGCCGCCGCCTACGTCGGCAACGAACTCGCCACGCGCTGGCTGCTGCACGCGGTCCGCTCGGCCGACGCCCCGCTGCGCCATCTCTTGCTCACCCGTCGTGCGCATCCGGAGCGACTGTATCTCGAGCTGTCGCGCCTCGCCGGCGCCCTGTGCACGTTCGCCATGGGCGCGCATCCGCGCGACCTGCCGCCGTACGACCACGACGACCTGACCACCTGCTTCGAGGCCATCGAGCGCGAACTGCGCACACACCTCGACGTCGTCATCTCCGCGCGTGCGATCATCATTCCGCTCGTACGCACGGCCGACGTGCTGCACGTCGCACCGATTGCCGATCCGCGCTGCTTCGAACCCGGCGCGCGGTGGTTCCTTGGCGTGCGCGCCGACGTTGGTGCGGCCGACCTCATCGATCGCGTGCAGCGACTCACCAAGACCTGCGCCAGCAAGTTCGTGCCGGAACTGGTGCGGCGCGCCTACAACGGCTTGCCCACCGAGCACATTCCGGCCGCACCGGCCGGTCTCGCACCCAAGCCCGACCTCACGTACTTCGAGCTGACGATGAGCGGACCGTGTGCCATCTCGCTGGCCGACGCGCGCGAAATCGGCGTGTACGTGCCCGAGGCGCTGCCCGGTGCGTATCTCGAAGTCGCCATCCTGGTTCCGCAATGACAACCCGAGGACACGCGTGAGCACTTCACCGATGGCGATGCAGGGACGCCTCGCGATCTCCTTGCAGGAAGCGTTGACGGCAATCGTGCGCCTGCGCGCCGAACGCCAGCCAATCACCGACGCGACCGCGTTTCGCGCGCAGATGACGCAACTGCTGGCGCGCGCCGAACAGGAAGCGATGGCCACCGGCATGTCGGCACAGGACGCGCGGCTCGCCGTCTTCGCCGTCGTCGCCTACCTCGACGAATCGGCGCTCAACACGCGCCTGCCCGCACTCGCCGACTGGTCGCGGCGCCCGCTGCAGGACGAACTGTTCGGCGGTCACATGGGCGGCGAATGGTTCTTCCAGCATCTCGACCAGTTGCTCGCGCGTCCCGATTCCGTCGAGCTGGCCGACTTGCTCGAAGTCCACCAGTTGTGCCTCCTGCTCGGCTTCCGCGGGAAGTACGGCGCGGGTGACCGCGGCGAACTGCATGCGATTTCCTCACGCGTCGCCGAACGCCTCGCGCGACTGCGCGGGCCCGTTGGCGATCTCGCACCGTCGTGGCAACCGCCGTCCGATCGTGTCGACACGAAGGATCCGTGGCTGCGCCGGCTCACCATCGGTACCATCGCCAGTGTCGTGCTGCTCGTCACCCTGTGGGGCGGTTACGCCCTGATGCTCCGTGGCAACACCAGTGACATTCGCGCGCTCGCAGTCGGCACGCGCTGACCGCTGATCCTCGACGCTCCTCCGACGATCCTCATGGCGACTCGCAAGCCCTACACCCGGTGGATCATCGCCGCCGCGATCCTCCTGCTGTTTCTCGTGGTGATGGTCGTGCTCGACCGCACCCTCGTCCTCGACACTGCTGCGCACTGGGCGCTGCGCATCGGGTTCGTGCTGCTCGGCCTCGTCGCCGCCGGTGCCATTGTCTGGTACTTGCGTCCGCAGGACGCCGAGCCCGTGCTCGATCCCAGCGACGATATCCTCCTGGTGATCGGTGGCGCGCGGGCGCGCCTGCCGAAAAAGAGTTTCGCCAATCGGGCCGTGGTGCTGGTGCTCGGTCCGCAAGGCAGCACCAAGTCCACGCTCGTCGCGCGGTCCGGCGGCGATCCGGAATTGCTGGGCGGTGATGCCGTGGCAAAGTTGGGTGAAGCACCGCCGGCGACAGCCACGGCGAACGTGTGGGCGATGCAGCAGTCGATCGTCGTCGAATTAGGAAGCGCATTGCTGTCGGATGCCACGCGATGGAGCAAGGTGGTGCGCGGCCTGCGTGCGCCGCGCGTGGCCGCCGCCATGGCCCACGGTGATGCGGCCGCGCGCGCCGCCGTGGTGTGCGTGCCGTGCGACCTGTTCTATTCTGGTGGCAACGGTCAGCAGCTCGCCGCGCTTGGCGCCACGTTGCGCCAGCGGCTGGCCGAGGCGTCGCGCGAGCTTGGCCTGGCCATGCCCGTGTATGTGGTGTTCACGAAGATGGATCGCGTGCCGCACTTCGAGCAGTGGATCGGCGCGTTCACGAAGGACGAACTGCGTGCGCCACTGGGTGCGACGCTGCCGCTGGACCCGTCGTCGGACTCCGGCAACTACGCGGAACGATTGACCCCGAGGCTCGAAGCCGCGTTTCAGCAGATCGCCGACACGCTGGCCAGGCGGCGCGTGGATATGCTCGGACGCGACAGTGTGCAGGAACACCGCTACGGCGCGTACGAGTTGCCGCGCGAATGGCGCAAGCTGGCACCGTCGGCGACGGCGTTCCTTGTCGAACTGTGCCGGCCCACGCAACTGGGCTCGAGCCCGCAGTTACGCGGCTTCTATTTCGCCGGTGCGCGACCCGTGGTCGTGAGCGACGTGGCGCAGGCGCCCAGTGTGCGCTCCGCTCCCGTCGCCTCGGCCGATGCCACGAGCATGTTCCGCCAGGCCATGCAACCGTCGCCGGCCGCCATGGCCGCGGCGGCGCCAACCACGCGCAAGGTGCCCGAATGGGTCTTCACCGAGCGACTGCTGCGTGACGTGGTACTCGCCGACACGGGCGCACAATCCATCGCCAGCGGCGGCGTACGCGTGCAGTCCACGCGGCGCATTGCGTTCGGGTTCGCGATCGCCGCCAGCCTGTTGATGCTGCTCGGCGTCACTGTGTCGTGGCTGGGCAATCGCGCACTGGCCGGACGCGTGGCCGACGCAGCGCGCGGTGTGTCCGGATTGCCGGTCGTGCAGTCCAGCCCCGGCACGATCGCGTTTCCGTCGGCCGACGCATTGCGACGCCTCGACGTGCTGCGTGCGCAACTCGACACCGTGCGCGGCTATGTCCACAACGGGCCACCACTGCGCCTGCGCTTCGGCCTCTGGCAGGGCAACGCACTCATCGATGCCGCGCGTCCGGTGTGGTACGAGGGATTCCGTCGTCAGTTGTTTGCGATTGGCTGGGGCGCCATCGTCGACTCGCTCAAGGCGCTGCCGGAAATTCCAACGACATCGAACGACTACGGCGTCACCTACGCGTGGCTCAAGAGCTACCTCATCACCACCACCGCGCCCGACAGCAGCACCGTGCCGTTCCTCGCACCCGTGTTGCTCACCAGTTGGCAACGCGGGCAGGCGACGGACGAAGACGTGACGGGTCTGGCGCGTCGTCAGTTCGAGTTCTATGCGGAGGAACTGCCGTCGTACAATCCGTTCCCGACCGCCGCCGATGCGGCGCTGGTCACGAAGTCGCGCGAGTTCCTGGGCCGCTTCACCGGCGGCGAGCAGATCTATCGCAACATGGTGGCCGCTGCCGACAAGGCCATCCCGCCGGTCAAGGTGCCGCAATCACCGGGCATCCTCACCACGACCCCTGAAGTGCCGGGTTCATTCTCCACGGCGGGCGCGAGCTTCATGGCCGACGCGTTCCGCAACGCCGACCGGTACTTCCAGAGCGAGGCGTGGGTGGTGGGCGATGCCACCGCGTCGCGTTCAGTCGATCGCGAGGCGGTCATCAGTGCCATTCGTGCGCGCTATTTCGACGACTACACGCGCGCCTGGCTGAAGGTGGTGCAGAGTGCAGTCGTTGCGCGTCCGGCTACGGTGAAGGACGCCGCCGACAAGCTCGACGTGATGTCGGGCACGCAGTCGCCCATCCTGCAGGTGCTGCGTACGGCGGCCGTCAACACGAGCATGGACTCGGCCACGCGCGCTGTGTTCCAGCCCGTGCATGCGGTGACACCGCCCGAGGTGCTCGACAAGTACGTGTCGGAAAAGAACCAGCCGTATATGGACGGCCTGCTCGGACTCGCCGGATCGCTGCGGCAGGTCAGCATGCTGCCACCGCCGGTCGATACCCAGTCCACACTCGAATACGCCAGGCAGGCGCAGGCGGCGGGCGGTGACGTGACCAAGGCGCGCGTAGCCGAAAAGCGCGTGGCGCAGGGCTTCACGCTCACGCCGGCAGCAGCGCCGGTAGCCAGTGCAGTGGAACAACTGCTCATCGCGCCCATCAACGGCGCCGAAGCGGTGCTGCGCACGGCAGCATCGATGCGCCCCACCGCGAGGCGCGTTGTGGCAGCAGCGCCGCCGCCGGCACCGACAGGCGGAGGTGGTGGCGGCGGCGGTGGTGTTGGCCCGATCCTCAATGAGCGCGGCCGCGCACTCTGCAGCCAGATGACGCCGATTCTCGCCAAGTTCCCGTTCAACCCGGATGAGAAGGCGGAAGCCAGCATCGCCGAAGTGACGGCGCTGCTTGCGCCCGGTAGCGGCGCGCTGTGGGCGTTTCAGCAGGAGCGACTTGCGCCGTTCCTCGAGAAGCAGGGTGGCAAGTGGGTGGCCAAGCCGGTCGGTGGTGTCGCGTTGTCTGCTACGTTCGTGGAGTTCTTCAATCGCGCCGCACAGGTATCCGCAGCGCTGTTCCCCGATAACGCGCCAACGCCCACGCTGCGCTGGATGGCCAAGGGCATCACGTCCGACCAGACGCCCATGATCATGCTCAAGCACGGCGGACGCGAAGCGCGCTTCGATGCGAGAACGCCACGCAACGAGATCGTCTGGCCGGCCGAGTCGGGACGCGATGCGCGCCTCGAGGCCACGTTCAAGAAGAACAAACCGGTGACGGTCGCGTCGGCAACCGGTGAGTGGGCCCTGTTCCGCCTCGTGTCCCTGGCATCGCGCTTCGAGGGCGTCGGTCACGCCGAATGGAACGCGACGGGCAAGGATGCCGTGCCGGTGGTGGTGGAGTTCGATGCACCGGGCGGATTGCCGGTGCTCAAGCGCGGCTGGCTTGGCGGCATGACGTGCGTTGCGCAGGTGACCCAGTAGTCTGCACTTCTTGAACGACCATCCAGGATACGAACCGCGCGCACCACACTGGGTCGCCGCCGCCATCTGCAGCGCGGCGGCGCTCCTGCTGCTGTGGCCACTGCTCACCGGCCAGATCATGTTCGGTGGCGGCCGCTCCGACATGTTCATTGCCGGCTATTCGTTTCGGCTGTTCGGCGCCGAGACGTTCGAAGCCACGGGCACAATCCCGCAGTGGAATCCGTTCCTGTTCGGCGGGTTGCCGTACATCGCGGCGATGCATGGCGACATCTTCTACCCCACCGCGTGGTTGCGCTGGGTCATGCCCGTCGATCTCGCGATCACGTGGGGCATGGCGGTGCACTTCGTGCTCGCCGGATGGTTCACGTATCGCTTCGCGCGCGCGCTGGGACTGGGCTGGGGCGCTGCCGTGGCGGCCGGCGTCGCGTATGAACTGAGCGGTATCGTCGCTTCGCAAATGAGTCCCGGTCACGACGGCAAGCTGTTCGTGTCGGCGCTGACTCCGCTGTCGTTCTGGGTGCTGCTGCACGCGATGCGCAAACAGCACCTGTGGGCCTACGGGGTGTTCGCGATCACCGTCGCACTCATCGTGCTCGGCCACTATCACATGGCCTACTTCCTGTTGATCGCGCTGGGCCTGTGGGCGCTGTACCTGGCATTCGGCGACAACGAGCGCGCACCCGGCATGAAACCGCTGGTGTCACTTGGCCTGGCCGCGCTGGCCGTCATCGTTGGTGTGGGCATCACCGCGCTCCAGGTCCTCCCGTTCTTCGAGTACATCCCCTACTCACCGCGCGCAGAAGGCGGCCCCAGCACCGGCTGGGCATTCGCGACATCCTACGCGTTTCCTCCGTCCGAGATCTTCACCGCAATCCTTCCGGAATTCAACGGCGTACTCGATCGCTATTGGGGCAACAACCCGCTCAAGTACCACACCGAGTACATGGGCTTCCTGCCGCTCGCGCTGGCGGCCCTCGCGCTCGGCGACACGTCCCGCCGCCGCTTGGTGATGGCCTTCGCCTTCGGCGCGCTGCTCTTCCTGTTCTTTTCGTTCGGCGGACACACACCGTTCTATCGTCCGTTCTTCGAGTTCCTGCCGCTGCTGAGCAAGATTCGCGCGATGGGCATGGTGTTCTACCTCGTCGCCTTCCCGGTGGCGGTGCTGGCCGCGATCGGCCTGGAGCGCGTTCTCGCTCGCACGGTTCCCATACGCTCCGTGCTCTTCGTCGCCGGCGGCTTCGCACTGTTCGCGCTGCTCGGCGCCGTCGGCGCCCTGCAGGGATTGGCGGAGAACATGGCGCGCACCGAGCGCTACGACGCGGTGCTGGCCAATGCCCCGTCGCTGCGAAGCGGTGCACTGCGCCTGCTTGCCTTCGTGCTGGCCGGCGGCGGCGTGCTGTTCGCAGCAGCATCCGGTCGCGTCAAGCCAGGCCTTACGATTGCCGCGGTGCTCGCCGTGATGTCGCTCGACCTGTGGAGCATCGATCGGCGCTTCTACCAGTTTTCGCCGCGCGCCGACGTGCTCTTTGCCGACGACGATGTCACGCGGCACCTGCAGAAGACGTCGCCGCCGTATCGCGTGCTCGACGCCGGGAACAGCTACGGCCAGTCGATCCTGATGAAATACCGGATCCCCACGGTCCTTGGATACCACGGATTCGAATTGCGGACATACGATGAACTGGGTGCGCAGGACCAGGGCTGGCGCAATGTCGGCTCGAGCAATTTCCTGGACCTGATGTCCGTGCGTTTCGTCATCCTGCCGGATACGCAATCCGTCCCCGGCTTCCATCAGGTTGTCGCCCCGTCGTCCACGGCGTTCGGCACGACCGCCGCACTGTACGAGCGCGACACGACACCCGCATACGCACGCGTCGTGCTGGCGGCGGCCAAGGTGCCGGAAGAACAGGTCGTTCCGACACTCGTCGACTCGCGGTTCCCGACTTCGGGCGTGATCCTGCTGCCCGACACGTCGACCGCACAGGTGGCGGCGGCCATGCCGCCATTTCCCACCGCCACGACGCACGCCGAGGTGACCGAGTGGACACCGGGCCGCATGCGAATCCGCCTGACCGGTGCGGAGGCGAGCGCGAGTCACCTGCTCGTTTCGGAAAACTGGTATCCCGACTGGCATGCCACGGTCGATGGAAAACCGGCCATGGTTCGTCGCGCCAACCACACGCTGATCAGCGTGGACCTTCCTCCCGGCGCACGCGAGGTCACGCTGGCGTTCGAGTCGGCGACCTACGCACGCGGCAAGGTGATCAGCCTGATCGCCTTGCTGGCTGCCATCGTGATGACGGTGCTGCCGTTGGCGCGGTCGCGCTTGCGCACGACCTGACCCGGACGGCAATCGGAACTTTCCGAGACGTGCGCCGTAGGGCTTCCGTCACTTCCACTCGAGAGCCTCCCAATGAACCATCGCAATTTCATTCGCCCGCTCAACGTGCTGTTGCTGGCCGTCACCTTTGTTGCGCCGATCGATGCCCAGACGCCGCTGGCGGCCTACACCCCGATGTCGGCGCGCTACCGCACCACGTCGAGCACCCAGGCAACGCAAGTCATGATGGGGCAGACGCAGGAGAGCTCCTCGACGGGCAGTCAGCTCACGACCGTCGTGATTGCCAAGGATGCGAGCGGCCTCACACTCACGATGACGCTCGATTCGCTGGCCGCCACCAGCGCGTCGCCTGAACCTGCGCCCGATGTCAGCACCGCGCTCGGCATGACGTTCTCCGGTGTCATGGCACCGGATGGACGCGTCACCGACAGCAAGGTGACCGACAAGTCCGGTAGCGCCACCGACTCTCCGTTCGCGGCGAGCCTGCGGTCGTTCCTGCCGCGACTGAAAGTCGGCGCGACACCTGGGGCGACGTGGTCCGACACCACCACGACCTCGCGCGCGCAGAACGGCGGCACGGTGAGCACCTCGGTCGTCAGCAACTACACGCTGGTTGGAGACACAACGGTCGCCGGCGCCAGGGGCTGGAAGCTCGTCGCGGTAACCGCAGGTACAGTGAGTGGTGCCGGCAATCAGAATGGGGCCGACTTCACCATCAAGGGCAGTATCACGGGTGGCGGCACGTTCGTGGTCGGCGCGGGCGCGTCGCTTGTGTCCGCCGACCTGTCCAGCGACGCCACCATGCTGGTGGACGTGCCGATGGCCGGCTTGCAGATCCCGATCACCCAGAAGCAATCGACCAGGATCAGTCGCCTGCCATAGTCTGACTGTATGAGGGGTGAGCCAACTGCAGGGGTGAGCCAACCGAAGGGTTGAGGGATGGGGAGCGAGCCAGCGAGGGTTGACTGCGCGACCGCCACGTTCGTGCCGAAAGCGCAGTCAACCCTCGCTGGCTCGCTCCTCATCCCTCAACCCTTCGGTTGGCTCACCCCTTCGGTTGGCTCACCCCTTCGGTTGGCTCACCCCTCTCCGTTGGCTCACCGCCTGTGCAGTATTGCCAGCAGATAGGCAAGGTTCGCCGTGCCATCCATGATGTGCTCGTTGGTCGAGTAGTCGCCCAGGTCGTCGTGATACACGATGAACCCCGTGTTGAATCGCGCGTACTCGTCGTCGTGCAGCAGGCGAATGCCCCGCAGGTTCTGATAGATGCTCTTGTACACCGGGCCGTCGATCAGGCCACCGGTGATGCCGTGCTTGAGCGAATCGGGCAGCTCCGTATGCGGATCGCGCGGCCACGTGCCGTTGCGCGGCACGCCGATCACCATCGATGTGCCCCACGGATTGGTGCCGAAGATCCAGTCCAGCGCGGCCTGCTCGAATTCGCGAAAGCGCTGGTCGCCGGTCATGCGCCGATAGAGCATTGCCTGATTGGCGAATGACACGAGCAGGTCGTTGGAACACCAGATGAACGGAATGCCGATGCGAAAGCCGTTGGTGGCGCGAGCCGACACGCGCGCCAGCCCGTCGCGATAGTAGCCGGCGAGCGCGCTGCGGCCGGCGGAATCGGCACCCGTCCACGCTTCGTAGTGACCGGCATTGTGGAACGGATACCACTGATAGTGACTGGCCGTGTCGGCTCCCATCCATGGTGTCACCGGCTCGCGCTGCGCGTACGCCAGTGCGTCGCGCAGGTAGCGCGGGTCGCCGGTGAGCTGGTGCAGCAGCGACGCGCCCAGCTCCATGTCGTCGACCCAGTTGTCTTCCTCATAGAAATACGGGGAGCTGCCGGGCGCGGTCTGGCACACACCGGGATAGCGCTCGCCCAGCGCGTAGGCAGCGATCGCCTTGCGACGCAACGTGTCGGCAAAGGCACGGTCACGGTCTGCGAACACGCGCGCACCGAGCGCGAACGCACCCGCCATCTTGCCGGCAGTGGAGGCGTAGCCGGTAGCGCGATTCTTGTGCGTCAGCAGGCCCTGCGGCTTGCCGGTGCATGGATACACCGGCCGCTCCTTGCCCTTCCCCCACCCGTAGTCGGAGCTGTCGGTCGTGATGAGATCCCAGAATGCGTGATCGCGATCGTCGCCGAGTTGGTTGAACATCGTGCTGTCGTCGGGAAACATGCGCAGCAACCACGCCAGGCCGTGACGTGCCTCGTCGAGCACATCGGGCGTGCTGTTGCGTCCCGGCAACCCGTTCGCGGCATACGCGTCGCCGAACGCCGCGGGTGCATCGCGCCATGCCGACAGCAGGTGATACGTGGCGGTCGCCGACGTCGTGACGTACTGCAGGTAGTCGGCGGCGTCGGCCCAGCCGCCGCTCACCGGAAGGAACTCCCCGGTGCGCGTGGGATGATCGACGATGAGCCCGTCGAGCTTGTGCGCGGAATCGCGCAGGAACGGGTTGTATCCGGAACGCTGCTGGCGCATGTACGCCATGAGCGTGTCGGCCAGGCCGTTGTAGGCGTTGGCGGCAATGTGCACCTCGGGCGACACGAACGCGCCGGCGCGCACGCGATACCGGCCGGACGTGCGAAGCGCCGTGAAGTCGAGGCGCCAGGTCTCGGTGCACGGACCAAAGCTGCCGCTGCGCGTTGCCGCGGCGGGTCCGAACACCGTGCGCCCGCCCGACGTCTCGACGGTGAAGCGGACAACGGTCACCGGCTCGAGCGCACAGAGCACCGCGACCTTGGGCACATCCGGGAGGTATCCGACCTGGTTGATGCGGATGTACGCCGTGGAATCGGTTGGCACGGCCTGTGCGCGAACGTCGGGCGCGAAGAACAGCGCCAGTGCGAAGATGGAGCGACCCGTCACCTCAGGGCTCAGCGACCATCGGGTCAACGGGCTCCACGAACGCAAACCGGTGGAAGTCGGTATCGCGAGTGCAAATACGGCGCACGCCGTGCTCCCGCATCAGCACGGCCGTCTCGGTGTCGTGCCACAAGTTCCCCGCGATGACCGGCACCTCCCGGGTCACGTCGCGCAGCACTTGCTGGTGTCGTTCCGTTTGGACGAGCACCTCCAACCCCGGCGACGCGACGAGCGTGTCCACGAAGGCGTGGGCCTCGCGCGCCGTCCACGGATTGCGCAGTACGCGCGGGTGGGTGACGACCCGCAGAAACTCGTAGCAAATACCCCACGTCAGAAACCAGGCGGAACTTCCGGCGCGCCATCGCTCGATCAAGTCGCGGCAACGCGCATGCTCGACGGCGCGCACATCGGCCGCGTAGACCAGCACGTTCGTGTCGACGACGAACACCTACCGGCCTTCCATCGCGCGATACAGCGCCTCGCGATCGGCAATATCGACCAGCGCACCGCCACTGTCGAATGTCGGGAGCGGTGGCAGGTCGGCGCTCGTGGGCCGGGACTGGAGCAGGTTGCGCAAGGCCGTTTCGACCAGCTCCGACATGGTGCGCCCGCTTCGGGCGGCCTCCTTGCGGAGCCGGGCCATCACGGAGTCGTCGATATTCAAGGTGGTCTTCATATGGCTAACCATACATTGCATATGGCTATATGTCAATAACTGTCACCCATACCTGTCAAGCGGAGAACCGCCCAGGGTCGGCCTCGCTGGTCTTGACGCCACGGCGGCCTCCGTGATCTTCGACGTGGGCAGTGCTCCGTGGAAAGCGGCTGCCTCCAGGAGCCGATGGGTACGTCACGCGCGCGTGAGGACCACCAACGAGGCAAGCTTGCGACCACATCCGTTCAGATGGTGGGGCAGTTCGTGCTCGACTCCGACGATGGTCGCGTTGCTCGCCATCGTCCTCACGCCCGTTCGCGGGCCCGCGCAGGTCGTTCGCGGAACGGTCGTGCGCGATGGCGCGCCTGTCCCCGGCGTTGTGGTGCAACTGCTGGACAGCACGTCAACGGCTGTTGCGCGCGACCTGAGCGATGAAGGCGGCGCCTATCGATTGCTGGCGCCGCGCCCCGGCACGTATCGACTCGCGGCCCGACGCATCGGCTACGCGCCGATGCAGACCGCACTGTTCACGCTCGGCCAGCTCACTCGATTCCAGCTGCGGCGTGCTGGTAATCCACACCCGCTAGCGAGTATGTCCGCGCGCTGAGGTGTCGACGGTTCGCGCAATGACCACACTTTCACCGAGGCCGCGATGGACGAGATCAAAGTGGCGGGCGACAAGCTCAAGTCGACGCTCAAGCAGCTGATTCGCGAGGGCAACGTGCGGCGCATCATCGTGCGCAACGCCAGCGGGCGGACGTTGCCCGACATGCCGCTCACCGCCGGCCTCGCCGGGGCCTTCCTCCTGCCCTTCTGGGCCGCCGTCGCCGGGATCGTGGCGCTGGCCAAGGAGTTCACCATCGTCGTGGAGCGCGATCCCGAGACGCGCGTGACCAAGGCGGAGTGACGCTGGCCGTCGAGCCGGGCTGATCGATGCACTGGTGACCGCCGCTGGTGACCGCTTGACAGAATGTTTAGTTGGACCTAAAGTTCGTTTATGTACATGCTTCAGCGGGATTTCGACGCCCCATCTACTCAGGACGCCGTCGCGGCCGTGGGCGCGTCGCGCGCCAGAACCCGGGGATTCGTCTTCGCGATAGCGCTCCTGCTCGCTGGCTGCGGCGATCCCCTCCTGCCGGGAGCGCCGAGCGCCGATCACACACTGGAAGGCCCGTTCGACGAACTCTCCGGATCGCAGGTCGCCGCACACACCGCCGGCGACATCGAGTTCGCGCGCCACTTCACACCGGCCACCGGGTTGGGCCCGCTGTTCGTTGCCACGTCGTGCGCATCCTGTCACGTCGCCGACGGGCGCGGACATCCGCTCTTCAACATCACACGCTTTGGACGCCCGGTGTCCGGCGGGTTCGACCCGATGGAGTCCGCCGGTGGTCCGCAGTTGCAGAACCGCGCCATCGCCGGGTTCATCGCAGAAGTCCTGCCATCCACCGCCACGGCTATCGCGCAGTTCATGGCGCCCGCCGTGTCGGGTCTCGGGCTGCTCGAAGCGGTACCCGACTCCACCCTGATCGCACTCGCCGATCCGGACGACCGCGATGGGGATGGCATCTCGGGACGGTTGTCGTTGGTCGAGCCCACCGACTTCATCACCGCAGTCATTGCACTCGGCGGCGCATCGGGCGCGGAGCAGCGGGCACAGCGCGTCATGGTCAACGGTCAGTACATCGGCAAGTTCGGCAAGAAGGCGCGCGCCATCGACCTCGCGCACCAGACCGTCGTGGCCTACTCGCAGGATATGGGCGTGACCACGGACCTGCTGCCGCGCGACCTGCTGAACGTGCAAACCGGCAGCCAGGCCAGCGACATGGCGCCCGACCCCGAGGCACCGTTCAGCACCGTCGACGCCGTCGTGTTCTATCTGCGCACATTGCGCGCACCGCCACGTCGCGATGTGTCGAATCCCGATGTCATGGCCGGCGACTCGCTGTTTCGTGCCATCGGCTGCACCGGATGCCACACGCCGACGCTGCGCACCGGGCCATCGTCGCTGGCACCGCTCAATAACGTCACGTTCCATCCCTTCACCGATCTGCTGCTGCACGACATGGGGCCCGACCTCGACGACCGCTACACCGAGGGCAACGCGACGTCGGCCGAATGGCGCACGGCGCCGCTGTGGGGCCTCGGGCTTGCCGAGCGCGCGCAAGGTGGCTCGCCGTTCCTGCTGCATGACGGTCGTGCACGTTCCCTGCGCGATGCCATCGGCTATCACGGTGGCGAAGGCGCGCGCAGTCGCGCGGCATTTGGCGCACTGTCGCCGGCGCAGCAGGAACGCGTGCTCGCGTACCTGCGATCGCTATGACGAGCGGCACGTCGCTCACCCGGCGCGCATTCCTGCGCGTACTCGAGATTCAGGGCGCCGCCGTGGTGTGCGTGGGCACGGCTGGCGTTGGCACGCTGCTGTCGGCCTGCGGCGGCCTGCGCTACGCGCGCTCGACACTCACCGGCAATGAGATCACGCTCGAACAGGGCGAGGTGCCCGCGTCCGGCGTGCTGGTGGATGGACCGGAGGGTGAGCTGCCGCTGCACATCTCGCCGATTGGACCCGATCAGTATCGCGCGCTGTCCACGCGATGCATGCATCGGGGCTGTCAGGTGGATCCCGCGGCCGGCGGCTTCGTGTGTCCGTGTCACGGCAGCGAGTACGCCGCCGACGGATCGGTGCGAAAGGGGCCGACCGAACTGCCGCTGGTCGAATACCGCGTCACGGTGAATGCAGGCCGCCTCACCGTGCATCTCGACGCACCCATCGCCCGGACGCGACCCACATGAGCGCCGTTGTCATGTGGGCGTGGCACCACCGGTGCGTTCGCGCACTGCTCGTTCTGCTGCTGCTGGCTTCGATCTATCCGGCAGGAGTGTACGCACAGGCGGACACGATTCGCCGCACCACGCGTGACACGGCCACCGTGCAAGGCAGCATCTACAGCCGGCCGTTCATTGGCGGCGTGGGCAAGGTGTCGCTGGGCGGGTACGTCGAGGGCAACACCAACTATTTCGTGGAAGATGGCGTGTCCGAGGGGTTCTCCATGGAACTCCGGCGCTTCAACATCTTTCTCTACGCACCAATCGCGTCCCGGCTTCGCTTCTTTTCGGAGCTCGAGTTCGAGCACGGCACCGAGGAGATCTCGCTCGAAACGGCGCAGCTCGACATCCAGATGACGCCCGCCCTCTCCGCGCGCATGGGCATCATCGTGCTGCCCATTGGCGCGTTCAACCAGAATCACGATTCCCCGCGCTGGGAGTTCATCGACCGCCCGCTGGTATCCACCCGCATCATTCCGGCCACGCTGTCCGACGTCGGCTTCGGCGCGTATGGCCGCGTGCAGCCGCGTGACGGCATGACGCTCACGTACGACGCGTACCTGTCCAACGGACTGGGCGACGGCATCATCACGAACGACGAAGGGCGCACCTCGATACCCCACGGCAAGCGCGCGGAGCAGTTCGAGGAAGACAACAACGGCTCACCGGCGCTCAGCGGGCGATTTGCCGTGCAACAGCGCAGCCTCGGTGAACTCGGGCTGTCCTGGTATGGTGCGAACTACAACTCGTTCCGCGCCGAGGGCGTGCCGGTCGATGAAGCGCGTCGTGTGACAATCGCCGCAGTCGACTTCAGCACGTCGGTCGGCAGTCTTTCGATTCGCGGAGAAGCCGCGCTCGCCCGCGTGAAGCTGCCACCGAGCCTCACCGAAGTGTTCGCGCACCGCCAGCAGGGCGCGCACGTGGACTTCGTGCTTCCCGTCGTGCGGCGCCGCATGCTGGGATCGGCCAGTGCGACCATCAACGTTGCGTTGCGGCTCGAGTACATCGACCTGAACGTCGGCAACTTCTCGTCCACCGGTGCGGTCATTCGCGACGACGTCACCGCCGCCGTGGCCGGGCTGAGTTTTCGCCCCACCGCCGGCACGGTGCTCAAGGCCAACTACCGCCGGCAGAACACGCGCGACCTGCTGGGCAACCCGGCCGCGCAGATGGGCGGGTACCAGGTCGGGTTCGCGACGTATTTCTGACGCCACCCAGTGTGCCCGGCGCAGGAAGCGAGTCGCGATAATAGAATTCGGAATGCGCAAGCACGGCCTGCTCTACGGCATCCTCGGCGGCATCCTCATCGCGTTACTCCAGCTCATCGAGTATCGCTGGCTCGTCGTCGAGCATTCCTTCGAGATCTACGCCGCGATCGTCGCCGCCGTGTTCGCAGCCGTGGGCATCTGGCTTGGCCAGCGACTCACGCGGAAGCCGGAGCCCGCGGTCGTGGTGCGCGAAGTGCTGGTGCCGGCACCCGTCGACTTCGTGCGCGACGAGACCCAGCGCGAGCGCCTCGGCATCACGGCCCGCGAACTGGAGATCCTCGAGCTTATTGCCGAAGGGCTGAGCAACAAGGAAATCGCCGAGCGCGTCCATGTGAGCGAGAATACGGTCAAGACGCATTCCGGCCGGGTGTTCTCGAAGCTCGGCGCGCGGCGGCGAACCCAGGCCGTTCAGCTCGGGAAGGAGCATCGGCTGATCAAGTGACGTCAGCCTTTCGGATGATTTTTCGCGAAACCTGAGCGAATCACCCGTTCGGGTGACGCGTTCGGCGGGCGGTGGCGATAGAATCGGCCGTCCTCAACCACTCGGAGTTGCCCATGCGAAAGATCGTGCTGACCTACGGATTGATTGCCGGCGCCATGCTGTCGGTGATGATGCTGGCCACCCTGCCCTTCATGGACCAGATCGGGTTCGATCGGGGCATGATCGTTGGCTACACCTCCATGGTGATGGCCTTCCTGATGATCTACTTCGGGGTGCGCTCGTACCGCGACAACGTGCTCGACGGACAGATCAGCTTTGGCCGTGCGCTCAAGACCGGGTTGCTGATCATGGTCGTTGCCAGCGTCTGCTATGTGGCAACATGGGAGCTGGTGTACTACCGCCTCGCTCCCGACTTTGGCGACAAGTACGCAGCACACGTCATCGAGAAGGCACGTGCCGCCGGCGCGTCGGAAGCGGAAGTCGCCGCGAAGACGACCGAGATGGCGGAGTTCAAGGAGATGTACAAGAACCCGCTGGTGAACATCGGGTTCACATTCCTCGAGCCGCTGCCGGTGGGATTGCTGTTCTCTCTGCTCTCGGCTGCGGTGCACAGCCGAAAGCGTCGATCGGCGGGTACAGTGGCAACGTAGACGCGCCCGCGTGATAGAGTCTTGAAGTTTGGTTCGAGCGAGGCCCCTCCTGGAGAATGCTAATGACGGAGTAATCCGATCCTAATCGGTGTCGCACGCATGTTTCGGCGCCTCGCTGCATCTTGCGGCAGGAACAGCAGGTGGCGCTTCCCTGACCCTGCATGGTATGCATCGAATCCTGATACTCGGACTGGTCGTTGCAGCGACAGTTGGACGAGCCCCCGTGGGGCCATCGGCCGTCGCCGGGGCCGACGGCGCCCGACGCTGCACATTGGCACCCGGGAAGGTGCGGGCCCTGCTCCGCATCGAGCGCGACACGATGATGCGCCTGGCGCGCGGCGCACCGCAGGCGCTGTCCTCCACATCGTCACGGGGCGCCGATTCGATGCTGGCTACGGCGGAAACGCTGATGCCATCGGCTCGTGTCAGCCTGCTGCAACTGGACTCCGCAAGCCGGTCCGTGCTCGCATCGGTCGGCATCACCGACACACAGCCGCGGGCGTACATCCAGGCTGCGCCATACGGGGCAGACTGTCGCACCATTCGCCCGACCGACACCACGGCGTGGACGCAGGCTGGCGACACCGGGTACGTGGTGGCCACACTCGCACCGCGCGATCAGTGGGTTGACGGCATACCGGTGCTCGTGATTCCTGACATGTGGAACTACCCGTATCCCAGGAACACAGGACTCACCACTTATCCTCCGTCGCCGCCGCCGTATGCGTCGCCCGATGCGCTGTTCAGCTTTGGGGAGCGCGTCACGCCAGCACCCGATTGGTATTCGGTGGACAAGGTGCCTGCGGATACGATCCGCTCGCGCGTCAGTGCGTGGGCGCGAGCGCATGTGGTGCAGCGGGAGCTGGAGCCTATCCGTTCGCGCATTCGCAACCTCGTATCGGGTGCCGATTTCGAGCGCATCAGCACCACGCCGAGTCGCTTCCGTGGTACGTATCGCATTCACCTGCGCGATGACGACTCGTCCGCGACATGGCAGTTTCGGACGGTTGACCGTCCGGCATATCGTTGGGGAGCGATCGAGGTGGCACAAACCATCGCCGACATCATCGAGGCGCCGTTTGTGCCGGGCTACAGCCTGGTCGGCTACGCCGCGGACAGCGCGGGGATCGTACCGGTCGTGTCGCCGCGCGGCGCAGCTGAGCGGAGACTGGTGTGGCTCTCCGTCGCCGACAGGCCGAGCGCGCCGGGCAACGATACGACGCGCGTGCTGGCCGCCATGGTCGAATTCGTACGCGTTGGTGCGCCGGTGTCCATCTGGGACGCGCTCGATGTGTATGTGCGTCGATTGCCCGCCGCGGACAGTGCGTTCATCGCACGCGCGGGCGTGGTCCGGACACGGGCGGACGACCAGCCCCGCCTGCCACTCACGTTGCGCATCGGGCGCGACGGCAGCATCGCTGGCGACACGACCCTCGTGCGTGACGGGCGTCGTTTGCGGGTCACCCTCACGCGCGTCGACACGGTGTCGGTCAGACGACCGTTTTAGGACGTTTTAGGACGGCCGTTGCTCACCAGATGCGACGAACGCCGAAGCCGTCGAACACCACATCGTTCGAAACCAGCGCCATCTTCTCTTCGCGCGCCTGGGGCAACCGCTCGCGGTCCTCGTCGTGTTGGGCTACTCGCGACTGTTGTTCGTTGAGTTCGTCCCGCGCAAACCGCGCTCGCCGTGATGCAGAGTCTGGAGCACGCGTTCACCGCGTTCGGCGGCGTGCCCCGCGACGTGTTGTTCGATCAGATGAAGGCGGGCATCGTCGCCGATCATCGCGGACAAGGATTGCGTCTCCTCGAAAACGCGGAGTGCCTGCGCTTCGCCGCGCACTGGGGTTTCCGCATTCGCGCCTGTCGCCCGTATCACGCCCGGACGAAAGACGAGGTCGAGCGCCCGGTGCACTTCCTTTGATCCGGGAAGGCGCCAACGACAGAATCCGCAGTCAGCAGCAGTCCAATCCTCGTCGCGGGCCGAATACGTATCGTAGCTGCCGATTTCACCCGAAGAAAGGCACAAATGACATGGCGCTTGGTGTGGCGAGCCCCTATGCTTGCTGATCCTTAGATCAACGTGACGTTCCACCTTCTTTGGAGAAAGCAATGAACGCTGTTCGACACCTGCAAGTCAAAGCCTTCATCGTACTCACGATTGGAGCGATGACCTTCCGGCCCAAATCGGTCGCAGCCGCAACGGAGTCCAACGCCTGCTTTTCCGACTGCCAAACGGCCGTCCTTATCGGAGAGCAGTTCTGCGGAGATCGACCGACATTCTGTGACCTGTGTAGCGGAGGGTACTCGTTCTACTGCGGCGGCGGATCGTAACGGGCGCTTGATGTAGTCGGCCGTGTGCTGCTGCTGTCGTGCCATCGTCACGATTTGGCCTCGATGGCAGCGGCGCCGGCTGTGTCGTGCGACCTCACACTGTTACACTGATCACCTCCATCAACCTGTGACCCAACGCATGCAGGTGCCGACGAACGTGGGAGTCGATCGTTTGCTGTCGAGAGCGCTATCCGTCGCCGCAATAGCCATGGTCGGTCTTCTTTTCTACCGTCAGGTTTGGCCGGGCTCGGACGGCAACGAACAGACGATTCCGTCTGGATACACAAAGGGATGGCGCTCCATGTTGGCATCTGGACACACCTCCGGCTCCTCTGCGGCGCCGATCACGATCGTAGAATTCTCGGACCTCGAGTGCCCCTACTGCGAGCGATTCCACGCGTCACTGAGAGGCATTCAGGAACGCTTTCCGGAGAAAATCGCTCACACGTTCATCCACTTTCCCCTCCCTGTGCACAGGAATGCATTGGCTGGTGCGCGCGCGTCCGAATGTGCGAGCGAGCAGGGAAAGTTTGATGAATTCGTTGACGCGGCGTTTCAAAATCAGCAGCTTCTTGGCCGAGTCGACTGGTCATTGTTTGCTCATAGCGCAGCAGTTCCGGACGTTTCTGCTTTCGCTCGCTGCATGGAAAGCGAAAAGGAGCTGCCCCTGGTTGCTGCCGGGCTCGCACTTGGCGAGCAAATGCAGGTGGCTGGAACGCCTACTATCTTCATAAACGGTTGGCGAGTAAATGGTGTGCTACCAGATACGCAGTTCGTGCGAGTCGTGGAGGATATGTTGGTGGCGCGGAAGCCCTTCCCCGGCTTTCCCTCTGCTGAACTGCCAGTCCCGTGAGCAGACCGCATCTCTCGCAAGGCCTCATGAAGGGTTCACCCACTTCTCTGGGCGTGCTCATGGCGACAGGCTTCCGGGTAGGTCGATCGGCACGATGGATCTTCACCTGCTCCATTCCGGCGCTTGCGCTTGCGGCCTCATCGGCCAGTGGGCAGGTGCCGAGTACCCTTCCGCCTCCTGTCGCGAACGGGGTGGTTGGTGTCGTGACGGACAC